>CAMPIO010000045.1 GCA_946886405.1 uncultured Pseudoxanthomonas sp.
AAATCAGGAGTACGGGCAACCCGGCGACCGCCGGTCACCGTGTCCGAGGATCACAACATATCCCGAACCGGGTGCCAGTCTTTTCAACGGCTTAGGTTGCGAGGGCGCACGCCCGCGGCCCTCAGTCGCGACGCACGACGACCATGTGGCGTTCGCCGACCAGGCCAGGCACGGTCAACGGCTGGATCGTGTCCACCGACCAGCCCGCCGGCAGGGCGGCGATCTCCTCGTCCGGTCGCACGCCTTTCATCGCCAGCAAGGCGCCGCCCGGCTTCAGCAGGTGTCCGCCTACCTCGATGATGCCGGCCAGCACGTCGAGTGCGCGCGCGGTGAGTGCGTCGTAGGCCAGCGGCTCGGCCAGTGCCTCGGCACGGGATTCGGCCACGCGGGCGTTGCCGAGTTTCAATGTGCGCACGGCTTCGCGCAGGAAGCGCGCCTTCTTGCCGTTGCTTTCCACCAGCGTCACGCGCAGGCCGGGTTTGGCGATCGCCAACGGAATGCCGGGCAGGCCGGGACCGGTGCCCAGGTCGGCCAGCGCACCGCCCGTGGCGGCGAGCGCGTCCACGAACGGATGCATCGCCAGCGAGTCCAGCAGATGGCGCGTGACCATCTCGCGCGGGTCGCGGATGGCCGTGAGGTTGTAGGTCTTGTTCCAGCGATCGAGCAGGGCCAGGTAGGCCAGCAGGCGCGGCGCCAGTGCGTCGGCGTCCAGGCCCAGCGTCACCAGGCCGCGGTGAAGGTCGTCGCGCAGGTCGGCGGCAAAGGCGGTGTCGTTCATCGCGGCATTATCGCAGGCCGCCATGCCGCGCCGCGCGGATGCCACGCAAGCGCGGCGCGATAGCCGGGTGCGGGCGACCATTCGTGCAGGCGCCAGTCGCCGGCGTGGCCGAGCGCGGGATCGCACGCAGCCAGCCGTACCCCCTCGCCGCCGAACTGCACGTGGAAGCGATGCAGGCCGAAGGAAATCCCCTGGCCATGCGCTTTCAGCACGGCTTCCTTGACGCACCACAGGCGCACGAACGCGAGCAGGCGGACGTCATCGTCCTCGATGGAGTGCAGCCAGCGGGTTTCCTCGGGGTGATAGAAACGGTGCGCCAGCTCCATCGCGCGCGGACGCGGGCGAAGGCGTTCAATGTCGACGCCGAGTTCGACGTCTTCGCCCAGCGCCAGCAGCAGCGCCTCCCCGCTGTGGCTCCAGCCAGTCTCCAGGTGATGCAGCGGTGCGATGAAGTGCGGCCGGCCCTGCGCGTCGCGGGTGATCGGCAGCGCCTGTGGCGTCATGTCCAGCACGCGCGCAAGGTGCTCGCGGGCGGCGGGCTCGCCGCGTTGCCGGGGCGCATGCGGCAGCAGCCACAGGGCAATCCCGTCCTGTCGCCAGTCCGCTGGAGTGTCGTGCCAACTCACGTTACGGAAGCGGCGTCTTGGTGCGGCACAGCGTGCAAGCCTGCGGCGATGGCGCTATCAAGCACGGGCACGGAAGCTTCCCCCACGAAGTTAACGACGGTTTCACGCAGTGCGTTGGAAATTGAAGCGTGCCCCGCGCCAAGGGGTCCTGTCCATCGAGGGAGAAGCAACGCAATGAATTTTCTCATCTATCTGATCGTGGGTGGTATCGCCGGCTGGCTGGCCAGCATCGTCATGAAGCGCGACGGTTCGCAGGGGATCATCCTGAATGTCGTCGTCGGCATCATCGGCGGTTTCCTCGGCGGCTGGTTGCTGCCGACCCTGGGCCTCGGCCTGGGCGGCGGTTGGGTCGGCTTTCTGTTGACCGCGTTCATCGGCGCGGTGGTCCTGTTGCTGATCGTCAACCTGTTCACGCGCGGCAAGGCGAGATAGCGGTTCCGCTGCGGCCGCGTGCGCGTTCGAGACGCACCCAAGGCCCGTGGCAATGCAAAGGCCCGGCAATGCCGGGCCTTTGTTCGTCCAGGTGTCCGGCCGGCGGTCCCGGATCAACCGCCCAGTCGCACCCACGCCGGTGCATGGTCGCTCGGACGCTCCCAGGTACGCGGCTCGCGGTCGATGCCGGATTCCACCGCGTCGGCGCGCAATGCCTCCGATACCAGCGTCAGGTCGATGCGCAGGCCCAGGTTGCGGCGCAGGCCGCCCATCCGGTAATCCCACCAGCTGTAGACGTTGGCTTCGTCGCTGTGCAAGCGGAAGGCATCGTGCAGCCCCAGCGCACAGAGACGCTGGAGTGCGGCGCGCTCGGCGGTCGAGGTCAGGATGTGGTCGTCGTTCCAGACTTTCGGATCGAACACGTCGCGGTCGTCCGGCGCGATGTTGAAGTCGCCCATCACCACCAGCTTGGGATGCGCCTGCCGTTCGGCGGCGATCCAGTCGTGCACCGCGTCCAGCCAGCGCAGTTTGTAGGCGTACTTGTCGGTGCCCACGTCCTGGCCGTTGACCACGTAGAGATTGACGATGCGCACGTCGCCCACGGTCGCCGCGATCACGCGCTTCTGCTCGTCCTCGAAGCCGGGGATGCCCACCTGCACGTCGCTGATCGGTTGGCGCGACAGCAGCGCCACACCGTTGTAGGTCTTCTGGCCGGCGAACACGCTGCGGTAGCCCGCTTCGGCCAGCGCGGTGTCGGGAAAGCGGTGGTCTTCCAGCTTGGTTTCCTGCAGCCCCACGACATCGGGCGCGAACGCACCCAGCCATTGCGTGAGATGCGGCAGGCGCACGTTGAGCGAATTGACGTTCCAGCTGGCGATTTTCATGGCATGAATTCTAAGCGAGGAAGCGGGTCATGCGTCCGTCGGGACATCGGCCGGCGCCGCGGCATGCCCCGCACCTTCACCATCGCGCATCAGGTGGGCGGCCATCCACGCGGCGAGCAACATCATCGCCATGCCGAAGACGGCAATGGCGCGCATGGCATCGGTAAAGGCGGTACGTGCGGTGTCGGCGATGGCCGCCCCCGCCGTTCCACCGACTTCACCCGCGACCGTGACGGCGCCGCCCAGTGTCGACAGCGCGCGCGTCGCCTCCGCATCGGCCAGCGTCAGCGGCAAGGCGGGGTCCAGCCACAGCCGGTAAGCCAGCATGCCGAGGCTGCCGAGGATCGCGATGCCCAGCGCGCCGCTGAGTTCGGCGCTGGTTTCGGCCAATGCGGACGCGGCGCCCGCGCGTTCCGGTGGCGCGGTGGTGATGATCAGTTCGTTGCCGACGGTGAACACCGGCGCCATGCCCAGGCTCATCGCCAGCATGCCGGCGATCAGGATCCACAGTCCGTACGGCGGCATGACCAGCGCGGTGATGGCGAAACCGACGGCCGCGAGCAGCAGGCCACGCACCATCACCCGGCGTGCGCCCCAATGGCGCGCCAGCCGCGGTGCCAGCAGCGAGCCGACGGTGAAGCACAGCGACCACGGCACCGTCGCGATGCCGGCCTGCAGCGGCGTGAGTCCCAGCACCAGTTGCAGGTACTGGGTCATGAAGATGTACACGCCCATCATGGACAGGCCGGCCAGCGCATACGCGACGATGGCGGCGGAGAAGGCCGGGCGCTGGAACAGCGTCACGTCGAGGAAAGGGTAGGCCAGGTGTTTCTGCCTGCGCACGAACAGCACGCCCAGCGCAATGCCGACCACGAACACGGCAACGCCACGCGGGTCGACGCCGTACTCCGCGATCCGCTTCAGTCCATAGACCACCGCCAGTACGGCGAACAGGGACTGCACCATGCTGGCCGGATCCAGCTTGCCCGCCTCGGGATCGCGATACTCGGGCAGCAGCTTCGGGCCCAGTACCAGCAGCAGCACCATCACCGGCACCGCCGCCAGGAAGGCGGCACCCCACCACCACCATTGCAGCAGCAGGCCGCCGACCAGTGGACCGATGGCGCCACCGACCGAAAACGCGGCGATCCACACGCCGATGGCGAACTGGCGTTCGTGTTCGTCATGGAACATGTTGCGGATCAGCGACATGGTGGACGGCGCGAGCGTCGCGCCTGCCACGCCGAGCAGCGCACGCATCGCGATGAGCATTTCCGCGCTGCGCGAGAAGGCCGCCAGTACGGATGCGGCCGCGAACGCCGCCGCACCGATCAGCAGCAGCTTGCGCCGGCCGATCCGGTCGCCCAGCGTGCCCATCGTCATCAGAAAGCCGGCGACCAGGAAGCCGTACACATCGACGATCCACAGCAGTTGGCTGGCGCTGGGGTCCAGTTCGGCGCTGATTGCCGGCAGCGCCAGGTTCAGCACGGTCAGGTCCATCGCATAGACCATGCAGGGCAGGGCGATGATCGCCAGGCCGATCCATTCACGACGGGTGGCTTTGGCGGATACGGCGGTCGTCGACATGGCGGTCCGTCAGTGGGGTGTCTCCCGTCCGACGAACGGGTGTGGCGATTTTCGACCCGGGCCGACCTGCCGGGTCGTCGGTGTCAGCCGCCTTCCACGTCCACCTGGATGTGCGGGAAGTGTACGGCCAGGTCCCGGGCCCACTGCATGGCGTCGTAGGGGACACCGCGTTCGGACGGGAAATGCAGCAGCGTGCCGTCCCGCGCGTAGAGGAAGATGCGGTCCTCGCTTTCGTCCGGACGCTGCACGCGGATACGTGCGACATCGTCCAGCGCGATGGCTCGTTCACCGGGACCGACCGCGTTATCCCACCACCACAGCGTGCGCGCTTCGATATCGAGGCGGCTGCCCCAGCGGCGCGCATGCACCAGCATCGCCAGCGCCGATCCGGCCAGCACGACGCCCATCAGGAATGCCACCGGCACCAGCCACGGCGCGCACTGCTGCCCGCTGGCGTCGCAGTTGCTGGCCGGATCCACGACCAGGCCGGCGTACACGAACATCGCGCCCACCAGCAGCATGCCGTAGACGCGGACGTCGCGACGGCTGTTGCTGGCGTGCCGGAGCTTGCGCATGCGGCGCCCGGTCAGCGGATGATGAAGTCGATGAACCGCGCGACCTTCGCATACGGCGGCTTCAGCAGGTCGCTGCCCGCACGGCGCGGCTGCCACAGCACCGGCAGCGCCTTGCTCATCGCGTCGAAGCCGGCGCGGCCGTGGTACGCACCCATGCCGCTGGGGCCGATGCCGCCGAACGGTAGCGCGTTGATGCCGAAATGCAGCACGGTGTCGTTGACAGTGACGCCGCCGGCCAGCGTGCTGCCCAGGATCTTCTCCACCCGTGTGCGATCGTGGCTGAAGGGATACAGCGCCAGCGGCCGGTCGTGCGCGTTGACGTAAGCCAGCGCCTCGTCCAGCGAAGCGACCGTGCGGATCGGCAGGATGGGGCCGAAGATCTCGTCCTGCATCACCTTCGCGTCGTCGCCGGGTTCGATCACGACCGTGGGCGCGAACAGGCGCTGCGCGCGGTCGTGCGTCGGCGCCAGCGGGATGACGTCATGGCCGCGCTGGCGTGCATCCTCCAGATAGCCGTCCAGACGCGAGAACTGGCCGTCGTTGATGATGCGGGTGAAGTCGCCGGCATCGGACAGGTCGCCGTAGCGCGCCGCGACCTGCTCGCGCAGTGCTTGCACCAGCGCGTCACGTCGCTCGCGGCCGACCAGCAGCACGTAGTCCGGTGCGATGCAGGTCTGTCCGCCGTTGAACCACTTGCCGGTGGCCAGCCGCGCCGCGGCCTGCTCCACCGGGAAGTCGTCGCACACGATGGCCGGCGACTTGCCGCCGAGTTCCAGCGTCAGCGGCGTCAGGTTCGGCGCGGCGGCGGCCATCACCTTGCGACCCACGGCGGTGGAGCCGGTGAATACCAGATGGTCGAACGGCAGTGCAGCGAACGCGCCCGCCACCTCGGCGCCACCGAGGGCAACGCTGACGCGCTCCGGAGGAAATACCTCCGCCAGCAGCGAGCGCAGGAAGCCGGCCGTACGCGGCGTGTGTTCCGAGGGTTTCAGATAGACATGGTTGCCGGCGGCGATGGCAGTCGCCAGCGGGATCAGCGCCAGGTTGACCGGGTAGTTCCACGGCGAAATCACGCCCACCACGCCCACCGGTTCCTGACGGATCTCCGCCCGGGCCGGCCAGAAGCGCCAACCCACGCCGACGCGCTTCGGTTTCATCCAGCGGCGCAGGTGCGAGGCGAGATGGTCGATTTCGTTGAGCACGGTCATGCCGTCGGCAATCAACGACTCGTGCCGCGAGCGATGGCCGAAGTCGGCAGCGATCGTGTCGGCCATCTCGGGCAGCCGTCGCTTCAGTGCGTCGCGCAACCGCTGCAGATCGTCGCGCCGCTGCGTGCAGTCGGGCTTGCGCACCTGCCATGCGCCACGCAGTTGTTGCAGCGTGGACACGAGGTCGCTGATGCGCGTATCGCCTTCGGACGGACGCGCGCTGCTGCCTGCAGCGAGCGGAACGTCCGCTGTCGCGGCCGTGATGGCGACGTTGGCGGCGGTGATGGCCGCAGTGGCGGCGGTCGTGGCGGCGTGCGGGAAGGTCGTCATCGGCCGAGTGTATGCCTTCGTCCTGGGGCGGGCGCACTACAATCCCGGCATGGACCCGAATCTGACCGCCCTGCGCCCCTACCTTGACCGCTTTCCCGTCCTCGGGCCGCGCGTCTACGTCGATCCCGCCGCCACGGTCATCGGCGATGTCGAACTGGCGGAAGACGTCTCCGTCTGGCCGGGCACGATCCTGCGCGGCGACGTCAATTTCATCCGCGTCGGTGCGCGCACCAACGTGCAGGACGGCACCATCGTCCACGTCAGCCACCACAGCCCGTACAACAAGGCCGGCTATCCGACGCTGATCGGCGCCGACGTGACCATCGGCCACGGCACCATCATCCATGCGTGCACGATCGAGGATCTGTGCCTGATCGGCATGGGCGCCTGCATCCTCGATGGCGCGACGGTGAAGAAGTACGGCTTCCTCGGCGCTGGCGCGATCCTGGGGCCGGGCAAGGTGGTGGGCGAGGCCGAACTGTGGCTGGGCAATCCGGCCCGCTTCGCACGTGCGCTCACCGACAAGGAAATCGAGAGCCTGCATTACTCGGCCGGGCACTACGTCAAGCTGAAGGATCGTTACCTGCAGCCGACACCGCCTGCGGCATGATGGCCGGCGGCGCGTTCCGCGTCGCCGGGGAGACCCGCATGGCCTGGAAACCGGAGGGATACACCTCGGTGGCCCCTTATCTCGTCGTCGAGGGCGCACAGCGCACGATCGACTTCCTCGTGGCCGTGTTCGATGCGCAGCCCTTGCGCATGCACCCCATGGGCGAGCGGCTGGGCCATGCCGAAGTCCGCATCGACGACACCGTGCTGATGCTGGCCGACGGCATGGAGGGCTGGCCGGCCATCGCCAGCCATGTGCATCTCTACGTGCCGGACGTCGATGCCACCTGGTCGCGCGCGCTCGCCGCAGGCGCCGAGGCAGTGCAGCCACCGATGGAGAAGGGCGATGGCGACCGCCGCGGCGGCTTCCGCGATGCCGGCGGCACCACCTGGTGGATCTCCACGCAGGTGGCATGACCGCGCCGCGGCATCAGGGTGCGGTCGCGCGCTCCAGCGCCGCCAGCAGGGCCATCGCGTCGGCACGGCTGGCCCCGCACATGTCGGGGCCGGGTTTCAGCGTGGCGCAGAACGCGGGTCGCTCGGGGTGGCCGAACAGCCGGCAGCGCAAGGTGTCATCCAGTTGCACGCACGGCACGCCGGCCGGCTTGCCGTGTGGCATGCCGGGGATCGGCGAGGTGATCGACGGCGCGGTACAGCAGGCGGCGCAGCCGGGTCGGCAAGGGAAGGCGATGTCCACGATGGCGCGCAGTGTAGGCCCTGTGGTGGCTGGGCAAGGATGGCGTTCGCGGCTAAAGTCGCCGGGCAAGGGGAAGGCGCATGGACAGCGGGACACGCAGGTTCCACCACATCGATCAGGTCGCGGCCGTCGCGTCGCCAGGGGAATGTTGCCCGTGGTGAGTGCGTGATGCTGGACACCTACTGCGAAGTCGTCACGCCCGAGGGCGTGGGCCTGCATCTGCCGGCGGCCGGTCCGGTGCCGCGCGCGCTGGCGTGGGGCATCGACCTGGTGATCCGGCTCGGCATCGTGATGGTGATGGCGATGCTGCTGGCGCTGCTCGGCAAGGTGGGCGATGGCCTGTACCTGATCGTGGTGTTCCTGGTGTTCTGGGCCTATCCGATCGTGCTGGAGTCCGTCTGGCGGGGGCAGACGCCCGGGAAGAAGGCGCTGGGCCTGCGGGTGGTGTCGGCCGACGGCGCGCCGGTCGGCTGGCTGGCGGCGATCACGCGCAACCTGCTGCGTACCGTCGACATGCTGCCGTTCGGTTATGCGATCGGCCTGGTCGCCAGTCTGGTCGACCCGCATGCACGCCGTCTTGGCGACATGGTCGCGGGCACGCTGGTGGTGCACACCGGGCATGAGCGCAGCCATGCGCCGGCCCCGGTCAACACGGTCTTCGTGCCACCGGCGCAGTTGTCGCCCGAAGAACAGGGCGCGATCGTCGCCTTCGGCGAGCGTGCGTCGCAGCTGACGGCCGCGCGACAGGAAGAACTGGCCAACCTCGCCCAGCCGATTACCGCCGCACAGGGGCAGGCCGGCGTACAGCGGCTCTATGGCATGGCCAACTGGCTGTTGGGGCGGCGATGAGGCAGGAACAGTTCGTCGCCCGCCATCAGGCCGAATGGCTGGCCTTCGAATCGTGGCTGCATGCGCGTGGCGAGAGTGCGCGCCGGGCACGCCGCGAGCGCAACAACGGCGAGCTGACCGACGAGGACGTCCCCGCGCGCTACCGCCGCGTCTGCCAGCACCTCGCACTGGCACGCCGACGCGGCTACAGCCCGGTCGTGGTGGACCGCCTGCAGGCGTTGATGCAGCAGGGACATGGCGTGCTGTACCGCACGCCGCCGCCGCGCTGGCAGCGTGCGGTGCGCTTCCTGCTGGCGGACTTCCCCCGGCTGGTGCGCAGCGAGGCCGGTTGCATGTGGGTGGCGGCGGCGGTGTTCGTCGTCCCGCTGGTGCTCATGTTCGTCCTGCTGCAGGTGCGGCCTGAGCTCGTCTACAGCATCGTGTCGCCCGAACAGGTGGCGATGTACGAGCGCATGTACGACCCCGCCGACCCCAGCCACGCCCTGGGCCGCGAGAGCGGCACCGACTGGCAGATGTTCGGCCATTACATCTGGAACAACGTCAGCATCGGCCTGCGCACGTTTGCGGGCGGACTGCTGGCCGGCGTCGGCGCGCTGTTCGTGCTGGTCGTCAATGGCATCGGCATCGGCACGGTGTTCGGCCATCTGCAGCAGATCGGCTACGGCGATCCGCTGTGGCGCTTCGTCTGCGGGCATGCCCCGTTCGAACTGACCGCCATCGTGCTGGCCGGTGGCGCCGGCCTGCGCCTGGGCCTGGGCCTGGTGGCACCCGGGCGGCACCGGCGCATCGACGCACTGGCGATCGCGGGCAAGAAGGGAGCGAAGCTGTGCCTCGGCGTCGCGTTCATGCTGCTGGTGGCGGCCTTCATCGAGGCCTTCTGGTCGTCGACGCAATCCATTCCGGCGGTGGTGAAGTACAGCGTGTCCGGCGTGCTGTGGACACTGGTCGCGCTGTGGCTCGGCCTGGGTGGACGCGGGGTGGCCGATGAGGATTGAACAGCTGACGGTCCGCCTGCGTGCGCGCTCGGACTGGGAAGCGGTCGAGCTGGGCATGGCGCTGGTGCGGCGGCATGCCGCGGCGATCTGGAAGCCGTGGTTGTGGCTGACCCTGCCGGTGTTCGCGCTGCTCAACCTCGGTGCGTGGTGGATCGACCGGATCTGGTTGGCTGCCCTGCTGATGTGGTGGTTGAAGCCGGTGTTCGACCGCATTCCGCTGTACGTGGTCTCGCGCGCCGTTTTCGGCAGCGTCCCGGACACGCGTGCGACGGTGCGGGCGCAGCTGGGGTGGGGCACGCGGATGCTGCCGCACCTGCTCACGTGGCGTCGCTTCAGTCCGGTGCGTTCGCTGTACATGCCGATCGATCTGCTCGAAGGCGTGCAGGGCGAGCGCCTGCGCCAGCGTCGTCGCGTGCTGGGGGGCGACGCGTACAGCACCGGGATCCTGCTGACCTGGATCTGCCTGCTGTTCCAGGGTGCGCTGGTGCTGGGCGGCGTGTTGGCCGTGGTGATGTATCTGCCGCAGGACCTGCTGCCGGACAGCGTGCAGGCGGCGTTCCGGGTGGCCGCCATCGAATGGCCCGTCTGGCTCGAGTTCGCATGGAATGCGCTGGCCTGGGCGGCGATCAGCGTGATCGAGCCGTTCTACGTCGGCGCGGGCTTCGGCCTGTATCTCAACCGGCGCACGCAGATCGAAGCCTGGGACCTTGAGATCGTGTTCCGCAAGCTGCGCGCGCGACTGGCGGCGGCCGCGCCGCTGATGCTGGTGGCGGCGCTGTGGATGGGCACCGCCGGCCTGGTCGACGCGCAGGAACGCCATGGTGTCCCGGCCGCCACGCCCGCGCCCGAGGCAACCACGCAAGACGCGACGCCGACGCCTCCCACCCTGCCCATCGTGTTCGGCGACCAGCGTGTCGACGACAGCGCCTTCCGCAAGGCGGCCGACAAGGCTTACCGCGATCCGGCACTCGATCGCACGCAGGTGCAGTCCAGCTGGGAGCGCCGCACCCCGGAGCAGAAAAAGCCCGAGGACGTGGCGGACCGCGACAACGCGTTGTTGTCCGGCATCGGCAACGTGCTCGCCTTTGTCGGCGAGTGGGGCCTCTGGCTGATCGTCGGCGTGCTGGTGCTGGTACTGCTGGCCACGGCGCGTTACTGGTGGCCGTGGATGCGCGGCATCGCGCGCGGGCCGGTCGCTGCGCCCGATGCGCCGCAGACGGATGCGCTGGTGCTGCCCGAAGCGTTGCCTGACGACATCGCCACGGCCGCGCGCCGATTGTGGCGCGAAGGTCGGCCGCGCCACGCGCTGGCCCTGCTCTACCGCGCCAGCGTGGACAGCATGAGCCAGCGTGCCGACATCGTGCTGCCGCCCGGCGCCACCGAGGCCGAATGCCTGCGTGCGTCGCGCCGCATGCCGCAGGCGGAAGACCGTCAGAGTTTCGCGCGCATGGTGCGCACCTGGCAGTACGCCGCCTATGCGGAGCGCCTGCCGGGCGATGACGAGTTCGATGCGCTGGTAGGCGACCTGCAGCAGCGCTACGGGTGGGCGACGTGACGTCCGCGCGCCACAAGGGGCGGTGGGTGGGCGCGGGCCTGATGGTCCTGCTGGTGGTGGCCGTGCTGCTGGGCGTGTGGTTCCGGCAGACCTTCCATCGCGTCGAGAAGACGCTGCACCTGCCTCCCTCCGGCGAGGCCGCCTACAACCCGCTGTATGCCCTGGCGAAAACGCTCGAGGCCGATGGCGTGAAGGTCAACGCACGCCAGCGCCTGATGCTGGACGACAACGCGCTCGCGCCCGGCGACACACTGCTGCTGTTCAACGACCCGCGCGCGTTGTCGCCGCCCGAGGCCGAGCGCCTGCTGGCCTGGGTGGAAGCCGGTGGCCATCTGCTGATCCGGACGCCGCTGTATTCGCCGGGCGAGGACCTGTCCGGGCGGGATGCGCCGCAGACCGTGATGCTGGACCTGCTGTCGGCCTGGCTGGTGGACGAGGTGCCGTCTTGCGAGGACTTCCAGGTGGAAGGCGAGGGCCATCATGTGGAGTTCTGCCGCGGCCGCCGCTTCGCCTTCGACGAGGTGGTGCCCGAACTCGCCTGGGGCGATCTGCAGGCCGGCTATGTCTATGCCCGGCTTGCCGTGGGCGACGGCCACGTCGACGTGCTGGCCGACTTCGACTTCCTCGCCAACACGGCGGCGCGCGGCTTCATGCAGGAAGCGCTCGATACGCCGCCCGAGGGCGGCCTGCGCGACGGCCCGCATCGCGCGCTGGCGCGGCAGGTGCTGGCACCCAATTACGGCCGGGGCACCATGCACCTGGTCTACGCGGCCGAAATGCCCTCGTTGTGGCGCACGCTGTACCTGCACGGCTGGATGGTGTGGGCGCCGCTGCTGCTCGCGTTGGCGGCCTGGCTGTGGATGCGCATGCAGCGCTTCGGTCCGCCGGTGCCGTCGCCGGCCGGCGAGCGACGCTCGCTGCTCGAGCACGTGCGTGCCAGCGGCGAACACCTCTATCGTTACGGTCGCGGCGTGATGCTGTATTCCGCAGTCCGCCAGGCGTTCCTCGCGCGCCTGCGCCGCCGCGATCCGGTCGCCGCCGCGCTGACCGGCGAGCCGCAGGTGGCCGCCATCGCCGAGCGCACCGGCCAGCCTGCCGAGCGCATCCGCACCGCCCTCAATGTCCCTGCCTCGCATGACCGGCAGGCCTTCCGCGACCGCATCGCCCTGCTGATCCAACTGAGAAACCGCCTATGAACGACGAGACCGCCGCCGCGCCGCCCGCGCTTCCGCCGATGCCGCGCAACGCCCTGTCCGAACGTGTCGAGGCGGTGCGCGAGGAAGTGTCCAGGGCCTTCATCGGACAGCCCGAGGTGCTGGACCAGATCCTGATCGCGCTGCTCGCCGGTGGCCACGTGCTGATCGAAGGCGTGCCCGGCCTCGGCAAGACCCTGCTGGTGCGTGCGCTGTCGCAGGCGCTGGAGCTGACCTACGCGCGGGTGCAGTTCACGCCCGACCTGATGCCCAGCGACGTCAGCGGCCACGCCGTCTACGACCCGAAGACGGAGAGCTTCCAGATCCGCCGCGGCCCGGTATTCACCAACATCCTGCTGGCCGACGAAATCAACCGCGCGCCGGCCAAGACCCAATCCGCCCTGCTGGAAGTGATGCAGGAAGGGCAGGTCACGATCGAAGGCAAATCATTCGCGCTGTCGCCGCCGTTCATCGCGCTTGCCACGCAGAACCCGGTCGAGCAGGAAGGCACGTATCCGCTGCCGGAAGCGCAGCTGGACCGCTTCCTGCTGAAGGTGCTGATCGACTACCCGGCGCTGGAGGACGAGAAGCGCATGGTCGATGCCATCACCACCGGGCGCACCGCCGCCGACTTCGATCTTTCGCAGGTGAAGCGCGTCGTGGGTGCTGCCGACATCGCCGCGATGCAGCGCGAGACGGCCGCCGTGCGCGTGGACCCGGAAGTCATCGACTACGCCGTGCGCATCGTCGCCGCCACCCGCAAATGGCCGGGCATTTCGCTGGGCGCAGGCCCACGCGGCAGCATCGCCCTGGTGCGCGCGGCGCGTGCGCAGGCCGTGCTGCAGGGGCGCGACTTCGTCACGCCCGATGATGTGCGCGACATCGCTCGCCCCGCATTGCGCCACCGCATCACGCTCGCCCCCGAACTGCAGATCGAAGGACAGTCGCCGGACGATGCGTTGCGCGCGCTGCTGGCGAAGGTGGACGCGCCCCGCAAATGAGGCCGGCGCCGCTGCTCATCGCCCTGATCGCAGGCTGGGGACTGGCCGGCCTGGCCGTGCCGTTCCTCGGCTGGCCGTTGTGGCAATGGCAGGTGGCCGGCGCGGTGTTGCTGGTGATCGCATCAGTGGACGCCTGGTGGCTGCGCGGCCGTCCGACACCGGAAGTCGCACGCGAGATTCCCGACGCGCTGCCGCTGGGCATCGAGCGCGACGTGGCACTGAGCTTCGAGTCGCGGGTGAAGCAGCGGCTGGACGTCTTCGATCTGCATCCGGGCGGCTGGGCATCGACGGACCTGCCGCGCCGGCTGACGCTGGCGCCGATGTCGGCGACCCGCATCACCTATCGCCTGCGTCCTGCGGCGCGCGGCGATGCGCACTTCGCCGGCGTGCAGCTCCGCCTGCGTTCCTCTCTGGCGCTGTGGCGTCAGTCGCGGGTCGCCGGCATGCCGCAGCGGGTACGCGTGTATCCGAACTTCGCACCGCTGACGCGTTTCGCACTCTTCAGCGCGGAGCAGGCCTCCCGCCTGGTGGGTGCGCACCTGAAGCGGCGTCGCGGCGAAGGCACTGACTTTCACCAGATGCGCGAGTACCGTGTCGGCGACAGCCTGCGCCAGGTCGACTGGAAGGCCACCGCACGCTCGCGCAAGCTGATTTCGCGCGAGTACCAGGACGAGAAGAACCAGCAACTGGTGATGCTGATCGACACCGGTCGCCGGATGATGGCGCGCGAGGACGAACTGGGCCACTTCGACCACGTGCTCAATGCATCGCTCGTCGTGTCGTACCTGGCGTTGCGCCAAGGCGACGGTGTGGGTCTATTCGCGGCCGGTGGCGACAGCCGTTGGGTCGCGCCGCAACGCGGCATGGCTGCCATCGATACGCTGCTGCGCGCGAGTTACGACCTGCAGCCGCGCGCGGTCGCCACCGATTACCTGGCCGCCGCCACCGAACTGAGCCTGCGGCAACGCCGGCGAGCGCTGGTGATGCTGGTCACCAATGTCCGCGACGAAGATATCGACGATCTGCTCGCCGCCGTTCGCCTGCTGCAGAAGCGGCACCTGGTCTGCGTGGCCAGCCTGCGCGAAACCTCGCTGGATGCTGCGCTGGACGACGACGTGCGCGATCTGCAGGGCGCGATCCATGCCGGTGCGGTCGCGCGTTACCTCGAGCAGCGCACCGCCGCGCACGATGCCCTGCGCAGCCATCGC
The DNA here is from genome assembly GCA_946886405.1 of uncultured Pseudoxanthomonas sp. Next base: position 14,528 of record CAMPIO010000045.1, read on the forward strand.
GTCATGGTGCTGGACGTTACCGCCGACGAACTGCCTGCTGCGCTGGTGGAGCGCTATCTGGCCGTCAAACGCGACGGCGTGCTCTAGTGGCACGTATGCGTACGCTCGCCACCACAGCGCTCCTCCTGCTTGCGCTGTGCCTGCAGGCCGCGTCCACGAAGGCCACCGACGTCGAGCGCATCCGGCTTCAGTCCATCGATGTAGTCATCGACGTCACGCCCGCGCTGGGCGGACGCGTGCTGCACGTGGGGCGCATCGGTCTTCCCAATCTCATCAAGACCGGCGAGCCGGTCGCGTTGGAACCGGCACCTGCGGTATCGGCGGAAGCGGACGACATCGGCTACCTCGGCCACGACGTGTGGCTGGGGCCGCAGAGTGGCTGGTGGTCGGACCAGCAGGTGAATCCCGCGCGTCGCGCCGCGAAGGCGGTTTGGCCGCCGGACCCGTACCTGGCGTTCGCGCAGACGCGCGTGGTCGTGCGCTCGCCGGACCGGCTGGTGCTCGAGGGCGCCGACAGCCCGGTGACCGGCGTGCGGTTGCTGAAGTCGTTTGCGTTCGATCCCACGGATCCGGCCACCGTCGTGGTGACGGCGACCGCCCGCAACATCCGCGATCGTCCGCTTGCCCGCGACCTGTGGTTCAACACACGCACTTCCGCTGCGACGCGTGTCTACGTGCCGGTGGCCGATACGCGTGACGTGCGCGTGGAAGGCGCAAAGGGCGCCGTGCCGAGCTGGCGGATCGATGCGGGTGTATTCGCGTTCCTGCCACCGCCGCCTGGTACGGCGATGCGTCGTGGCAAACTGCTGTTGGACCCGTCGGCGGGCTGGATGGCAGGCTTCGCGCAAGGCCAGGCGTTCGTGATCCGTTTCGACCTGCAGCCGCGCGAGGCCATCCATCCCGAGCATGGCCAGGTCGAGCTCTATCTCGATCACGCCGGTGACCTGCAAGCGGGACTGCTGGAAATGGAAGTGCACGCGCCGTTCCGCACCCTGGCCAGCGGCGAAGCGATGCAGGCGCGCGAGCGCTGGACGGTGTTGCCCTACGACGGGCCAGAGACGCCGGAGGCGCAGGTCGCGTTCCTGTGTGAACGCCTGGATCTCTGCGTCGCTGCCGAGTGAGCCCCGGCGCGCGTCAGCGTCGGTTGTCGATGCCCCTGCCGGTCGCGGTCCACCACAGGCCGCCGTAAAGATGCGCCAGATAGGCCGGATCGTCATACAGCGCCGGGGTGTGTCCCAGTGCGGTGACGAAGACGCGGCCGCCGTCGTAGGCGTGGTACCACGCGACGGGATGATCCTTGCCCATGCCGCGCGCCACCTGGCCCGGCCAGATGCGGGTCGGATCGTAGGTGGACTCGTCCACGCTCAGGACGGTGCGCAGGCCGGGGACGAGCGGTTCGTGGAACTCGTACCACTCGTCCGTCCAGATCCAGCGCGACGGCAGGCCGAATGCCGCCGGGAACGACGGGTCTTCCACGCGCACCGTCGCGGTCTGCACCATCGGATGGATGCGGAAGGTGCGGCCGACCAGTTTCTCGAACCATGGCCACTCGCCGGGGGGATTGAAGATCAGTGCGCGGTGCACGGCCATCACCCCGCCACCGCCGCGGACGTAGGCCTCCAGCCTGCCGCGCTGTGCACCCTTCAGTTCGTCGCCGGGCGTGTTGAGCAGCACGATGGCCGCATAGGGAGACAGGTCGCCATCGAACGGCGTGCTGTTCCACGACCACGTCAGGTCGAAGCCATGCACCTGCGCCATGCGCTCGAACTGCGGCTTGGCGACCACCGCGTAATCGTGGTGGTAGCGGTTGGGGATGGCGACCACCAGCACCTTGAACTGGCCTTGCGCGAACGCAGGGGTGGTCAGGCAGGCAAGGCAGAGCAGTGCGAGCAGCAGAAGACGTTTCATGCCGCGATGCTAGCCCGGCGTGGGATCGCGCGACATCGTCGCGCTATTCCGTTTTCGACGACGCCTATGCGGATATCGCCTACGCCGTGCGTGTGGCCTGCATCGCCTTGCTGGCACCCCACGCCAGCATGACCAGGCCGACGGCGGAGACGATGCCGATCAACATGCCGACGGCGCTGAACAGACCCATCATGCCGCTCACCGAGGAATAGCCGTCGGTGGCGCTGTTGATCACCCAGGCCTGCCACACACTCATCACGCCGCGCAGCAACGTGGTCAGCAGCATCAGCGAGATGCCGGCCAGCGCCAGCTTGCGACCGGGTGCCGCCGGCGCCCACATCGCCAGCATCGCGGTGCCGGCCACGCAGGCCAGCAGTTCGGGCAGCTGGTAGCCCAGCATTGTCAGCATCTGGGTGAGGAATCCGTCCATATGTCCATCCTGCGGCAAGACGCGATGTTGAATAAGTTCGTGTCATGTTGACATCTCGACATGCTGGCGAGAAGGTTTGAGCAAAATCACCATTCCTTCAAGAAAACGCCCGCACGAGGCGGGCGTTCTCTCTAATTCCCCTGATGCTCAGGGTTCGAGCGGCGGCTCAGAGGTGCCCAGCGGGATGCAGTTCTTCCCTTCGGAATTGCAGAACCAGACTTGGCCATTGCTATCCATGAACGCGTAGCCACTACCAGGCGGGAGACCCGGCGGAGGCGGCGGAGGCGGGGATGACGGATCCGCCATGGCGAGGCCTGATGGTATGACGAGCAATGCGAGCAATACTGCTTTGAGCATGATTCTCACGACTAGCTTCCTTGTGTCTGTGCCACGATTCATGGCGCAGCCAGCCTACAAGGAAGGTCAAGTACATGCAGATATGTAATTTGCTTTGAGTTGCCTCGCTTCTTTTCGCAGGCGAGGCGGGCGTCCCTGACGCGGAATACATGGAACTTGGGCGATGAACCGTCGTTCCAGCCCTCAATCCGCCGTCACCAACACCTTGTCCTTCCCGCGCAGTGCGGCGTAGACCGCATCGGTCTCGGGGCGAACGCCATGCCAGCGCTCGAACGCCTCGGCGGCCTGTTCGACCAGCATGCCGAGCCCGTCCACCGCATCGTGGCAACCGGCAGCGCGGGCCCAGGCGAGGAACGGGATCGCCGCTTCGCCGTAGTTGAGATCCACCGCCAGCGTACGTGGCGTGGCGAGGCCGAACGGCAGGGTGAATTCGCCCTGGTCCTTCCGCGCCGCCGAGGTGGCGTTGATGATCAGCGAGAAGTCGCCGAGGTTGCGCAGGTCGTCCCAGTAGCGCGAGTGCGCACGGTCGGGCTCCCCCAGTGCATCGGCCAGTGCATCGGCGCGCTCTGCGGTGCGGTTGACGATGATCAGCTCGCTGATGCCGGCGTCCAGCAAGGCGGGCGCCACGCCGCGTGCCGCGCCACCGGCGCCGAGCAGCAGCGCCCGGCGCGCGCGCAGGTCGAGTCCGCGGCGATCGGTCAGGTCGCGCACCAGGCCGGTGCCATCGGTGTTGTCGCCGTGCCATTGGCCGTCATTGCGGGTCAGCGTGTTCACCGCACCGGCGCGGCGCGCGCGATCGCTGGTCTGTGCGCAGATCGCGAAGGCGGCTTCCTTCAACGGCAGGGTGACGTTCGCGCCTGCGCCCCCGTCGTCCGCGAAGCGGTCGAGCGTGGAGACGAAGTCGTGCGGCGCGGTGTCGATGGCGGTGTAGTCCAGCGCGATGCCGACCTGCTGCGCGAACGCGGCGTGGATGCGTGGCGACAGCGAGTGGGCGACGGGATGGCCGAAGACGGCGTAGCGCTGGCTGGTCATGGTGCGGATCCCCGTCTGCAGTCGTTCTCCGCAGTCTACGCGCGCCCGCTCCGGCTTGACAGGCGGTGCGACGCGCTGCACTGTGCCGCCGCCGAAGCGGGTGCGCCAGGGATCGAGGCGACGGCAGGCCGGGCTGGGGAGTCCGGTCGCCTTCCATCGAACACTGCCACTGCGGGCCGTACGACGACCAGTAACGAAGCGTCGTGCAGTCCACACGCGTTCGCCCCTCGGCCAGGATGTTCGCGATTCACCGATCCACCCCGCCGGTACCGCAAGGACGCGGGGATTCCACCATCACCGAAAGGGGAAACACCATGAAGACGCTGCTCCGCTGTCTGCCGCTCGCGCTGGCAACCTTCGCCCTGCATGCGCAGGCGCAATCGATCTCGCCGGCCTACGACGCGTTCCGGAAGAAGGAAACGCCCGCACCCGCCCAGCCGGTGACACCGACCGCCGCGCCTGCCGCACCCGTGGCACCCGTGGCACCGCCTCCGGCGCCCGTCTACACCGCGCCCGCACCGTACAGCGCACCTGCGCCTGCCCGCGAGGCACGGGACAACGGCGGATTCTTCGTCGGCGTGCAGGCGGGACAGGGCTGGATCTACGAAGACGTTGAACAGGATGCCGTCGCCATCAGCGCCGGCTACCGCTGGCAGGCGGGCCCCTGGGCCCAGGTCGGCGTGGAGCTGTCGGCGGGCCGGCTGGACGAAACCACCGACGGTGGCTGGCGCTATCCGAAGGCGACGTACAAGGCCGTGGGCGCCAACGCCCGCATGAACTTCGGCGAGAGCCCGTGGTTCATGATGGTCCGTGGTGGCTACTTCGACGCGGAACAGGACTTCCCGGGCGGCGGCGACTTCTCCACGAACGGCGGCTATGCCGGTCTGGCGGTCGGCGTGGACATCAACCGCCACGTCAACCTGACGCTCGGGTACACCGCCTTCATCTACGCGGACGACTACTACGACAGCGACTGCGATGACGACTACAGCTACGACTGCGACTTCAACCGTGCCGACACGGTGACGCTGGGCGTCGAAGCGCGTTTCTGATCCAGGCGGAAGGGTGACCGAAACGGGAGCCGGCAGGCTCCCGTTTCATTTCAACGCCTGCGGCACGTCAGCCGCCACGCAGCCAGCGCGCCGCATCCAGCGCGAAGTAGGTCAGTACGCCGTCGGCACCGGCGCGCTTGAACGCGGTCAGGGCTTCCAGGGCGCAGGCTTTCTCGTCCAGCCAACCGTTCGCGGCCGCCGCCTTGATCATCGCGTACTCGCCGCTGACCTGGTAGGCGAACGTCGGCACGCCGAACTCGTCCTTCACCCGGCGGATCACGTCCAGGTACGGCAGGCCCGGCTTCACCATCACCATGTCGGCGCCTTCGTCCAGGTCCAGCGCGATCTCGTGCAGGGCTTCGTTCGAGTTCGCCGGGTCCATCTGGTAGGTGAACTTGTTGCCCTTGCCCAGGTTGCCGGCGCTGCCCACCGCGCTGCGGAACGGGCCGTAGAACGCGCTGGCGTACTTGGCCGCGTACGACATGATGCGGGTGTTGATGTAGCCCGCCTTCTCCAGCGCTTCGCGGATCACGCCGATGCGGCCGTCCATCATGTCGCTGGGCGAGAGGATGTCGACACCTGCGGCGGCGTGCGCGAGGGACTGCTTCACCAGCGCCTCGATGGTCTCGTCGTTGAGGATGTAGCCGGTGTCGTCGATCAGCCCGTCCTGTCCGTGCGTGGTGTACGGGTCCAGCGCCTGATCGGTCATCACGCCCAGTTCGGGGAAGCGCGCCTTCAGCGCGCGGATCGCGCGCGGGATGATGCCGTCCTCGTCCCAGGCGATGCGGCCATCGGCGGTCTTCGCCGCCGGATCCGGCACGCCGAACAGGTCCAGCACGGGGACACCCAGTTCCAGCGCCTGCTCGCCGACGCGCAGCAGTTCATCGATGGACAGGCGCTCCACGCCCGGCATCGACGCCACCGGCACGCGGCCTTTCTCCTCGTGCACGAACACGGGATAGATCAGGTCGTTGGTGGTCAGCACGTTCTCGCGCATGAGGCGACGCGAGAACTCGTCGCGGCGCATGCGGCGCGGGCGGGTGTAGGGATAGGCCATCACGGGCTCCTGGCAGAGCGGCGAATGATACGCCGGTGTCCCCGGGAGGGGCCTGCGGCAGGCGGTCGCAGTGCGGAACGCTGCGTCCGCGAGGCGTCAGATGAAGCCGCCGCCCAGCGACAGGCGGATGATGCCGACCACGATGACGATGCCGTTGAGCACCAGCCCCGCCTTGGCGCGGCCGCGGTTCCCGGTACGGGTGAACAGGATACCGATGGCGGCGATGATCGCGCCGACGGCAGCGAAGGGAATCACCAGCCAGTTCGCGGCTCCCAGCAGCGGAATGAGGGCGAGGATCATCAGGATCATCGCGACGATGCCCCACAGCAGGCTGATCAGTCCCATCGAACATGCTCCCCGATACGGCGCGCGACGCGGCGCCTCATGGACTCACTATGCGGACGGGCAGCGACGGCTTCAAGCCGCCACGCCGTGCATGCCCTCGATTTCGACCAGCAACTCGCGCCGGCAGACGTCGGCGTGCAGCATCAACCACGGCACGCGCGTACCCAGTCTCGCCTCCAGTTGCGCGGCCACCGCATCGGCATCGACGGCATCGCTGACGTAGACCTTGAGGCGCGAACTCGCATCCATGTGCGGCGGCAAGCATGGCGCGTGCACGCGCGCGGCACCGAGCAGGCTGTCCAGGTTGGTCAGTGTTTCGTCGAGTTGGGCGCGCAGCGAGTCGGCGTGCTGCGAGGCGTGGCCGACGATGCTGGCCGTGCCCGACAGCAGCAGAGGCACCTGCGGCGACGGCGGCAACAGCGCGCGCGCGAAACTGGGTGATTGAGGGCCGTATTCGCGCGGGTAGCGGTAGGCGCTGACCTGGCGGGGATTTTCCAGCGGCAGGCCGGGCTCGCGTGCGGCCAGCCAGTACACCTGCAGCATACGGCGACCGTCACGACTGCCGATGGCAGTGGCCGCTGGCAGCATGCGCGTGTCGACATCGCCCAGGCCCTGCACGCGACCGACGCAGAACTGCCGGTAGCGCTCGGTGTCGCCCTCGCCTTCGGTGATCGCGTCGAAGTAGTTCCAGATCCGCAGCAGGTGCGGATAGCCGCTGTCGCGCCAGAACGCCGCCATCGCGGCATACGCCTGCGCGCTGGCATGCAGGATGCCGCCCTCGGGTTCTTCCCACTCCACCACGCCGAACATCAACGCGCCGTCGTGGCTGTAGCGCACCGCGCCTTCGCGACCCGTGGCGACGGGTCCGGTCGCGCGCCAGACTTCATAGGGCGCCGCCGCTTCGCGCAACGGCGACAGCGATACGCGCAGGTAGCGGGGGTCGTCGATGGCGGCCGTCGCCGGCGCCAGCGCGCCGAAGCCGAACACGGCGAGGGTTTCCGGCAGGCCCAGCAACGCTTGCGGCGACGGGGCATGGATGTAGTCGACGGCCAGCCGCTGTGGCGCGGGTGGATGGTCGGGGGCGGAGCTCATCGTGCGGGAAACGGCGGCATGGTCAGGGCGAAATGATAACCCGCCCACCCCGTCACGCCGGCCGCCTGCGGGCTGTGCCAGTATTCAGCCGCACGGGCGGAAGATCGCCGCTGGCCACCGGGAGAAGCCGCCATGTCGTTCCGCATCGCCCCTGTCGTATTCGCCGCCCTGTTGCTTGCCGGCTGCGCCGGCAGTTCCAAGGTCATGCTCGGCCAGGCGCGCGCGCCGGTCGATCCGTCCCAGGTGCAGGTCTATCGCACGCCGCCCGCAGGGTCGCTGGAGATCGCGCAACTGGAGGCCAAGAGCGCGGTCGGCTTCGGCACCCAGGGCCAGACCGATGCTGCGGTCGCCCGACTCAAGCGCGAAGCCGCCGCCCTCGGCGCGAACGGCGTGGTGTTGCTCGGCGTCGGGTCGAGTGGATCACCGGTTGGCATGTCGGTGGGCGCGGGCAGCTACGGTCGCCACTCGGGCGGTGGCTTGAGCATGGGCATTCCGACCACCCAGAAGCAGGCCGCAGGCGTGGCGATCTACGTGCCGCCCGGCACGGTGGTGGATCCGGGCCTGGTCGTGCCGGAGCCGGCGGCGAAGCCGTAACGCGGTCCGTCAGTCCTGCAAGCGCGAAGGCGGCTGATGGCCGCCTTCGTCGTTGAGCGGTCAGGGCGAGGTGGTCGCGGTTCGGTCTTCCAGCACGATCCTCTCGCCGCCATCCACGTTCACCGCCAGCGTTTCGTAGCGCCATTCGCCGGCGCGCTTCTCGGCAACGACATACAACGTGCCGTCGGCGCGCTTGCCGTCGAGTGGAATCGACAGGTCGGCATCGCCGCTGCCGCCATTGACGCTGATGTTGCCCTGCACGAACCAGCCGGTGGCGATGGGCTCGCCCAGTGCCGCGATGACGGCGGGGTCGGCTTTTGCGCGCGCAACCGCTTGCCGGTACGGATCCGAGGATTTGAGGGCGCCGAAGATCAGCGCCACGATGCCGAAGACGAACGCGGCGAACAGCGCGAGCAGCAGCGCCGCCAGCACGGGCACGAGCCACTTCCAGTTGCGTTGCCACCAGCCGGTTTGAGCGGGGACGTGGGTCGACATCGGGCTACTCCTGGATCGGATCAGGGCTTCAGGCAACGGGCGAAAAAGTCCTCGGTCAGCCGGTAGCGGTGCAGCAGATCGCTGCCGCGCAGGCCGTGCTTGGCGCCGGGATAGGTCATCAGCTCGAACGGCGTGCCGCGCTTCTGCAGGTCGCTCATCAGCTTGGTCGAGTTGGTGAACAGCACGTTGTCGTCGGCCATGCCATGGATCAGCAGCAGCTTCGAGCGCAGACCGGCCAAGTGGGTGAACACGCTGGCTTCGCGGTAGCCGGCCTCGTTCGCCTTCGGCAGGTCCATGTAGCGCTCGGTGTAGTGGGTGTCGTACAGCGCCCAGTCGGTCACCGGCGCACCCGCCACGCCGCAGGCGTATGCCTCGCTGTGCTTGGCCAGCAGCATCAGCGTCATGTAGCCGCCGTTGGACCAGCCGTGCACGCCGATGCGCGCCGGATCGACGAACGACTGCGACGTCAGCCATTCGACGCCGCGCAGCTGGTCGTCCACTTCCACCGTGCCCTGCCTGCCGTACAGCGCGCCACCGAAGGCCGCACCGCGACGCGGCGTACCGCGGTTGTCCAGCGAGAACACCACGTAACCCTGCTGCGCCAGGTACTGGTTGAAAAAGGCATCGCTGCGGCCGGGCCAGGCGCGGGTGACGGTCTGCGCGGCAGGGCCGCCATAGACGAAGACCACGACGGGGTACTTCTTCTCCGGATCGAAATTCGCCGGCTTGATCAGGCTGTAGTGCAGCGGCGTGGTGCCGTCGGCCGCCGCCAGCGTGCCGAACGTGGTCGGCTGGTGCGCGGCGAGATACTTCGCATACGGATGTCCTGCGGCATGCGCATCGTTCTCCAGCAGCGTCGCCAGCTTCGTGCCGTCCGCCTTGAACAGGTCGATCTGCGGCAGCGTGGTGTCGCTGGACCAACTGTCGACGAAGACGCTGGCGTTGCGTGCGAAGCTGGCGGCGTGCATGCCGGCAGCCTGCGTCAGCTTGCGTGGTTCGCCGCCGGCCAGCGGCACGGCGTAGACGTGCATTTCGGTGGCGCCATCGCGCGTGCCGCTGACGTACGTCAGGCCATTGGCCTCGTCGACGGCCAGCAGGCTGTCCACAACCCAATCGCCGGTGGTCAGTTGCGAGAGCGCAGCCCCGTCCTCGGACGCCAGGTAGAGGTGCTCGAACCCATGGCGTTCGGACGACCACAGAAAGCGCCCATCTTTCAGGAATCGCAGATCGTTGTGCAGCGGCACCCAGGTCGTCGAGGTCTCGGTCACCAGCGTGCGCTGCCCGCCCGTCGCCAGCGTGGCTTCGATCAACTCGAGCGTCTTCTGGTCGCGAGACTGGCGCTGGAAGGTCAGGCGCTGCGGATCACGCCAATCCACGCGGGCCAGGTAAATGTCCGGGTCCTTGCCGAGATCGATCCAGCGCGGCTTGGCGCCGGTCTTCGGCGCAATCGTGCCCAGCTGCACCAGCACGTTGTGGTCGCCGGCCGCGGGATAGCGCTGTTCGACCACCTCGGTGCGGTCGGGATAGACCTCGTAGCGCTTCTGGATCGGCACCGGGGTTTCGTCGATGCGCGCGAAAGCGATGGCCGAATCGTCCGGCGCCCACCAGTAACCGGTATGGCGATCCATTTCCTCGTCGGCGACGAACTCGGCCACGCCGTTGCCGATGGTGTCGCTGCCATCACGGGTCAGCGGCACTTCCTTGCCGTCAGCCAGCCCGATGACCCACAGGTTGCGGTCGCGGATGAAGCTGACGAAGCCGCCCCTCGGCGAGATCTTCGGATCGGTGGCGAAGCCGCCACCGTTCGTCAGCTTGCGCACGGCATCCTTGCCGGATTTCGACAGATCGTAGAAATACAGCTCGCCGCCCAGCGGGAACAGCAGCGCCTTGCCATCCGGCGACCACTGGTAGTCGACGATGCCGGACAGCGCGGCGATGCGCTGGCGTTCGCGACGCGCCTTCTCTTCGTCGCTCAGCACTTCCTCGCCCGGCAGCACCACCGACGAATCCACCAGCAGGCGCGTCTGCCCGCTGGCGATGTCGTATTCCCACAGGTCCAGCCGGTTGCGGTCGCTGTCCTTGCCGCGCAGGAAGGTCACCCGCGACCCGTCCGGCGCGACCTGCGGCCTGGTCAGCGTGGGACCGGACAGCGGCGCGCTGCCGGTGATGGCTTCCAGCGTGAGTTTTTCGGCGTGGGCGGGCAGGGCGGTGGCGAGGGTCATCAGGGCGAACAGGGCAAGGCGCATCGGATTTCTCGGGCGGCGGGGCCGGTCAGGCCCGGATTATTGCATCCGGGCCGTAGCGTGCGCTGCGCGCACGACCTCTGGATCCGACACCACGCGTCGTACGCATGGCGCGTGATATAGGGGTCATGGGGTCGTGCGCACGGCGCACGCTACTTGCCGAACAGATGCTTCCGCTCTTCCTCGGTCAGCGGCTTGCCGGCATCCGGATTCACCTGCGTCTTCAGTGCATAAGCGCGCTGCACCGCAGGCCGCGCGCTGATGGCCGCCTGCCAGCGCTGCAGGTGCGGATACGGCGACAGGTCCAGCGGTGCCTTGTCGTAGGCGTTGATCCACGGATGGATCGCCATGTCGGCGATGCTGTAGTCGTCGCCCGCGACGAAGGCGTGTTTCGCCAACTGCGTGTCCAGTACGCCGAGCAGGCGCTGCACCTCGCGCGTGTAGCGGTCGATGGCGTAGGGGATCTTTTCGGGCGCATACACCGTGAAGTGTCCGTATTGCCCGCTCATCGGCCCCAGGCCACCCATCTGCCACATCAGCCACTGGTTCACCGCCACCTTCTGGCGGACGTCGGTACCGAAGAAGCGGCCGGTCTTGTTCGCCAGGTACACCAGGATGGCACCGGATTCGAAGACGCTGATCGGTTCGCCGCCGTCGGTGGGGGCATGGTCGATGATCGCCGGCATCTTGTTGTTGGGCGAGAACGCCAGATAGTCGGGCTTGAACTGGTCGCCCTTGCCGATGTTCACCGGCACGATGCGGTAGTCGAGCTTCGCGCCTGCATCGGCCAGCTCCTCCAGCAGCAGCGTGATCTTGTGGCCATTGGGCGTAGGCCAGTAGTACAGGTCGATCATGATGGATTCCACGGAAGGGGGAGGCCTTCGAGTCTAGCCGTCCGTGCGGACTTGGCAGCGTCAAATCCGGCCGGTACCCTGCGCCATCCTTGGAAAAGACCGTTCCCGACATGACCGACCCGAAATCCACGCGCCTGGGCCCGTTGCCGGCCCTGATCTTCAGTTCGCGCTGGCTGCAGCTCCCGCTGTACCTGGGCCTGATCGTGGCGCAAGGCGTCTATGTGGTCCTGTTCCTGAAGGAACTGTGGCATCTGGTCCACGGCGCGACCAGCTTGAGTGAGCAGGACATCATGCTGCTGGTGCTGGGGCTGATCGACGTGGTGATGATCTCCAACCTGCTGATGATGGTGATCGTCGGCGGCTACGAGACCTTCGT
>CAMPIO010000046.1 GCA_946886405.1 uncultured Pseudoxanthomonas sp.
CGCCCAGGCGTTACCTGGCACCGTGCCCTGTGGAGCCCGGACTTTCCTCGGCATTGTTTCCAATGACGCGACTGTCTGGCCGACTCCGCCGCGTGCATTGTCGCACACCGGCCATGCAGCTAACCCGATAGCCAAGCGGATACGGCACCGCAAAGACCCAGCAACAGCACCACCCGCCACGGCGGCAACTTCGCCCACATCAGCATCATCACGCCCACCGCAATCCACGCCACGTCGCGCCAGTCACGCACTGCCGTGGTCCAGAGCGGGTCGTAGAGTGCGGCCAGTAACAGTCCAACCACCACCGCATTGACCCCGGCCACGGCAGCCTGCACGCCACGTTGTCCACGCAGTCGCGACCAGAACGGCAACACGCCCGTTATCAGCAGGAATGAAGGCAGGAAAATCGCAACCAGGCACAACAATCCACCTGGCCAGCCACCCGGCCCCGCCGACATTGCCGTACCCAGGAAAGCGGATAACGCAAACAAAGGTCCCGGCAATGCCTGGGCCATCCCGTAGCCTGCAAGGAATTCATCCGCGCCGATCCAGCCCGGCGCTACCACTTCTGCCTGCAGCAAGGGCAGCACCACATGGCCACCACCGAAAACCAGCGCGCCCGTCCGATAGAACGCATCGAAGACCTGTACACCCGCCACCATGGAATACCGCGCCGCCAACGGCAGCAGCAACAGCAGCAGCACGAACAGCACCAGCATCACCAGTCCAGCACGTGCAGACAGCAATACCGTCATGCCGCCGGCTTCGCTTGGCTCAGGCGCGCGCCGCAACAACAGGCCCGCCACTGCACCCATTGCGATCATTACCAGTTGCATCCATGCATGCGGCCACCACGACACGATCACCGCCGCTGCCACGGCCATCAGTACGCGCGGCGCATCGACGCAGAACATGCGCGCCATCGCCCATACCGCCTGCGCGACCACGGCAACTGCCACCCATTTCAAGCCATGCAGCGAATCGGCAGGCAGTGCACTGCCCCAATGCATGAGTCCAAGCGCGAACAGAACCATCAACACCGCGGAGGGCAAGGTAAAGCCGCACCATGCCGCGACTGCACCGCGGATACCTGCTTGCGACAAGCCGATGGCCATGCCCACCTGGCTGCTCGCCGGGCCCGGCAGGAACTGGCACAACGCAACGAGTTCAGCGTAGGCGCCGTCCGTCAGCCACCGGCGTCGCGCCACGAATTCATCACGGAAATAACCAAGATGGGCGATGGGCCCACCGAATGAAACCAGCCCAAGCCCAAGGAATACGCGGAATACCTCCCAGGCACTGACGCGCTCCGGCGACTCCCGTGCTGCCATTCCGTGCATGGGCTTCAGCCCGATCCTCTCTGCCCGTACCGCGTCTTTCCCGACGCACCACTGACCTCCGCCGCCAGCGCGATTGCGCCGTCGAGCACTTCCATGGGAAGCGGCCCGGACGCCAGGATGAAGTCGTTGAAGGTGCGCGGGTCGAACCGTGACCCCAGGCGCTGCCGGGCCTTCTCGCGCGATGCCAGTATCTGCTGCTTGCCGACCATGAAACTGCAGGCCTGCCCCGGGTAGACACAGTAGCGGTCGATCTCGCGCTCGGCGGCGTCGCGGTGTTCGCCGGCGTTGGCCACCATCCAGTCGATGGCCTGCGGGCGGGTCCAGCGCGCGTGATGGATGCCGGTATCGACGACGACGCGGCAGGCGCGGAACAGCTGGCCCTGCAGGTAGCCGATGCGCCCAACAGGATCGCCTTCGAATGCACCGATCTCGTCCGCCAGTTGTTCGGCATACAGAGCCCAGCCCTCGGTCCACGCCGAGAAGCGCACTGAACGCCGGAACAGGGACAACCCGCCCGCCTCGCGCAAGACGCTGTCCTGGAAATGGTGCCCGGGTATGCCCTCGTGATGCAGCAGGGTCGGGATGCGCCACAGGGCGTTCTCCGCGACCGAGCGCAGGTTGAGGTAGATGATCGAAGGCTGGTCGGGATCGCTGCTGGCGCTGTAGAAGGCGCCGGGCGCGCCGTCCTGGATCGCGGGCGAGATGCGCCGCACGTCGACCGGCCAATCCGGCGTTGCGTGGAACCCGCGCGGCAGCAGGCCCTTCACCCGGTCCAGATGCGCGCTGGCGTAGTCGATGATCTGCTGGCGTCCCGCTTCCGTATCCGGTTTGAGGAAGCGCGGGTCGCGGTCCAGGGCAGCCATGCGCTCGCCCACCGATCCGCGGGTCAGGCCCTGCGCACGCAGCAGGCCATCGATTTCGGCCGACAGTTCCGCCACCCACGTCAGGCCGAGTTGATGCAGTTCGCCCGGCGCGTAGCTGGCGGTGGTATTGGAATGCAGGGCCGATGCGTAATAGGCCGCGCCGTCCGGTTTGGCCCAGACACCCGCCCGGTCGTCCGCTTGGGGTTGCAAGGCTGCGAGCGCCTCGCCCTGGCGTCGCAGGGCCGGCACGATCCGCTCGACGAAGATCGCCGAGGCGCGGCTGTCCAGATCGACAATCCCGGCATCGCGCGCACGCGCCAGGGCCGACACCGTCAGTGCGTTGCCGGTTGGCGTGGCATCACGCAGGGTTGCGATCTGCCTCAGGGTCTTGGCCAGGATGAAATCCGGGGGAATGACCCCCAGGTCGGCGTCGTGATGGATCTGTTCGGTCTCCTGGTCCAGGGCCGCGGCGAACTGTCCGAGCTTGTCCAGGTAGCGGTCGGCGTCCGCCGCGTCCTTCATTGGCGAGCGCCCGCCGATCCCATCCGGCAGCCAGAAGTAGGCGCCGTTCATCTGGCTGACCACATAGGGGCTGGGTCGCAGGTTGAGGTCGGAGAAGCCGTAACGTCCGTACTGGTCCGCCATGGCCCCGTAGACGAAGCGTGCCGTGTCGTAGTCCAGGGCCGCGACGGACGAAAGAGCGGCACGGTCTATCCCGCCCAGTTCGGCCAAGCGCTGCACCGTCGCCTGTCGGTGGCGCGCGCGTGCGGCCAGCGAATAGTCGGCCAGCCGGTCCGGCCCACCCTCTTCTGCTCGCAGGGCCTGGGCATGGCGCTCCAGCAGACCCGCCAGACGAATGTCCTCTGCTCCGGCCCCCTCCGCGGCGTCGGAGGCCGAGGCAATCGAACCCGCCACGCACACGCCCAGGGGCCACGTCAGGCCGAACGCGGCAGCACCGAGCAGGAGTTCACGACGACGCATCAGGCGCTCCTCCAGAGCAGTACGTCCAGCGCCTGAAGCCGCAAGGGGCCGGAACGATGAAGGTGATCACGCAGTATCTCCAGGCAGGAAGCGCACCCATGGCCTACCGCGCCGCCTCGCTCGACAGCAGCCAGCGGTCGATCTTGGCTTCCAGCACGTCCAACGGCAGGGCGCCGGTGTCCAGTACCTGGTCGTGGAAACGGCGGATGTCGAAGTCGGGACCCAGGCGTTCGGTCGCACGGCGACGCAATTCCTGGAACTTCAGTTCGCCCACCTTGTAGGCGCAGGCTTGGCCCGCATTGGTGATGTAGCGGTCGATCTCGACCCCCACGTCGCGCGGGGCCATGGAGGTGTTGGCCAGCATGAAGTCGACCGCGCGCTGGCGGTCCCACTGCAGGGCGTGGAGACCGGTGTCGACCACCAGGCGCACGGCGCGCAGCATTTCCATGTCCAGATGGCCGAACCACTGGTAGGGGTCGGTGAACATGCCCAGTTCCTGGCCCAGGGATTCGGCGTACAGGCCCCAGCCCTCGGTGTAGGCGGTGGCCGGCACCTGGCCGAAACGCAGCAGGTCCGGCAGGCTCTCGTCCTCCTGGACCAGCGAGATCTGGTAGTGGTGACCCGGCACGCCCTCGTGCAGTTGCAAGGTCTCCAGGGTCGGGATGGGGCGCGTATTCAACATGGCCATGTTGAAGAAGAGGACCCCGGGCTCCGAAGCATCCGGCGGCCCCGCGCGGTAGTAGCCCGTGCCCCTCTGGTCCCCCAGCGCCGGCAGCGGGCGCAACTCGAATGCGGCACGCGGACGACGCGAGAACAGTTCGGGCATCCGTTCCCAGACCTTGTGCTCGATCCGTTCGAAGTGTTCGATGAGGTCTTCAGGCTTCGAATAGTAGAACTCCGGCCCGGTGCGGACGTGTTCGAAGAAGGCCGGCAGGTCACCGTCGAAACCGGTCGCCTCCCGCGCCTGCTCCATCCCGGCGCGGATCCTGGCCACTTCGGCCAAGCCAAGCTGGTGGATCTGCAGCGCGCTCATCGTGGTGGTGGTGTGTTTGGCCAGGAGGGAGGCATAGACCCGCTCGCCGTCCTTCATCGCCCACAGGCCTGCGCCATCGGTGGCGCCCGGCAGATAGCGTTCGCGCAGGAAGGTGCGCCAGCGCTCGTAGGCCGGAGTGGTGCGGTCCACGATGGTCCGGCGATAGGCGGCCTCAAGGCGGGCGCGGTCTGCCGGTCCGATGGCATCGGGGAAACGCGTGACCGGCGAGTAGAAGGGATTCTCCTCGACCGGCAGGTTGAGGAAGGCCTCGACCTGGCCCAGGACGTTGTTCACCACCACCTTGGGCTGGTGGTAGCCCTGGGCCATCCCCTGCTCCAGGCGATCCACCGTACCGTCCATGAAGTCGACGAAGCCCTCAAGCTGGGCCAGGCCCAATTCGTAGTCCTCTACCGTCTTGAACCGGGCGCCCGACAGGTAGTCGGGGAACTCGACGTGCAAGCCGAAGGAGGCGTTCAGCGGCACCAGGTTGCGGATCGCGTGGATGCCGCTGTCGATCTCGCCCAGCGCCTGCTCGGCCTGGTAGCGGAACGCGTCGTAGGCAATCTGGTCCTTCTCGGCCAGGGAGGCGCGGTCGATGCCGGCCAGGCCCGACAGTTCTGCGCGCTTGTTAGTCGCCAGCTGCCGGGCAAAAGCCTCGCCCTGGGGATCGACGAAGACGGCACCGGTCGGGGGCAGTCCGCGCTCGGCAAGACGCATCGGGTTGAGCGCGTCATCGGCCTTCTGGCTCAGCGCCACCAGCAGGACGAAACGATCACGTGCGTCCAGCTGAGTCGACGCGATCGCGGCGGGCGATGCTGCCAGCACGACCAGCACCGCGACTGCGGCCACCAGCAATTCACGCATTCTCATCGTCACACCCTTTCATTCGAGGCCAGCCAGCACTGCCCACTATCGCGCGCCATACAACCCCTTTCTCGGCGCGCCGGTGATCTCGGCCGCCAGCTTGGCGGCGGCCGACGGCGGCAGGTGTTGGTTGAGCAAGGCGTAGACCCGGCGACCCTCGACCAGTTGGGCAGCTTCGTCGTCGGCCGCGCCCTGCACCATCACGACGAACTCGCCCTTGCGCTGGTTCTCATCGGCGTCGACCTTCGCCTGAAGGTCGGCCAGCGTGCCGTCGAGCACGGTCTCGAACAGCTTGGTGAGTTCGCGGGCCAGTACCGCTGGACGGTCGTCGCCGAAGGCTCCGCGCATGTCGGCCAGTGACTCGGCGATGCGATGCGAGGATTCATAGAACACCAGCGTGCGCGTCTCGCCTGCCAGCCGCTGCAGCTGTTCGCGCCGCGCGGCGCCTTTTGCCGGCAGGAAGCCCTCGAAAGTGAAGCGGTCGCTCGGCAACCCGGCCACACTCAAGGCCGCGATGGCCGCACAGGCGCCCGGCAACGGACTCACCCTGACGCCGGCCGCGCGCGCGGCGCGCACCAGACGGAAACCGGGATCGCTGACGAGCGGCGTGCCGGCATCGCTGACCAGGGCGAGCGAATCGCCGGCCAGGAGACGCTCGACCAAGCGCTGCGACAGCGCCTCCTCGTTGTGATCGTGCAGGGCCAGCAACGGCGTGGCGATGCCGAAGTGCGACATCAGCTGGCCGCTGCGGCGGGTGTCTTCGGCGCAGATGGCCGCAACGCCCTTCAAGGTCTCCAGCGCACGCGGCGTCAGGTCGCCGAGATTGCCGATCGGGGTGGCGACGATGAACAGGGTTCCGGCAGGCATTCCAGTGGGGCTCGGTGGCTGGGGGTAGAATCGTAGCCGGTTCCCCTGCCTGAACACCGACGATGCCCTTGGACCTGCCTGTCGCACGCACGCTTTCCGCACGCCTCCGTCCCGCTCGGGCCCTGGCAGTACTGCTGTTGGCCGCCTTGCTGGCCAGCTGCGCGACCACACCGGGTACAGGCCCCGTCACCTCGACGGTGCGTTTCGCGCCCGCATTCGCCAATGCCGCCACGCTGGCGCGCCAGGATGGCGCCCTCACGGGCCAGGCGCGCAGCGACAACGCGCGCGAAATCGACCGCCTGCTGGCCACGCTCGACGACGCCACCCTCACCCGTGATGCCGCCGCGCTGCCCTCCGGCGATCCGCTGTACAACTTCGCCGGCCGCGCGTTGCAGCGCCGCGGGCTGCCGCTGCCGCGCCCGTTCGATCGCGGCGCGCAGTGGCGTTTCGATGCCGGCAACCGTCCGCCCGCCGAATCCGACGGGTATCGCCCGCCGGTGAAGCTGGCCGTGCTGTTGCCGCTCTCGGGCAACCTCGCCACCGCCGCCGCGCCGGTGCGCGACGGCCTGCTGGCCGGGTATTACGGCGAGCGTCGCCGTCGTCCCGACATCCAGTTCTACGACACCACGGGCACTGCCGCAGGCGCGACCGCCGCGTACGCGCGCGCGACCGCCGAGGGCGCGGACTTCGTGGTCGGCCCACTGGGTCGGGACGAAGTGAGTGCGCTGTTCCAGCAGCCCGACCTCGCGATCCCGGTGCTGGTGCTGAATCGCGGGACGGTGCGGGTGCCGGACGGCAATGCCGGCTTCTCGCTGGCACCGGAAGACGACGGCATCGCAGCGGCCGAGTATCTGTTCGCACGCGAACGCCGTGCGGCGCTGGTCATCGAGGGTAGCGACGACAACGGCCGCCGCGCCTCGCAGGCGTTCGCCGAACGCTTCGCCGAACGGGGTGGCAAGGTCACGCGCGTGATCCGCGTGCAGGACGCACCGGGCGACCTGTCGGCCGCACTCGCTACCGCTTCGCAGGAAGGTGCCGATGCGGTGTTCCTGGCCGTGCGTGGTGGCACCGCGCGCGCGCTGACGCCGCAACTGGCGCTGGCCGGACTCGGCGGCAAGACGCGCGTGGGGACATCGCAACTGACCTCGGGCACCGGCAAGCCGGAAGAAGACATGGCGCTGGACGGCATCGCGTTCCCGACCGAGGCGTGGACCTCGCGCGGCGTACCGGCGTTGCCCGCTGCCAGCGTCACCGGCGAGCGCGTGCCGACCGCGCGCGGTCCGGCCGCACGCCTGTTCGCGTTCGGCTACGACGCGTGGCTGTTGACCGCCTATCTGGAAAATCTGGCAACGGGCGCGAACACCGAGATCCGCGGCGCCACCGGTCGCCTGCAGCTGGACGGGTTCGGCAACGTGGTGCGTACGCCGTCATGGTCGACCTTCACCGGCGGACGTCCCGCACCGATCGCGGATGGCGGTTGACCGGCGGGCACGCGGACAGGCCATCGAGGTCGCGGCGCGCGAGCTGCTGCGCCGCGCGGGCCTGACCGATATCGCCGCCAATGCGAACTATCGCGGCGGCGAGCTGGACCTGGTGATGCGCGATGCCACACGCCCGGGCGCCCCGCCAACGGTGGTGTTCGTCGAAGTCCGCTATCGGAAGTCGCAGGCCTTCGGTGGCGGCAGCGCTTCGGTGGATGTCGGCAAACGCCGCCGCCTGGTGCACGCCGCGCAGCGCTTCCTGCAGGACCATCCCGCACTCGCCGATGCGCCCTGCCGGTTCGACGTGATCGACGCGAAGGGCGATCCTGCGTCACCGCAACTCGGGTGGATCCGCGACGCATTCCGCGCGGACGAGACCTGATCCCCGCCGCCCCCCATGAACTCATCCCTTCCTGCCGAACTGCACGATGCGATGTCGACCCGTCTGGGCGATGGCTGGCTGACCGGCGAGGCTTGCCGCCCGTTCGGCGGTGACGATTCGCGGCGATGGGCGATGCCGGCGGCCGTGGCATTGCCGCGCACGCAGGAAGATGTCGTCGCCGTGGTGCGTGCGTGCCGCGAACATCGCGTGCCGATCGTTGCGCGCGGCGCGGGCACCGGCACGACCGGCGCGGCCGTACCCACACAAGGCGGCGTGGTGGTGTCGTTTGTGCGCATGGACCGCGTGATCGAGGTACGCGCCGCCGACCGATGCGTGGTGGTGCAGCCGGGCGTACTCAATGGCGACCTTCAGCAAACACTCGCGCCGCACGGCCTGTTCTGGCCACCGGATCCGTCCAGCGCCGAGACCTGCAGCGTCGGCGGCAATCTCGCCACCAATGCCGGTGGCCCGCGCGCGGTGAAGTACGGCACTGCGCGCGACAACGTGCTTGGCCTGGTCGCGGTGACTGGCGCGGGCGACCTGATCCGCTGCGGCGGCGCGTACACCAAGGATGCGACGGGTTACGACCTCACACATCTGATCGTCGGCAGCGAAGGCACGCTCGCGCTCGTGGTCGAAGCAACGCTGAAGCTCGCGCCGCGACCGCACGCGCAAGCCGGCCTGCGCGTGCTCTACCGCGACGCCGCGACCGCCGCCGCCGCCGTGTCGCGCATCATGGCGCGGCCGACGACGCCGACGATGCTGGAATTCATGGACCGCAGTGCGATTGCGCTGATCCGCCGCAACGGCAGCGACGTACCCGAGGCCGGTGCCATGCTGCTGGTCGAAGCCGACGGCGACGACGACACGCTGCCCTACGCGCTGCAGGCGCTGGCCGACGCGGCGGAAGGCGACGGCATGATCGCCCTCGACGTGGCGCAGGACGGTACCGCGCGCGATCGCCTGTGGGCGGCGCGGCGTGCGCTGTCACCGGCGCTGCGCACCATCAGGCCCGGCAAGATCAACGAAGACGTGGTAGTGCCGGTATCGCGCATCCCGGACCTGGTCGCGGCCATGGAAGCGCTGTCCGTCGACGCCGCGCTGCCGATCGTGGTGTTCGGCCACGCCGGCAACGGCAACCTGCACGTGAACATCATGTACGACGATGGCGACACCGCCGAGGCCGCACGGGCACTCGCGGCGCTGCCGAAGGTGTTCGCGCACGTACTGGCATTGGGCGGCACGCTGTCCGGCGAGCATGGCATCGGACTGAGCAAGCGGGATTTCATGGCGGATGCGTTCTCGCCAGCCACGCTGTCGGCAATGCGCGCGGTGAAATCGGCGCTGGATCCCGACGGCATCCTCAATCCGGGCAAAGTATTGCCGCCACCCTGATACCTGTAGGAGCGACGTAAGTCGCGACCGCGGCCCATACGTGCCCGGCAAATCACCGACAGCACTCTGGCCATCCGTTGCCGGCCCCTTGATGGTCGACGACTGCTGACGACGTGCGGTCGCGACTTGCGTCGCTTCTGCAAAGGCATCAGGACCCGGCGAAGTGATCGTAGCCACGACGCGGCGGCGTCCATGGCTCGCCATCGGAGCGCACGGGATGCACGCCCTCGCCCGCCACCATGCGACCGATACGGGTGATCCGCAGATCGAGCTGTGATGCCAGCGCGGTGATACAGGCCCGCGCATCGGCAGGCGCCGTGAAACAGAGTTCGTAGTCGTCGCCACCACTCGTCTGCATCGGCATGCGCGTTGCCGCGTCGAATGCCGCGCACAAGGCGTCGGACGCCGGTAACGTGTCGATGTCCACGAGCGCGCCCACGTGGCTCCACGATGCGATATGACCGAGATCGGCCAGCAGGCCGTCGGAGACATCGACGCACGCGGTGGCGATTCCGACCAGCGCGCGACCTGCCTCCATGCGTGGCGTGGGACGGTCCAGCCGCGTGCGCAGTGCATGCGCCGGATCGCGGCCGAGCAGCGCGAGGCCCCCCGCCGCATCGCCCAGCGTTCCGGTCACCCAGACGTCGTCACCTGCCCGCGCGCCATCGCGACGCAGTGCGCTTCCCGCGTCGACAAACCCCATCGCGGTCACCGAGATCGACAGCGGGCCCCGCGTCGTATCGCCACCCACGAGCACGATGCCGTGCTGCGCGGCCAGCGCGACGAACCCGTCGAGGAACCCGTCGATCCACGCCGCTTCGGACTGCGGCAACGACAGCGACAGCGTGCACCACGCGGGTTCCGCGCCCATCGAGGCGAGATCGGACAGGTTCACCGCCAGCGCCTTCCAACCGATGTCGGCCGGCAACGTACCGTGCGGAAAATGGATGCCGTCGTTCAACGTGTCGGCGGTGACCACCAGCTGTCGGCCGGACGGCGGAGCCAGCAGGGCCGCGTCGTCACCGATGCCCAGCACCACGTCGGCGCGCGTGCCCGCACGTGCACGGACGCGGGCGATCAGATCGAATTCGCCACCGCCCATGACGGCGTCAGTCGCGCGACCGCGCGAAATCGACGGCGGACTGGATGGCCGCGCGCGCCTGCGGGCTGTTCTTCCAGCAGGTGGACCCCGTCAGGCCTGCGGCAGTGACGACGACCTCCGAGGCTTCGGCGGCTGCCAATTGCCGCAGCGAGGTGATCCCCATCTGTTCGAGCCGTTGCACGACGGTGGAACCGACACCCTTCAGCGCGAGCAAGGCGTCACGTTCGTACACAGGGAAGCGCGCGTCGCCGCCCGACACGTCAGCGGCGCGCCTGCGCCTCGGCGGGCCGCCATTCGATGGCGGCGTGGTCGAGGACGCCGTTGATGTAGGTATGCCCGTGCTCGGAACCGAAACGCTTCGCGGTTTCGATGGCTTCGTTCAACACCACGCGGTAGGGCACATCGAGGCGATGGATGAGCTCATAGGCGGCGATGCGCAGCACCGCGCGCTCGATGGGATCGACTTCTTCCACCGTGCGGTCGAGGAATGGCAGCAGCGCCTCGTCCAGCGACGCGCGATGCCGCACCACGCCACGCACCAGGTCTTCGAAATACTCCAGGTCGGCGATCTCGTGCGCCTGCTCGTGCGCGAACTGCGCGATGACCTGGCCGACCTCGCCCCCCGACATCTGCCACGCGTAGACGGCCTGCAGCGCGCGGCGGCGTGCGCGTGCGCGCGTCACCGGATCGACGCCGTCCTTGCGCTGGGGATGATGTTGTCGGCTCACGTCGGCTCCTGCGATGTCCTGGGTTACGGCAACTGTTCCAGCAGCTGCGCCATCTCGATGGCGGCCAGCGCGG
The DNA here is from genome assembly GCA_946886405.1 of uncultured Pseudoxanthomonas sp. Next base: position 11,110 of record CAMPIO010000046.1, read on the forward strand.
CTTCTTCGCCCTTGTTGCCATGGCTGCCGCCGGCACGGGCCTCGGCATCCTCGATACGCTCCACCGCCAGCACGCCATTGAGCACCGGCACGCCGGTGTCCAGCTGCACGCGCATCAGGCCTTCCGCACAACGATCGGCGACGTGCTCATAGTGGCGCGTATCGCCACGGATCACGCAGCCCAGCGCGATGATCGCGGCATGGTTGCCCGAGGCGGCGAGCCGCGCGGCGGCCAGCGGGATCTCCCACGCGCCGGGCACCCGCACCACGTCGATCCTGTCCTCGCTCACGCCGTTGCCGGCCAGGCTCTGGCGCGCACCGGCCACCAGCACATCCGTGATGCGCGGGTTCCAGCGACTGGCGATGATCGCGAAGCGGGCGCCGTCGGGCGCGCGCAGATCGCCTTCGTAGTGGGACATGGCGGGTTCCTTGGGGTGGGGAAGTCTACCAGCCGGGGCGACCGGCCGGTCTGCCGACGACGCTCAGGGCTGGACGTACTCGACCACGTCGAGGCCGAACCCGGCCAGGCCGACCTGACGGCGCGGCGTGCCCAGCACGCGCAGCCGGCCCAGGCCGAGGTCGGCCAGGATCTGCGCGCCCGCGCCATTGCGCCGCCACTGGCCCACGTCCTTGGCGTTGGCCTGCACCTCGGGTTGCTTGCGCAGGCGCGCCAGCAAAGCCTCGGCGCTGCGCGGTTCGGCCAGTACGACCATCACGCCCTGCCCTTCGGCCGCGATCGCACGCAGCGCGTCGGTGGCGTGCACACCGAAATCATCGCGCCGCCAGTGCAGCAGGTCGCTGAGCGGGTTCTCCACCTGCACGCGCACCAGCGTGGGCGTGGCCTTGTCGGGCGTGCCGCGGACCAGCGCGAAGTGCAGGTCGTGGGCGATGCGGTCGCGATAGGTCACCAGCCGGAACGGACCGAACTCGGTCTCGATGTCGCGCTCGTCGATGCGCTCGACGGTGTGTTCGGTGGCCAGCCGGTAGGCGATCAGGTCGGCGATGGAGCCCATCTTCAGGCCATGCTCGCGCGCGAACACCTCCAGCTGCGGGCGGCGCGCCATGCTGCCATCGGGGTTCAGCACCTCCACCAGCACGCCGGCCGGCTCCAGGCCCGCGAGCATCGGCAGGTCGCTGGCGGCTTCGGTATGTCCCGCGCGCGTCAGCACGCCGCCGGGCTGCGCGATCAACGGGAAGATGTGGCCGGGCTGGCTGAGGTCGCTGGGCTTCGCATCCGGCCGCACAGCGGTGCGCACGGTATGCGCGCGGTCGTAGGCGGAAATGCCGGTGGTCACGCCCTCCGCCGCCTCGATGCTGACGGTGAAGTTGGTGTGGAACTGCGCGGTGTTGGTCTGCACCATCGGTGCCAGCCCCAGTTGCGCGCAGCGTTCGCGCGTCAGCGACAGGCACACCAGTCCGCGCGCATGCGTGACCATGAAGTTGATGTCCGACGGCTTGACCAGCTCGGCCGCCATGATCAGGTCGCCTTCGTTCTCGCGGTCCTCGTCGTCGACGATGACGACCATGCGGCCGTTGCGGATCTCTTCCAGCAGCTCGGGGATGGGGGAAAAAGGCATTGGTGCGTACTCGAATAACGGGATAGAAGTCGTCATCCCGGCGTTCAGCGGGATGGCGATGAAGGAGATGGTGCCGATTGACGCGCTGGATGCCACTCAGCGCGCTCCGAGCAAACGCTCCACATAGCGCGCCACCAGGTCGATCTCCAGGTTCACCGCATCGCCCGTGGCGGTGGCAGCGAACGCGGTGCGCGACACGGTATGCGGGATCAGCGCGACCTCGAAGCCTTCGCCGTCCACCTCGTTGACTGTCAGGCTGACGCCGTCGACGCAGATCGAGCCCTTCCTGGCGATGTACTTCAGCAGCGGCGCCGGGGCGGCGAAGCGCCAGCGCTGGGCACGCGCATCCTCGTGGACCGACAGCACGCGCCCGACGCCGTCGACATGGCCGCTGACCAGATGGCCACCCAGACGGTCGGTCGGGCGCATCGCCCGCTCCAGGTTCACCAGCGCGCCGGTGGCCAGGCCGCCGAGCGTAGTCAGCGACAGCGTCTCGGTGGATGCGTCCGCCTGGAAGCTCGCTGCATCGAACGCGATCACGGTCAGGCACACGCCGTTCACCGCGATGCTTTCGCCGAGCTGCACAGCGTCGAACGGCAGCGAGCCGGTGGCGACGGTCAGGCGGACATCGCCGCCCAGCGCCTGCAGCGCAGCGATACGGCCAACGCCCTCGATGATGCCGGTGAACATCAGCACACCTCCGGCAGGACAGGGAAAGCACGGGAATTCGTGGATGGCATGGACGTCTCTCGCGACAGCAAAGCGGAGACGCCTCCGGGGCGCGAAGGCAGGCGCACGAAGCCACGCCTCCGCGTGGTTCGGCGATGCCGTCTTCTTTCATCCGGACTATGACCGTCGGCTCCGGCATCGGACCGGATCTGCTGACCCTTCGGCGGGGCCGAAGGCGCTCGCGGGCTCGTCGCTGGGCGACCTACCGCCGGTGGGGAATCTCGCCCCGCCCTGAAGACGTCGTTGGTGGTGTGCCGGCGGACCGGCCTGCGCATTCTACCGTCTCGACCCGACGAGGGCCCTGAACGCAGCGTTCCGCCCTGCAGGAGCAGGCCATGCCTGCCATGCTCGTTCTTTGCCCGCGCCTTCCCGCATGCGCGACCCGCACGCGAAAAGCGCCGCGGGCATGGCCCGCTCCTACGCGAGGGGGGCTTTCCGGCGCAGATGCAGGATCAACGGCCAGCGCATGGTGCGCACCCGCTGCGGATCGCCCCAGACCTCGGCCAGCGCGGGCGTATGGGCGTAGACCGGGTCCTCGCCCGTGGCGGCACGGTAGCTGCCGGTGGCCGAGAGGCTGCCGAAATATCCCAGCAGCGTGGGCAGGTTCCATTCGGCCGTCAGCCACAGCCGCGGCGTCGGCATCAGTTCGAACGGCCACACGTAGTCGCCATAGCCCATGTCCACGTCGGCACGCTCGGGCGGCCAGTACGGGTCGATGTCATCGCGGACTTTCTCGGCCACCTCGGCCAGATCGTCTTCGAAAATGATGTCCTGGTAGGTCCAGGCAGCCAGTACGCCGCCCGGCCGCAGCACGCGCTCACAGGTGGCGAAGAAGCGATGACGGTCGAACCAGTGCAGGGCCTGCGCGATGGCAACCAGATCGATGCTGTGGTCCGCGAGCGCGGTGGCTTCGGCGGGCTCGATCGCCACGCTGACATTCACGCCAGGCGTTGCGTTCGCCCAATGACGCTCGATCTGTGCCGCGCTGGGATCGGTGGCATGCACATGCGCGAAGCGCGCAGCCAGTCCGCGTGTGGCCTGGCCACTGCCGCACCCCGGCTCCCAGACCTCCGCGCTGGCGGGCACGACGGATGCGATGGCGTCGTACAGTGCGTCGGGATACGTGGGACGCGACGCGAGATAGACATCGGCGACGCCGGAAAAATGATCCTTGAAGGCCACCATGGCGAGCGTCAACGGGCAGGTTGCAGCAGGAGGCGGTGATCTTCGCCAATCACGCGACTGTCCACAATCTCCAGTTGCAGCCGATCCGCCATGGTCTGGATGCCCAGGCCACCGAACAGCGGCCTCGCCTGGTCGCCCAGCAGCACCGGCGCCACGTACAGCAGCACCTCGTCGGCCAGGCCGGCCGCCAGGAACGCGCCGGCCAGCGTGGCGCCCGCTTCGGCATGCACTTCATTGATGCCGCGCGTGGCCAGCAGTTCCAGCACCGCCTTCAGATCGAAATGGCTGCCGGTCGCCGGCGCGATCACGCGCTGGACATCGACGTCGCGCGGCGGCTTGGCCTCCGCCGTGTGGATGTAGAGCGTCGGTGCCCCGCCCTGGCGCACGTTGCCGCGCGCGACGGTGGCCAGGCCGGGATCGAGCACCACGCGCAGCGGTGGCTCGAACGCGGTGTCGTCGCCGAAGCGTACGGTCAGTGATGGATCATCGGCCAGCACCGTGCCGGCACCGGTCAGGATGGCACCGGCGCGCGCACGCCAGCGCATCACGTCGCGACGCGACGCCTCGCCACTGATCCATTTGGAGTCGCCATTCGCCATCGCGGTGCGGCCGTCGAGGCTGGTCGCCAGCTTCACCCGCATCCACGGGCGGCCACGCTCCACGCGCGACAGGAAGCCCCGGTTCAAGCGTCGCGCCTGCGCTTCCATCAACCCGGCCTGCACCTCGATGCCCGCCGCGCGCAGACGATCGAAACCCGCACCATCCACCTGGGGAAACGGATCGCGCATCGCAGCGACCACACGCGTTACGCCCGCTGCGACCAGCGCCTCTGCGCACGGCCCGGTGCGGCCGGTGTGCGCGCACGGCTCCAGCGTGACGTACGCCGTTGCACCTTTCGCGTGCTCGGTTGCGGCCTGCAGCGCGAACACCTCCGCATGCGGACCGCCGGCCTTCTGGTGCCAGCCTTCGCCGACGACCTGCTCGCCCTGCACGATCACGCAACCGACCATCGGGTTCGGACGTGTCGTGTACGCGCCGCGCTCGGCCAGCCGCAGCGCGCGCGCCATGCATTGGTGATCGAATGCGGAAAAGACGGTATAGGTCATGCGTCGTCACGCGGCGTCGGAGGGGCGCCAGTATGCGCCACGCGCTCGGCGGGCCGGATGGACATGATGACGACCGGCGTGCCGTGCAACGACGTGCGTTCTTCCACCTGCCACCCGAGCGATGCGTAGAAGTCCTCGTGCCACAGGGTGAACAGGCGCAGCAGCGCCACAGCGTCGCGCGCGGCATGCGCGACCGCCGCCTCGACCAGGACGCGCCCACCACCACGACCACGTGCTGAGGGAAGAACGAACAGGCTACCCAGCCATGGACTGCCACGATCCTGGAGCGCAGGTGCATCCTCCACCAGCAGGCTGACCGATCCGAGCAACTGCTCGCCTTCCATCAGCAGCAGCGTGGTCGGCACCGACGTACGCATTGCATGATCGGCCAGCTCTGCCGTGGCGGCTTCCAGCGTCCAGTCGTCGTAAAGCGCGCCCCACTCGTGGTGGTGCCAGCGGGCAAGCGGCTCGATGCATGCCGGGTGTTGCCCGATCGCCTCGATACGCACGCTCAGCGCTTCTTGTTCTTGTCCGCGTGCTTGTCGAACGGCACCACGTCGCCGCTGAGCAGGGACAGTTGTCCTGCAGCGGGAAGGTCGCGCTCGAGCTTCTCGATTTCGTCGCGGAAATCGGCCACGTCCTCGAAGCTGCGGTATACCGAAGCGAAGCGCACGTACCCCACGTGGTCGAGCTTGCGCAGCTCGCCCATGACGAACTCACCGATCTTGCGCGAGGCGATCTCGCGCTCTCCGCTCATGCGGATGGCATGGATCACCGCCCGCACCGCGGCCTCGATCTGTTCTTCCGATACCGGCCGCTTCTGCAGCGCGCGGTCGAAGCCGGCACGCAGCTTGCGCGCATCGAAGGTATCGCGACGGCCATCGCCCTTGATGACCGCCGGCAGCTTGATCTCGATGTTCTCCAGCGTGGAGAACCGCTCCCCGCAGGCCTCGCACTCGCGACGACGACGGATCGTCGCGCCGTCTTCGGAGACGCGCGAGTCGATGACGCGGGTGTCGGTGTGCTGGCAGAAGGGGCAGTGCATCGATCAGCCGTAAACCGGATACTTCCGGCATTGCGCGGTGACGTTGTCGCGCACCTTCGCCAGCACCGCCTCATCGCTGGGCGCGTCGAGCACGTCGCAGATCCAGTTCGCCAGATCGACGCAGTCCTGCTCGCCGTAGCCGCGCGTGGTCACCGCCGGCGTGCCGATACGCAGGCCCGAGGTCACGAAGGGCTTGCGCGGGTCGTTCGGCACGGAGTTCTTGTTGACGGTGATGTGCGCCTTGCCCAGCGCTTCTTCCGCGTCCTTGCCGCTGACGTCCTTGCCGATCATGTCGACCAGCATCAGGTGGTTCTCGGTGCCCCCGGAGACGATCTTGTAACCGCGGGCAATGATCGTCTTCGCCATCGCCTGCGCGTTCTTCACCACCTGCGCCTGGTAGGTCTTGAACTCCGGCTCCAGCGCTTCCTTGAAAGCGACGGCCTTGGCGGCGATCACGTGCATCAGCGGACCGCCCTGGATGCCGGGGAAGACGATGCTCTGCAGCTTCTTCTCGATCTCCTCTCCCGCACCCTTCGCCACGATGATGCCGCCGCGCGGGCCGCGCAGCGTCTTGTGGGTGGTCGAGGTGACCACGTGGGCGTGCGGCAGCGGGTTCGGGTAGACACCGGCGGCGACCAGGCCCGCCACGTGCGCCATGTCGACGAACAGGTAGGCGCCGACCTTGTCGGCGATGGCACGGAAGCGCGCCCAGTCCACGATCTGCGAGTAGGCGGAGAAACCGGCCACGACCATCTTCGGCTTGTGTTCCAGCGCCAGACGCTCGACTTCGTCGTAGTCGATCAGGCCCTGGTCGTTCACACCGTACTGGATCGCGTTGAAGAGCTTGCCCGAGGCGTTGACCTTGGCGCCATGGGTCAGGTGGCCGCCATGGGCCAGGCTCATGCCCAGGATGGTGTCACCGGGCTGCAGCAGGGCGAAATACACGGCCTGGTTGGCCTGCGAGCCGGAGTGCGGCTGCACGTTGGCATAGTCGGCACCGAACAGCTGCTTCACGCGGTCGATCGCCAGCTGCTCGGCGATGTCGACGTATTCGCAACCACCGTAGTAGCGCTTGTGCGGATAGCCCTCGGCGTACTTGTTGGTCAGCACACTGCCCTGGGCTTCAAGCACGCGCGGACTGGCGTAGTTCTCGCTGGCGATCAGCTCGACGTGATCCTCCTGCCGGCGCGCCTCGTGGGCGATGGCCTGGGCCAGTTCGGGATCGTAGGTTTCGATGCGGGCGTCGCGCGGGAACATCGGGTCTCCGGGAGCAAGTCGGGCGGGAGCCCCGATTGTAGCTCGCCCCGCCCTCGGCCACCCTGCCCCGGAAAAGGAAAAGCGCGCCGGAGCGCGCTTTTCGATGGGGTCAGGACGGCCGGCTCAGTGGTGCAGCAGCAGGTCGGCGATGATGCCGGTGGCGATGGCGACCATCAGCAGGTTGCCGCGGTCATCGCGCACCCAGTGGTAGCCGCGGGGCGGATGGCGCACGTGGTACCGGTTGTAGTCGTTCACCACATAGACCGGGCCACGGTAATGGTCGCGGTAGCGCTGCCCTCTGGCCCAACGGTGGTAGCTCGGCGGAGCCGGGCGGTAGACGACCCGCGGCGGGGCGTAATAGCGACGGTCGTCATAACGGCGATCATCGTAGCGACGGTCGTCCCGGCGGCCCTCGTGGTAGCCATGGCGATAGGCCTGGCGCTGGTCGCGATAGTCGCGGCGGTCGTCCCGGCGGTCTTCGCGCCAGTCACGACGATCATCCCTGCGGTCATCGCGACGGTCGTGCTGGTGCGAACGGTCCCGGTCCCGGCCGCGATCGTCGTCGCGTGCAAGCACGGGGGCGGTGACGGCGAAGGCCAGGACGGCGCAGGCCATGCTCTGGAAAAGACGCTTGGTATTCATGGAAAAGCCCTCTGTGTGGCACGTGAGCCCATCATGCGGATCACATCTGAACCGATTCCCGCTGGAAAACGGTTACGGCCATGTCAACGCCATGTTCGCGAAACGTATTCAGCCGGCGGTCGGGCGGGCGGGAGCGGCTATAATCGCCGCCTTCCCTTTTGCCTCCCCGCCCGCCGTTACCCGGCTGGGCGACGGGGCCTGCGTACCGGAGCCAGCATGTCCTCGCAATACATCTACACCATGAACCGGGTCAGCAAGGTGGTCCCGCCGAAACGGCAGATCATCAAGGACATCTCGCTGTCGTTCTATCCGGGCGCGAAGATCGGTCTGCTGGGCCTCAACGGCGCGGGCAAGTCCACCGTGCTGAAGATCATGGCCGGCGTAGACACGGATTTCGAAGGCGAAGCGCGCCCGCAACCCGGCATCAAGGTCGGCTACCTGGCCCAGGAGCCGGAACTGAACCCTGAACACACCGTTCGCCAGGCCGTGGAAGAAGGCGTGGGCGATGTGTTGCAGGCGCAGGCCGCACTGGAAGCGGTATACGCCGCCTACGCCGAGGAAGGCGCAGATTTCGACGCCCTCGCCAAGGAACAGGAACGCCTCGAGGCCATTCTCGCGGCCGGCGACGCACACACGCTGGAGAACCAGCTTGACGTGGCCGCCGACGCCCTGCGCCTGCCGCCGTGGGACGCCATCGTCGGCAAGCTGTCCGGTGGCGAGAAGCGTCGCGTCGCGCTGTGCCGCCTGCTGCTGCAGAAGCCCGACATGCTGCTGCTCGATGAACCGACCAACCACTTGGACGCCGAGTCCGTCGAGTGGCTGGAACAGTTCCTCGCCCGCTATGCCGGCACCGTGGTGGCAGTCACCCACGACCGTTACTTCCTCGACAACGCCGCCGAATGGATTCTCGAACTCGACCGCGGTCGCGGCATTCCGTGGAAAGGCAACTACACCGACTGGCTGGTGCAGAAGGACGAGCGCCTGAAGCAGGAAGAGAACCAGGAAAAGTCCCGCCAGAAGGCGATCCAGAAAGAACTGGAGTGGTCGCGTCAGAACGCGAAGGGTGGCCGCTCGAAGGGCAAGGCGCGCCTGGCGCGCCTGGAAGAACTGCAGTCCGTGGATTACCAGCGCCGCAACGAGACCAACGAGATCTTCATTCCGCCGGGTGAACGGCTGGGCAACAACGTCATCGAGTTCAAGAACGTCTCGAAGAAATTCGGTGATCGCCTGCTGATCGACAACCTGAGTTTCCTCGTCCCCGGCGGCGCGATCGTCGGCATCATCGGTCCGAACGGCGCCGGCAAGTCGACGCTGTTCAAGATGATCACGGGACAGGAGAAGCCGGACTCCGGCACCATCACCACCGGTTCGACCGTGCAGCTGGCCTACGTGGACCAGAGCCGCGACAAGCTGGAAGGCAACCACAACGTCTTCCAGGAAATCTCGGGCGGCCTGGACATCCTCAACATCAACGGTGTCGAGATCCAGTCGCGCGCGTACATCGGCCGCTTCAACTTCAAGGGCCAGGACCAGCAGAAGATGGTCGGCTCGCTGTCAGGCGGTGAACGCGGCCGCCTGCACATGGCGAAGACGCTGCTGCAGGGTGGCAACGTGTTGCTGCTCGACGAACCCTCGAACGACCTGGACATCGAAACCCTGCGCGCGCTGGAAGATGCGCTGCTGGAGTTCCCCGGCAACACCTTCGTCATTTCGCATGACCGCTGGTTCCTGGACCGCATCGCCACGCACATCCTCGCCTTCGAGGGCGACTCGCACGTGGAATTCTTCCAGGGCAACTACCGCGAGTACGAAGAAGACAAGAAGCGTCGCCTGGGCGAAGAGGGCGCGCGTCCGCATCGCCTGCGTTTCAAGGCGCTGAAGTAAGGTACGCCACCATCATGACCTTCGAGTCAACACGACAACGCCGGCTTTCGCCGGCGTTGTCGTATGCACCGTTAGCGTTCGCGTCTACTTTTTCAGCCGCTGCTGGACATGAGGAGCAACGCAGCCACCAGGATCCCGCCCAACAGACTTTGCGCCAGCAAGAACAGGCCGACACCCACCAGAGATCTCAACGCAGTGGTCCATGGGGAGTGGTTTCGGAACAACTGCACGAGTGAGAAGACCGTATACAGCACGACGAAGGGCAAGGTCCAAGCCTGTGCGCTCGGCAGCCAACGTTGCAGCACCACCGCGACAGCCATGAAAACGAAGGTCTGCACGGTGAGAAGCGCGGAGACCACCAGCCATTCCGGGTAGTTCAAGGCCCTGCCCCGGAAAGCCAGCCAGAATGCCGCTGCCTCAAGAGGCAGGCAGATCAGCGTGAATGCCGTCAGATGAGCATTCAACCAATCCTTGACCGAATTGAACGTGCGGGACAACACAACAGGATCAATGCCTCCCTCCTGTGCCCCGGAGCCTCCAGCGAGACCGGCTTGCATAGCCGATCCCACCACATCTCCCCCCAGCAGGTATTTGCCGAGCAACAGCACCACTGCGGCCATGATCATCAACAGCAACAGCGGCTTTACCTGCTTCGCCCTCCTTCCCTCCAGATACGCCCGCATCAGATGCCCCGGCCGCAGCATCAGCTCCTTGAGCGAATACAGGATGCCGCGATCCATGTGGAACACGCTGTGCTCGAGCTCGTGCCCGAGGAAATGCCAGTCGATACGGTGCACCGGCGTGGGCTGGCCGCAGGCGGGGCAGAATTTCTGGTCGGGGTCCACGACGGCACGGCCGCAGTTGATGCAGTTGCTCGCGTCGCCCATGCCGGTCCCCTGTCCGTAGTGCGCGGATTCTAGGCAAGCGCCGCGCGCACGTCCAACCTGCGCCGCGTGCCGCCCCATCCTGGGGAAACCATGCACCCGCGCGGTGCCGATTAAAGCGCCGCGCCGACCACGCCGATAGCGCCTCAATGATGGGGTCGGCCGCACACCGCTACCGGATGTCACGCCACCCTGCCCCTTCCCACAAGGAGCTCCATGAACGCTTGCGCTGTCGCCCCTGTTTCCGACGCCGGCATCGACGACCACATCCAGTCCGTATCGGGACTGTCGGACTCGCTGCTCACGCAACTGCGGCAATCGCTGCAGAAGATCGACGAGATCAATCGCATCACCCGCATCATCTCGATGAACGCCCGCATCGAGGCCGTCCGCATCGGCACCGCTGGCCGCAGCTTCGGTGTGATCGCCGAGGAAATGGACACGTTGTCCCGCCGGGTCAGCGACACCGCGCAGGACATCGACCGCATGGCCGTCCGCACCAGCACGGACCTGCGCGCGCGACTCGACCAGTTGCAGACGGACGTACGCCATACGCGCCTGACCGATCTGGCGCTGGCGAACATCGACCTGATCGACCGCAACCTCTACGAGCGCAGTTGCGACGTGCGCTGGTGGGCCACCGACGCGGCCGTGGTCGCTGCGGCACAGGATCCGCAACCGGCGTCGCTCGCGCATGCCAGCCAGCGCCTTGGGCAGATCCTGGATTCGTACACGGTCTACTTCGATCTCGTCCTCGCCGACCTGCACGGCAACATCATCGCCAACGGACGGCCGCGCCAGTACCGCTCGACGGGGCAATCGGTGGCGCAGCAGGGCTGGTTCCAGTCGGCCATGGCCACGCGCAGCGGCGAGGAGTTCGGGTTCCAGTCCATGCACGCCAGCCCCCTGGCGGGCGGCGAGCGCGTGCTGGTGTACGCGTGTGCGGTGCGCGAAGGAGGCCGCGTGGCGGGGCGGCCGCTGGGTGTGCTGGGGATCGTGTTCCGCTGGGACGCGCTGGCGCAGACCATCGTGGAACGCACGCCGCTGTCGGAGGCCGAGTGGCGTCGCAGTCGCGTGTGTATCGTCGATGGTCAGGGTCAGGTGCTGGCCGACACCTCGGGCGGAAATGCGGTGTCGTCGCGACTGGATTTTCCCGGGCGAGCGCCCCTGTTCCAACAGCCGCGCGCTGCGGTGGACGTGGTCATCGACGGCCGCACCTGCTGCCTGGCGCAGGCGGCGTCACCCGGTTACGAGACCTATCGCACCGGGTGGCATTGCGTGATCCAGCAGGGCATCGGCTGACGCCCCTCCTTCAGCCCAGCCACACCTCGCCGTCGCGCACCTGCACGACGACGGCGTGCAGGGTGTCGCCGCGACACGGTCCCGCGACGCACGCGCCGTCCACCAGTTCGAATGAAGCGCCGTGGGCCGCGCACACCAGATGACCATCCTTGCTCTTGAGGAACTGGCCAGGCGCCCAGTCCAGCCGGCGCCCGGCATGCGGGCAGACATTCAGCCAGCCACGCACGCCATCTCCCTCGCGATAAAGAATCAACGACTCCGCATCACCGCTGATCGTGGCCTCAACCTCGGCGAAACCCCCGTCGGGGATGTCATTCAGTGCACTCAGTCGCATGGCGCTTAACGAAGTCCTCACACGGTCATCCGACTGTCATCCGATACTGCCCGCACCGGCCCCCGCCGCATTCTGTCACGACGCCCCACCATGTACGCACGCCATTTCCAGTTCAACGCCTTCCGAAACGTCTTCGCACCGCGCAAGCCGCGCCATCCGCTGTTGCGGGTCGGCCTGGGCCTGCTGGGCGTCGCACTGCTGGGCGTGCTGGTGTTCTTCAGCGTATTCGTCGGCGCCGCCATGATCGCGGCAGGTCTGGTCTACAAGCTGGTGCGCCAGCGCGGCAAGCCACAGGCCCGCGATGCCCGCGTGGTGGACGCCGAGTACCACGTCGTCCGCAAGCCGGTGCTGCCGCTGCCACGTTGACGGCGCCGCGGGAACCCGGTTCCCGCCTACACTCTGCGGCCGTCCCCAGCCTGCACGGCCGCCATGACCGATCTCATTCCTGCTCCGCCCGTTCCACGCATCCCCGTGCGTGGCGGCGGCACGTTTCCCGTGCGTCGGATTTTCTGTGTCGGTCGCAATTTCGCGGACCACGCGCGTGAGATGGGTGCGGCTGCGCCGGCGTCGAAGGCGGAGCGCGGGACGCCCGTGTTCTTCCACAAGCCCGCCGACGCCATCGTCACCGGCGGTGCGGACATCCCGTATCCGCCCGGCACGCATGACCTGCACCATGAAGTGGAACTGGTCGTCGCCTTGGGGAAGGACGCCCCTGCGGGAACGCTGGCGCCTGCCGACGCGCACGGACTCGTGATCGCCTATGGCGTTGGTCTGGACCTGACCCGCCGCGACCTGCAGGCCGCGGCCAAGGCCAAGGGCCTGCCGTGGGATACGGGCAAGGGTTTCGATCACTCCGCGCCGATCAGCGACCTGGTCCCGGCTGCCGACGTCACCGCACTGGAGAGCCAAACCCTGAGCCTGCGCGTGAACGGCCAAACCCGCCAGCACGGGTCGCTGCACGATCTGATCTGGGACGTGCCCGACATCCTGCACGAGTTGTCGAAGCTCTATGCGCTGAAGGCAGGAGACCTGGTGTTCATGGGCACGCCGGCGGGCGTGGCGGCACTCCAGGCTGGCGATGACTTCGTCGCCTCCCTGGACGGCATCGTCGAACTGCGCGGCCGCATCATCGACTGAGCCCGGCAACACCATCTCCGGTACAGCGCGCTATAGTCCCGGCCGATGGCGCGTCGGCGTCGGCGGACAAGGAAAACAGCATGGGCATGATCAGCGAGTTCAAGGAATTCGTATCGCGCGGCAACGTGGTCGATCTCGCCGTAGGCGTGGTCATTGGTGCTGCGTTCGGCAAGATCGTCAGCAGCCTGGTCGACGGCATCGTGATGCCGCTGGTGGGCCTGGCGATGGGCGGCGTGAAGTTCAGTGACCTCGCGGTGACCCTGCGTGCCGCTGAAGTGGACGCTGCCGGCAAGGAACTGGTGCCTGCGTTGCTGCTGAAGTACGGCGCCTTCCTGCAGACAGCGATCGACTTCCTGATCATCGCTTTCGTGATCTTCCTGTTCCTGAAGGCCTACAACCGCGTCCGCGCACCGGCTCCCGTTGCCGCGACGCCCGAGGACATCGTGCTGTTGCGCGAGATCCGCGATTCGCTGAAAAAGTAGGCGGACGCTGCATTCCGAACCGGCAACGCCGGCAAGGGAACCACGAGGCCACGGGCTGTTAAGCTCGTGGCCTTCGTTTTTCCGGGATGTTCCATGCGCCTCGTTCCGCTGCTGCTCGCCCTGACCCTCGCCGCGCCTGCCCTTGCCGCCGACCGCGAGACGCGCATTCCGGATAGCGCCCTCGCCACTGCCGCCACGTTGCGCGAGCAGGCGCTTGTCGACGACACCGGCTGGAAGGTCGTCGAGTCGCTGACCACCGAGATCGGTCCACGCCTGGCCGGCAGCGAGGCCGATGCGAAGGCGGTCGCGTGGGCGCAGGCGAAATTCAAGGCGCTCGGTTTCGACAAGGTGTGGATCGAGCCGGTGACGTTTCCGAAGTGGGTGCGTCGCAGCGAGCATGCCGCCGTGGTGGGCGCGCATGCACAGCCGCTCACCGTCACCGCGCTCGGCGGCAGTCCCGCTGGCAAGGTCGATGCCGACATCGTCCGCTTCTCCGACCTCGCCGCACTCGAGGCCGCACCGGAGGGCTCGCTGAGCGGCAAGATCGCGTTCGTCGACTACCAGATGACGTCCGCACGCGATGGCAGCGACTACCGCAATGGCGGCGCGATCCGCTCGAAGGGTCCATCGGCGGCGATCCGCAAGGGTGCCGTCGCGTTCCTGATGCGCTCGGCGGGCACCGACAACCACCGCGTCGCGCATACCGGCATCACGCGTTTCGACGACGGTCTGACGCCGGTGCCTTCTGCGTCACTGACCGTTCCCGATGCCGACCAGCTCGCCCGCCTGCTGCGGCGTGGCCCGGTGCGCGTGTCGCTGTCGCTCGACTGCGGGTGGGACGGCGAATACACCTCGCACAACGTGATCGGCGAGATCACCGGGCGCAGCCTGCCGAAGGAGGTCGTGGTGATCGGCGGCCACCTGGATTCGTGGGACCTGGGTACCGGCGCGATCGACGACGGCGCGGGCATCGGCATCACGATGGCCGCCGGTCACCTGATCGGAAAGCTGAAGCAGGCGCCGAAGCGCACGATCCGCGTGATCGCGTTCGCCAACGAGGAACAGGGTCTGTACGGTGGCAAGGCATACGCGGAGAAGCATGTCGCCGACATCACCCGCCACCAGCTCGCCGCCGAGAGCGATTTCGGCGCCGGCCGCATTTATGCCTTCAACACCGGCGCGCCGGAACATGCACGCAAGGCGACCGAGCAGATCGCGCAGGCACTGGCACCGCTGGGCATCGAATACGCGCCGGGCAAGGGCAGCGCGGGCCCCGATATCAGCCCGTTCGCCGCCAAGGGCATGGCGTGGGCGTGGCTGGCGCAGGACGGTAGCGATTACTTCGACCTGCACCACAATGCCGACGACACGCTCGACAAGATCGATCCGGCCGCGCTGGCGCAGAACGTCGCGGCGTACACCGTGTTCGCCTATCTCGCGGCGGAAGCCGAGGGCGACTTCGGCAGCCGGTTGAAGGAATAGGTCTCGCGATCCCGCAGAGGCCGTTCCACGCCCTTGTAGGAGCGGGCCATGCCCGCGATGCTCTTCAGGCGCCTGGCCGAAAAGCATCGCGCCCATGGGACGCTCCTACAGGGACGAGGGGTTTTGTAGGAGCGGGCCATGCCCGCGATGCTCTTCAGGCGGCTGGCCGAAA
>CAMPIO010000047.1 GCA_946886405.1 uncultured Pseudoxanthomonas sp.
GGAGTTCGAGCAGTGCCGCTAGAGCATCGGTGTCCACTTTTTCGTAGGAACTGCCCGTCGTTCCGCGACGCGGCTTAACTTAGGCGTTAGGCGCTTCTGGGCATGCCGATAATTGAAGGAGAGGCAAAGTATGTTGCGGGGCTACTGGCCATGGGGTTGGCTCTAAGTATTGGCGCTTATCTATTTGGTGAGGGCCTCTACCTCATTGTAGTTCTGGTGTCTCTACTTGCGGTACTGATTGAGCTGCTCCGTGTTGTAATTCTTGGCAAGGATCGCAAAAAACTCCGCGAGTTGTGGACTCGCTTGAAAGATGCGTTCTGGAGCTTTTGATGAGCACACGCGGAGCTCGGTATTGGTATGCGCCTAACAATTCATTCAAGCCGAGCCCGCCTCGTTACGGCACCGAGCGGACAGTTGATCGGGCAGGCCGGCTTAATTCAGCAACTGTCTTCTGATGAGCGATCAACTCGATTCACTACCCTCTTTGAGTCCGCGGCAGGCATACCTAGCGATGCTGGAGTTTCTTGAGACAGAACTTAAGCTAGCTGGCGAGCAGAAAACGATTCACCTTGGTGGCCTTCTTGCAGAGATGGCGCCAGAGAGTGACGGCTCCACTTCCGATCCAGGGGCAGCGCTTACCTTCGCGGACGCCATTCAGAGGGTGATGTCGCCAAGCTACCGGTCGCAGCTCAAAGGTCGTTGGACAGATGCCTAACAATTCATTCATGCATCGAGTATCCGAGGGAAAGACGTGTCGATGAAATGCCTTTCACTGTTGCTGGCCGGCGCGCTGGCGCTGTTTCCGGCGCCGCGGTCCCATGCTGCCAATCCGAAGTACGCGGAACCCACCGGTGCGGCGGACCAGCTTGCCTACCTCTCGGGATCGCCTGCGGTCACGACGGTGAAGGGACAGCCGAAGGTCTATGTGTGGGGCGTGGACCGGCAGGAGGTCCAGGATGCCGAGGCGCAATGGTCGAGGCCGGTGGCCGTGACCCCCGGCCGGCGCGTGATCACGGTGGCGATCAAGGGACTCATCTATCAGGAGTTCGAACTCGACCTCTGTGCCGGATGCCGCTACCAGGCACACGTCACCTACGCCGAAACGGCAGGCCTGATGGTGAGGAAGCACACGTCCGACTTCTGGCTCACCCGCCTGCCGGACGGAGAGGTGGTGACGGAACACAAGCAGGGGCTTGCGATCCCGGTGAAGGCCACGATCTACTTCCAGCGTTACTGACGGCGGCGGCGGGCCCGTCGCCCCCGCGGAATCAGCGCGCAGGTGCAATCCCGCGCGCGGTGACGATCACTCCGCCTCTTCGGGCGGCAGCACGATCCCATCCGGATCCACCGCCAAGCGACCCGCCGCCAACACGGCCTGGGTGCGGTTGGTGACGTGCAGCTTGCGCAGGATGGCGGTGACGTGGGCCTTGATGGTGGCTTCGGATACGCCCAGGTCGTAGGCAATCTGCTTGTTGAGGCGGCCGGCGCCGAGCATCTGCAGCACCTTGAACTGTTGCGGCGTGAGGTCGCGCAGGCGCTGTGCGGTTTCCTGTTCGTCGCGGCTGGTCGCCGGTGCGTTGTACGCTTCTTCCGGCACCCAGCGCTCGCCATCGAGCACGGCGCCGATGGCCTGGCCGATGGTGTCCGAATCGGCCGACTTGGGAATGAAACCGAGTGCGCCATGGTCGAGCGCGCGGCGCATGACCGCAGGCTCCTCGCGTGCGGACACGATGACGACCGGCAACTGCGGATGCAGCGCGCGCAGGTGCACCAGCGCGTTGAAGCCGTGCGCGCCGGGCATGTTGAGGTCCATCAGCAGCAGGTCCGCATCCGGATGCGCATCGACCAGCACGTACAGCGCGTCGACGCTGTCGGCTTCGTGCAGCTTCACCCCCGGCATCACGCGCTGCACGGCGCCACGCAGCGCTTCGCGGAACAGCGGGTGGTCGTCGGCGATCAGCAGGGTCGGCATGGGAGAGCGAGAACTGAGTGGGGAGGGTTGAGGAGTGAGGGGTGAGTGGTGCGGCATCAGGATAGTCGAGCTGAAGTGCTTTTGCGTTTACTCACCTCTCACTCCTCTGCCCTCGCTCGTGCTTCACCGCACCTTGCGTTCGGCGACGAGCGATTCGACCACTGACGGATCGGCCAGCGTCGAGGTATCGCCCAGCTGCTCCGGCGCGTTCTCGGCGATCTTGCGCAGGATGCGGCGCATGATCTTGCCCGAGCGTGTCTTCGGCAGGCCCGGCGCCCACTGCAGGTGATCCGGCGTGGCGATGGGACCGATCTCCTTGCGCACCCAGGCAACGAGTTCCTTCAGCAGCTCGTCGCTCTGCGCTTCGCCGGCCTTCAGGGTGACGTAGGCGTAGATGCCCTGGCCCTTGATGTCGTGCGGGAAGCCGACCACGGCGGCCTCGGCCACCTTCGGATGCGCGACCAGTGCACTTTCGACTTCGGCGGTGCCGATGCGATGGCCGGAGACGTTGATGACGTCATCGACGCGGCCGGTGATCCAGTAGTAGCCATCGGCATCGCGGCGACAGCCGTCGCCGGTGAAGTAGGTGCCTGGATAGGTGCGGAAGTAGGTGTCGATGAAGCGCTGGTGGTCGCCGTACACCGTGCGCATCTGTCCCGGCCAGGAATCCAGCAGCACCAGGTTGCCCTCGGTGGCGCCTTCCAGCTGTTCGCCATTCGCATCGACCAGTGCCGGCCGCACGCCGAAGAACGGCAGCGTCGCCGAGCCGGGCTTGAGGTCGATGGCGCCGGCCAGCGGGGTGATCAGGATGCCGCCGGTCTCGGTCTGCCACCACGTATCGACGATGGGGCAGCGCGCGTCGCCGACCACGTCGTAGTACCAGCGCCAGGCTTCCGGATTGATCGGCTCGCCGACGCTGCCCAGCAAGCGCAGCGAGGCGCGCGAGGTCTTCTTCACCGGCGCCTCGCCCTCGCGCATCAGCGCGCGGATGGCGGTGGGGGCGGTGTAGAAGATGGTGACCTTGTGCTTGTCGATCACCTCCCAGAAACGCGACACGTTGGGATAGTTGGGCACGCCTTCGAACATCACCGCGGTGGCGCCATTGGCCAGTGGGCCGTAGACGATGTAGCTGTGGCCGGTGACCCAGCCCACGTCGGCCGTGCACCAGTAGATGTCGTCCTCGCGCAGGTCGAACACGGCTTCATGCGTGTACGCCGCGTACAGCAGGTAGCCGCCGGTGGTATGCAGCACACCCTTGGGCTTGCCGGTGGAGCCGGAGGTGTAGAGGATGAAGAGCGGGTCTTCGGCGTTCATGCGCTCGGGCTCGCACTCGGCCGGCTGCGCGTCGACGACGGCATCGAACCAGCGGTCACGCGGCATCTGCATGTCGACGGCACCACCGGTGTGGCGCACGACCAGGACAGTCTCGACGGAGTGGGTGCCGGGCAGCTTCAACGCGGCATCGACGTTCGCCTTCAGCGGCACCTTCTTGCCGCCGCGCAGGCCTTCGTCGGCGGTGATGATCAACTTGGTACCACAGTCGGCCACGCGGTCGGCGATCGAGTTCGGGGCGAAGCCGCCGAACACCACCGAGTGGATGGCGCCGATGCGCGCGCAGGCCAGCATGGCGACGGCGGCATCGGGAATCATCGGCAGGTAGATGGTGACGCGGTCGCCCTTCTGCACGCCCAGCGCGCGCAGCGCGTTGGCCAGCTTGCAGGTGCGCTCGTACAGCTCGCGGTAGGTGACGCCGTAGGACGGCGTATCAGGACCATCGGGTTCGAACAGCAGCGCGACCTTGTCGCCGCGTTCGGCCAGCTGGCGGTCCAGGCAGTTGACGCTGGCATTGAGTTCGCCGTCGGCGAACCAGCGGATACGGAAATCATCGAGGGCGTAGCTGACGTCCTTGATCTGCGTGGGCTTCTTGAACCAGTCGAGGCGCTCGGCGGCCTTGCCCCAGAACGCCTCCGGATCGGTGATCGACGCCTGGTAATCGCGCTCGTACTGCTCGCGCGTGATGCGTGTCTTGGCGGCGAATTCCGGTTTGACCGGATACAGGTCAGTCATGGGGTCCTCCCGGGACGTTCAAGTAATGCGTCGATTCTGAAGCAAGAAGGGCGGAAGGCGCGCGCCCTGGGGGACGACGTCGGCGCATCCAGGGGATCGAGTTTGACGCATACCGGCGTGCGGCATTGCAGCATCCGGCTTAGACGATGGTCTTAAAGCGCACCGCACGCGCACTGCGACCGAACGCCGCAGCCCTGTTTTTCAGTGGGTTTCTGTTTGTTGCGCCGCCGTTACGACTAATGGCGAATAGGCGTTGCCGGTGCACAGGCGCAAGTCTCCCTCCAGCCGCGCAACGCGGCCATCAACCTTTCGGGAGGGGTTATGACCCAACGTTCCGCATTCGCGCGACGGCCGCTGGCCGCTGCGCTGTTCGTCGCCCTGATCGCGCCAGGCATGGCGTTCGCACAGACCGCCAAGGAGAAGGCGCTGGAAGCGCGCGTCGCCGACCTGGAGCGGCAGGTGCAGCTGCTGCTGTCGTCGCAGCAGCAACAACAGACCCAGATCACCACCACGCAGGAACAGGTGACGCAGGTGCAGGCCGCGCAAGCCGCCAAGCCCGCGGCACCGGCCGGCAAGCAGCCCATCCAGAACACCACCATCCTGACCGCCGCCAATCCGGGCAGCACGTTCTCGTACGGTGGCTTCATCAAGATGGACGCGATGGTCACCGACACCAGCGACGGTCGCATCGCCGACGGCAACTCCGGCCGCCTGTTCTACGTGCCCAGCACCATTCCGGTCGGCGGCCCGACCGCCGACGGCGGCGATGTGTACACCGACTTCCACGCGCAGTTCTCGCGCTTCTGGCTGAGCGCGGACCATGTCACCGACAACGGCGACAAGTTCAAGGGCTTCGTCGAGATGGACTTCTTCGGCGGCGGCAGCAATGCGCTGGCCGGCAACGAGACCGCAACCAATACCTACGCCGTCAGCCTGCGTCATGCCTACGTGACCTGGAACAGCTGGCTGGCCGGCCAGACCTGGTCCAATTTCATGGACGTGGCCGCGCTGCCGGATGCCGTCGACTTCGTCGGCCCCACCGATGGCACGGTGTTCGTGCGCCAGGCACAGGTGCGTTACACCAAGGGGCCGTGGTCGTTCTCGGTCGAGAACCCGCAGACCACCGTCACGCCGTACCTCGCCGGTGCGCGCTTCAACAGCGGGGACAACGCCGCACCTGACGTCACCGCGCGCTGGCTGACCAAGGGCGACTGGGGCCACTTCACCGTCGCCGGCATGGTGCGCCAGTTCAAGGTGCTGGACGAGACCGACACCGGCGCGTCCGTGAGCGTGTCGGGCAAGTTCAACCTGGGCAAGAGCGACGACATCCGCTACGCGGTGAACGCCGGCCAGGGCATCGGCCGCTACCTCGCTTTCGGCGTGGGCAGCGACGTGGTGACCGAAGCCAATGGCGACATCAATGCACTCGATGGCTACGGCGGCTTCGTTGCCTGGCGCCATGTGTTCAGTCCGAAAATTCGCACCAACCTGATGTATGCGGCCTCGCATTTCGACAACGACGCCGCACTGACGGGCTTCGGCGTCACCGAGCGCACGCAGTCGATGCACGCCAACCTGATCTACTCGCCGTTCCCGAAACTGGACATCGGCGCGGAGCTCATCTACGGGCAGCGTTCGCTCGAGGACGACCGCGAGGGCGACCTCAAGCGTCTGCACACCACCGTCAAGTACACATTCTGAGGGGAATGCACATGAGTTCCACGTCTGCGCAACATCCGACGTCGGGCAACCTGACGAAGGGCCACAAGAAGGTCATCTTCGCGTCAAGTCTCGGCACCGTGTTCGAGTGGTACGACTTCTATCTGTACGGGTCGCTGGCGGCGATCATCGCCAAGCAGTTCTTCAGCGGCGTCAACCCGACCACGGGCATGATCTTCGCGCTGCTGGCGTTCGCCGCGGGCTTCTTCGTGCGTCCGTTCGGCGCGGCCTTCTTCGGTAGCCTCGGCGATCGCATCGGCCGCAAGTACACGTTCCTGGTCACCATCCTGATCATGGGCATCTCGACCTTCCTGGTCGGCGTACTGCCGAACTACGCGTCGATCGGCATGGCGGCTCCCGTCATCCTGATCATCCTGCGCCTGGCCCAGGGCCTGGCAATGGGTGGTGAGTACGGCGGCGCGGCCACGTACGTGGCCGAGCATGCGCCCGACGGCAAGCGCGGCCTGTACACGGCCTTCATCCAGACCACCGCGACGCTGGGCCTGTTCCTGTCGCTGCTGGTGATCCTGGCGTGCCGCCTGACGCTGGGTACCGAAGCGTTCGAAGCCTGGGGTTGGCGCATTCCGTTCCTCGCGTCGATCATCCTGCTGGGCATCTCGGTGTGGATCCGCCTGCAGCTGAGCGAATCCCCGCTGTTCCAGCAGATGAAGGCCGAAGGCAAGGGCTCGAAGACGCCGTTCCGCGATTCGCTGAAGGGCGGCAACCTGAAGCTGATGCTGCTGGTGCTGTTCGGCGCGACCGCTGGTCAGGCGGTGGTGTGGTACGCGGGCCAGTTCTACGCGCTGTTCTACCTGCAGAGCATCCTGAAGGTGGATTCCACCGTCGCCTACCTGCTGATCGCCGCCGCGCTGTTCCTCGCCACGCCGTTCTTCCTGTTCTTCGGCTGGCTGTCGGACAAGATCGGTCGCAAGAAGATCATCATGGCGGGCTGCCTGCTGGCTGCGCTGACGTACTTCCCGATCTTCAAGGGCATCACCCACTTCGCCAATCCGGGCGTGGAAGAAGCCAGCCGCACCTCGCCGGCCGTGGTGGTCGCGGACAAGAACACCTGCTCGTTCCAGTTCGATCCGATCCCGGGTACCCGCAAGTTCACCAGCTCGTGCGACCAGGCCACCGCCGCCCTCGCCCGTGCCGGCGTACCGTACAGCGTGGAATCCGCCCCGGTGGGTACGCTGGCGCAGATCCGCGTAGGCCAGGCCTCGGTGCCCTCGTTCGAAGCCGCCGGCCTGCCCGGTGACGACGTGAAGGCCAAGACCGCCGCGTTCGGCGGTGAGCTGAAGACGGCGCTGGGTGCGGCCGGTTACACGGAGAAGGCGCCGACGGATCGCATCAATGTGCCGATGACGATCTTCCTGCTGTGGATCCTGGTGATCTACGTGACCATGGTGTACGGCCCGATCGCCGCTTACCTGGTCGAACTGTTCCCCACGCAGATCCGCTACACCTCGATGTCGCTGCCGTACCACATCGGCAACGGCTGGTTCGGCGGCTTCCTGCCGGCCATCTCGTTCGCCCTGGTCGCGGCCACGGGCAACCTGTACTACGGCCTGTGGTACCCGATCGGCATCGCGGTGATGACGCTGATCATCGGCACGTTCTTCCTGCGCGAGACGAAGGACGTCGACATCACGAAGTAAATGGTCCTCCCCCGCCGGCCCCTCACAGGGCCGGCAACCCCGACGCCGGCCTTCGTGGCCGGCGTTTTCTTTTGCATAACCGCGGCCGGCTAAGCTGGCCGCCCCTTCCCACGGGAGCATCCCATGCCGCTGGTCACCCTCACCGTCCGCGCACCGAAGGACGTCGCGTTCAAGTCATCCGTTCTCGATGCGGTACACGCCGCCCTGGTCGCCTCCGGCGTGCCGGCGACCGATCGTTTCCAGCGCGTGCTGGAGCTGTCGGCGGAGGATTTCCGTTTCGATCCCGGCTATCCGGACGTGGCAGGCGCGCGCAACGACGATTTCGCGCTGATCGAGATCCTGTGGTCGGCGGGCCGCAGCGTGAAGGTCAAGAAGGCACTGCTGGCCGATCTGATGCAGCGCCTGCAGGCGGCCGGCCGCGATCCCGAGAACGTCATGGTGTGCTTCAAGGAAACCACGTGGGAAAACTGGGCGTTCGCGGGTGGACGCCTGATCCACACCTGACGTCATTCAGCGCGGCGGCGCCGCCAGTTCCTTCGCGCTGAGGAATCCATCGCCGTCGACATCCTGCCGCTTGAAGCGATCGGCGAGCTGCGCCAGGTGCGCGTCGCGGGTAATCGGTTTGCCGCGGCGGCCGGGGAGTTCGTCGACGGACAGCACGCCATCGCGGTTGCGGTCCATGCCGTCGAAGGCGTAGCTCATCCACGCCTGGTACTCGGCCAGGCTGACGCGGCCGTCGCGGTCGGTGTCCATGCGCGCGAGATAGTCGCCGGTGGCGGTGACCTGGGCCAGCGCGGCGCCCGGCAGGAGGGCGAGTACAAGGAAGGAGGGCAGGAGGCGCATGCCCGCATTGTAGGGCCGGCGGATGCACCCGTTGCCCGCGACGATTCGGGTACGCTGCACGGCAACCGCTCCCCACCCCGCGATGAACCTGCCTGCATCTCCCGCCGCCGTCACGCCCGCGGCCCCGCTGTTCGAACTGGACCGCGCCACCGTCGTGCGCGGCACCGTCCGCGTGCTGCGTGAGGTGTCGCTGACCATTCCCGTGGGCCAGCACACGGCCATCCTCGGCCCCAACGGGGGCGGCAAATCGACCTTCATCAAGCTGATCAACCGCGAGCTTTACCCGCTGGCGCGCGAGGGCGATGCGCCGGTGAAGGTGTTCGGCCTGCGCCGCTGGAACGTCAATGAACTGCGCAACCGCCTGGGCATGGTGACCAGCGACCTGACCCGCGACCTGCAGCAGATGCCGTACCTGCGCGCGGAGGATGCGGTGGTCACCGGCTTCTTCTCCAGCTTCGTGGTGCCATCGCACCGTCAGGTCGATGCCGGCATGCGCGCCCGGGCACGCCGCGCCCTGGACGACGTCCGTGCGCTGGCGCTGGCCGATCGCCCGGTCGCCGAGCTCTCCCCGGGCGAGATGCGGCGCGTGCTGATCGCGCGCGCCCTGGTGCACGAACCCGAGGCCCTGCTGCTGGACGAACCCACCGCCGGCCTGGACCTGGTGGCGCGGCAGCATTTCCTCGGCCTGATGCGCGCGCTGGCACAACGCGGCATCACCCTGGTGCTGGTGACGCACCATATCGAAGAGATCATTCCGGAAATCGACCGCGTGCTGCTGCTGCGCGATGGTGCGATCCACGCCGATGGCGATCGTGCGGCGACGCTGACCGACGCCCGCCTCAGCCACACGTTCGGCGGACCGGTACGCGTACGCCACGAAGGCGGCTTCTACCGTGCGGAGCCCGACCATGCCTGAGTTGCCCGAGGTCGAGACCACCCGCCGCGGCCTGGCACCGCACATCGAAGGCCGGCGCATCCAGGCGGTGACGCTGCGCCGTCCCGACCTGCGCTGGCCGATTCCGCCCGAAATCACGCATGCCCTGCCCGGGCAACGCATCGACGCCGTGCGCCGGCGCGCCAAGTACCTGCTGATGGACACGGCGGCGGGCAGTGCCCTGTTGCATCTGGGCATGTCGGGCAGCCTGCGCGTGCTGCCCGCGACCACGCCAGTGACGGCGCACGACCATGTGGACATCGCGCTGGACGGCGTGGAGGGGCGCGTGTTGCGCTTCAACGATCCGCGCCGCTTCGGCTGCCTGCTGTGGCAGCCGGTGGGCGAGATCCACCCGCTGCTGCGCGGCCTGGGGCCCGAGCCGCTGTCGGACGCCTTCGACGGCGACTACCTGTTCGCCCTGAGCCGTGGCCGCAAGGCGCCGGTGAAGACCTTCCTGATGGACCAGGCCGTGGTGGTGGGCGTGGGCAACATCTATGCGGCCGAGAGCCTGTTCCGGGCCGGCATCTCGCCGCTCCGCGCGGCCGGCAAGGTGTCGCGGGACCGTTACGTAGCGCTGGCCGGGGCGGTGAAGGAGATCCTCGCGTATGCGATCACCCGCGGCGGCACCACGCTGCGCGACTTCCTGAGTCCGGACGGCGCGCCGGGATACTTCGAACAGGAACTGTCGGCCTACGGGCGCGGCGGCGAACCGTGCCCGCGCTGCGGCCGACCCATGAAGCACGCCACCATCGGCCAGCGCGCCACCGTATGGTGCGGCCACTGCCAGCGCTGACCCTCGCGCAGCGTCGCCGTCCTCACGTCCCGTGAGACAAATGACGTTATATTCGCGCCCTTGGCACGTGGGGAAGACGGATGGCCGACGCACCTGACATCACTTTGTGGCTGGACTCGGCCCGTAGCGGCGATCGCGCCGCGCTGGACCGCGTGCTGGCCACGCTGTACCAGGAATTGCACACCATGGCGCGCCGCCAACTGTCCGGCCAGCACGGCTACACGCTGGACGCCACCGCGCTGGTGCACGAGTCCTACCTGAAGCTGCTCGGCTCCACCGGTACCGCCAAGTTCGAGGACCGCGCGCATTTCTTCGCCTATGCCGCCTCGTCGATGCGCAGCGTGGTGGTGGACTATGCGCGCAGCCGACTGGCGCGCAAGCGCGGCGGCGACCTCAAGCGCGTGGCCGACATCCCGGAAGAAGTCGAAGGCAACCTGCGCCTGGACGAGGACATGCTGGCGCTGAACGATGCGCTGGAGAAACTGGCCGCCGCCGACGAGCGCCTGGCCCAGGTGGTGGAGATGCGGTATTTCGCCGGCCTGTCGGAACTGGAGATCGCCGAACTGCTGCAGCGTTCCGAGCGCAGCATCCGCCGCGACTGGCAGAAGGCGCGGCTGTTCCTGCTGTCGGCGATGGCGGACACCTGAGCCAGGCACGCCCGCGCCGCACCGATGGACGTCGAACGCTGGAAACGCCTGTCACCGCTGCTGGACGTCCTGCTGGAGCTGGAGCCGGAGGCGCGCGCGGACCAATTGCAGATCCTGCGCGCGGATGATCCCGACGCCGCGCGCGAGCTCGAAAAACTGCTCGCGCTGGAAGAGGAAGGCGACGGCTTCATCGACCAGCCGCTGATCGACAAGCCCGGCCAGCTGAAACCCGGCATGCGGGTGGGCCCTTACCAGCTGGAGTCGCTGCTGGGCGAAGGTGGCATGGGCCTGGTCTGGCTGGCTACCCGCGCGGATGGTCTCTACAAGCGCCGGGTCGCGCTGAAGCTGTTGCGCCCCGGGCTGGCCGATCCGAACCTGCGGCTGCGTTTCACCCGCGAGCGCGAGATCCTCGCGCGCCTCGAACATCCCAACATCGCGCGCCTGCTCGACGCCGGCATCGGCAGCGAGGGCCAGCCCTACCTGGCGCTGGAATATGTCGAAGGCGTGTCGATCACCGACTACTGCCTGGCCAACAACGTGGGACTGGACGCGCGGCTGGCGCTGTTCCTGCAGGTCTGCGAAGCCGTCAGCCACGCGCATGCGAACCTGATCGTCCACCGCGACCTCAAACCGTCCAACATCCTGGTCACGCCGACCGGCGACGTGCGCCTGCTGGATTTCGGCATCGCCAAGCTGCTCGACGACCCGGAGCCGGCGCCGGTGCATCCGCGCACCGAAGTCCGCGCCTTCACCCTGCACTACGCCGCGCCGGAACAGGTGCGCGGCGAACTCGTCACCACCATGACCGATGTGTATTCGCTCGGCGTGGTGCTGTACGAGCTGATCGCCGGCACCAAGCCCTACCGCCTGCGCCGGCAGACCGACGCCGAATGGGAGCAGGCCATCCTGGCGGTGGAACCGCTCAAGCCCTCGGTCGCCACCCTGCGCACCACCGATGGCAGCCGCAGCCGCTGTCCCGAGGCCCGCCGCACGTCGCGCAAGCTGTCCGGTGACCTCGACAACATCACCCTGAAGGCGCTGCAGAAGTTGCCTGAGCAGCGCTACGCCTCGGTGGAAGCGCTGTCGCTGGACCTGCAGCGGCATATAGAAGGTCGTCCTGTGCATGCGCGCGCACAGAGCGTGGGTTATCGGCTGAACAAGTACCTCGTGCGTCACCGCTGGGCGCTGGGTACGGGCGTGGTGGTGGCGACCGTGCTGGTGGCCGCCCTGGCCGCCAGTGTGTGGCAGGGCCGGCAGGCGATGCGCGAAACCGCGCGCGCGCAGGCGATGCAGGACTTCGTGATCGGCCTGTTCGACAACGCGGCCGGGTCGCAGCAGGGCAGCACGTTCGACGCGCGCGAACTGCTGGCAGCCGGCGAGCGCCGGGGTGAACGCGAACTCGCCGACCAGCCCCGTGCACAGGCCGAGTTGCTCGGGGTGATCGCGCGTCTGCGCCTGGGCCTGGGCGATTACCACGAGTCCCTCGCGCTGCTGGAAAAGCAATCACGCGTGCTGGCAGTCACCGACGACGCGCCCGACAGCCTCCGCCTGCAGGCGGCCACGCAGCACGGCCGGGTGTTGCGCCTGCTGGGCCGCTCCCGGCAGTGCGTGCAGGTGATGGTACCGATGGAAACGCGCCTGCCTTCGCTTGAATCGCGTCTGCCGTTGCGGGTGGCGGAGTTCCAGTCGCAGAACGGACGCTGCCGCGCGGATGCCGGCGAGAAGCAGCTCGCCCGGCAGATGTTCGACCGCTCGCTGGATATCCGCCGCAACCTGAAGGACGAAGCCGGTGTCGCCGAGAACATGCGCGACCTGGCCCAGCTCGACGTCGAACTGGGCAATGCCGACGCCGGCGCACGCGGCTACCTCGCCGCCCTGGCGCACCTGGGGGCACATGGTCACGCGCGGCATCCGCTGGCCATCGAGATCCAGCGCAGCCTGGCGCTGCTGTACCGCAATCGCGGCGAGACAGAAGAGGCGCTGGCGGCGTTCCGGCGCGCCCGCGCGTTGTCGGAGGATATCCATGGCCCGCGCCATCCGCTGACCCAGGCGCTTCGCCGGCACATCGCGGCGGTGCAGGTCGACATGGGCCAGTTGCGCGAAGCCGATGAGGAGTTGCGCCGCCTGCATGCGATGACACTGGAATCGCTGGGCCCCCATCATCGCGACACGGCCTCGAGCTGGAATTCCATGGGCATCATCGCGTGGGAGCGGGGCGACAACGAGACCGCCGTGCGCGACGTCGCGCGTGCCGTGGCGATCTGGCGCGAGAACGAGAGCCTGCAGATCCTGCCGGGCGGCCTGTTCAACTACGGCATGGTGCTGTACAGCGCCGGTCGCTACGACGAAGCGCTGGCCGCACTCGAAGAGTCGCGGCAGATGCGGGTGACCACGATCGGCGCCAGCCACGCACTGATCGGCGAGACCGACCGCATGATCGGCGAAGTGCTGGCCGCGAAGGGCGACCTGAAGGGCGCCACCCAACGCTTCGATCGCGCCGTACGGCTGACGCGCGTGGGCTTCGGCCCCGACCATCCGCGCACCTGGTTCGCGCAACTGTCGATGGCGCGCCAGCTGACGCGCCTGCACCGGCCGCAGGACGCGATCACGCCCCTGCAGACACTCGCGGCGCACGAGGGAGGCGGCAGCGAGGCGCCCAAGCTGCGCTGGCTGGCGCGCGCCTACCTGGCCGAAGCGCGCTGTGGCCTGGGCGAGAAAGAACGCGCGCGCCGTGAGCTCGATGCGCTCGCCAGCGAACTGCGTGCCGCCCTGCCCGACGGCGGCATCATCCCGCGTGAAGTGGCCGACTTGCGCAGTGCCTGCCGCTGACGCCACTCAGCGGAGACTGCTCAACCCAACGGGAGGTCGGGCTGCAGCGGGTCGATGCGTCCTTCCCCGCGTGCGATCTTCTTGAACTCGGCGCGACTGACCGACACATAGCGTTCGTTGCCACCGATCTCCACCTGCGGACCGTCCTGCACCGCCAGACCCTGCTCGTTGACGCGCACGGTCATGATGGCTTTCTTGCCGGTGTGGCAGATCGTCTTGATCTCGCTCATCTCGTCAGCCCAGGCGAGCAGGTATTGGCTGCCCTCGAACAGCTCGCCCCGGAAATCCGTGCGCAGTCCGTAGCACAGCACCGGGATACGCAGTGTGTCCACCACTTCACTCAGCTGCCAGACCTGTGCGCGCGTGAGGAACTGGGCCTCGTCCACCAGCACGCAGTCGAGCTTGCCGTGCGCCGCAATGTCGTCGCGTATCCAGCGCTCGAGATCGTCGTCGCGCTCGAACGCCACCGCGTCGGCGCGCAACCCGATCCGCGACGCCACCACACCGGTACCCGCACGGTCGTCCAGCCGCGGAGTCAGGATCGCGACGCGCATGCCGCGCTCGCGGTAGTTGTGCGCGGATTGCAGCAGCGTGGTGGTCTTCCCGGCATTCATCGCCGAGTAGTAGAAATAGAGCTTGGCCATGCCGCCATTGTAAAGGGGCCGGCCAATCCGTTACTCGCCTTTTGGCGGCGCCACCTGTTCGACATCGCCCACGTCCACCTTGCCTTCCGGCGGCGCCCGCCACTGCGCATCCTGCCAGGCCCGGTACTTCTCAGGGTCCCAGAACGTGGGGGAGAAGAACCGGCTTCCGTCGATCCGCATCTCGTGCCCGTGGTTGTCGTAAAGCCTGACTTCGCGCGGCGGCGCGACGGTTCTCGCCGACCACTTGATGTCACGCAGGCGACGCTGCATGTGGCGATCCAGGCGGTCACGGGCAACCCCGTCGCCATACTCCGCCAGGCGCGCCGGACCTTCCTGCAGCGCGCGTGCCTGGTCGGCGGCATCCAACGCTTTCCAGTAACGTTCACGCACGCCGACGAACACGGCATACCCGCGCTCGGCCGCGATGTCCGCCCACGTGTACGCCGACGCACGATCCGTCGGCGCGCCCTCGCCCTTCCAGTCCATCTCCGCCAGCATGGCTTGCGAGGGCTTGTCGCCATACCAGGCGGCTTTCAGGAACTCGGCGCGTGCAAGCACGGCATCGCCTGCCGCGTACGCCTCCCAGCCGAGTCTCCGGTGCTTCATGTCGGGATGTGCGTCAAGGAAAGTCTGGCTGCTCAACGTGAGCTGTTCCTTGCGCGACAACGGTGCCGTCGCCTCCTGCGCATATGCCAACGGCGCCGATACCATCAGCATCGCGAGCACGCATGACGCAATCCGACGACCACCTGCTATTTCAACCATCCAACGGCCTCCTGCCTGTTCCACCGCCGCAGTCTACCTTGACGGCTGGGGCTCTACCGGTTCCGCCGGTTCTACCGTCTCCACGTCACCGACACGGACGCGTCCTTTCAGTGGCGCCTTCCACAGCGCGTCCTGCAGTTCCCAGTACTTCTCCGGTTGCCAGTACTTCGGTGCGAAGTACTCGTCTCCGCGCAGTGTCATGCCGGTGCCTGCCATCGGACCCGTGTGGGGAATGATGGTGAGGTTGCCGACGAACCCGACCCGGCTGCCGGTGACGCGCCGCATTTCGCGCCGCAGCACCTTCTCCAGGCGCGGCTTGGCCACATCATCACCGTACTCGGCGAGCAACGCCTGTCCGCGCGCGATCGCGTCGCGTTGTTGCGCCTCGTCCAGCACGCGCCAGAAGCCCTCACGGCGCACCAGGAAATCGTGGTACAGGCGTTCCGCCGCGATATCCATCCACGCATAGGCCAGCGGACGATCGACCGCGACACCGGTGCCGCTCCAGTACATTTCGGCGATGATCGCCTGAGCCGGCTTGTCGCCGTAGTGCGCCGCGCGCGTCAGCTCGGTCAACGCGGCAGCGTAATCCTTCTTTTCGTACGATCGCACGCCCTCGGCCCGCCAGCGCAGATCGGGATGCGCGGCGAGAAATCCCTCCGTCAGCACGGCCGGATCGATCTTCGCGTCCTGGGCGATGGCCGCCGGCATCGGCATGGCGATGAAGACGAGGAGCGCCAGACGATGGAGACGGTTCATGGGGCGACCTGCGCAGGGAGGTGGATGCAGGCCATGCTAGGAGAAGCCGGGCGCGGTTGTCTGTAAACTGATGGCCTACGCAGAAGTACGCCCCATGCACGGTCTCAACCCCCCCCAACGCGCCGCTGTCCTTCACAGCAAGGGCCCCCTGCTCGTGCTCGCAGGCGCCGGCAGCGGCAAGACACGGGTGATCGTGGAAAAGATCGCGCACCTGATCGCCGGCAACCACTTCCCGGCACGCCGGATCGCGGCGATCACCTTCACCAACAAGTCCGCCAAGGAAATGCGCGAGCGCGTTTCCAAGCGGATCAAGGGCGATGCCGCCGAAGGACTGACGATCTGCACGTTCCACGCGCTCGGGTTGAAGTTCCTGCAGATCGAACACGCGGCCGTGGGCCTGAAGCGCGGCTTCTCCATCTTCGACGCCGACGACGCCAGTGCGCAGGTCAAGGACCTGATGTACGGCGCCAAGCCCGACGACGTGGAAATGGCGAAGAACCTGATCTCCCGCGCGAAGAACGCCGGCCTGTCGCCCGAAGAGGCCCTTGCCGAAGCGCGCACCAACCGCGAGAAGGACGCCGCACTGCTGTACCAGCGCTACCAGGATCGGCTCACCACGTTCAACGCGGTCGACTTCGATGACCTGATCCGGCTGCCCGTGCAGATCCTGGAGAACAACCCCGAGATCACTTCGGCATGGCGCGAACGCATCGGCTACCTGCTGGTGGACGAATGCCAGGACACCAACGATGCGCAGTACCGCCTGCTGAAGGCGATCGCCGGCGAGCGCGGCGACTTCACCTGCGTGGGCGACGACGACCAGAGCATCTATGCCTGGCGTGGCGCGAATCCCGACAACCTGTTGCAGATGGCGAAGGACTATCCGGCGCTGCAGATCGTCAAGCTGGAACAGAACTACCGGTGCAGCAACCGCGTGCTGCGTGCCGCCAATGCACTGATCGCCAACAATCCGCACGAACACCCGAAGAAGCTGTGGAGCGACCAGGCCGACGGTGAGCGCATCCGCGTGTGGGAAACCCGCGACAACGAGCATGAAGCGGAAAAGGTCGCCGCCGAGATCGCCTTCGTGCAGGTATCGAAGAGTGCGGCGTGGAGCGATTTCTGCATCCTGTTCCGCGGCAACCACCAGTCGCGCGCACTGGAAAAAGCACTGCAGTTGTTGCGCATCCCCTACCACCTGACCGGCGGCACGGCCTTCCTCGAGCGGCAGGAAGTGAAGGACGCGATGTCGTGGCTGCGCCTGCTGGTGAATCCGGACGACGACGCCGCCTTCCTGCGCGCCGTGCAGTCGCCCAAGCGCGAAGTTGGCGCAACCTCACTGGCGAAACTGGCCGAGATGGCGCAGCACGCGCACCTGCCGCTGTCGCGCGCCGCCGAATCGATGGGCGCCCTGAAGGCGCTCTCACCGCGCGCCGCCAATGGCCTCAGTGCCTTCGTCGACATCCTGCGCGACCTGCGCCGGCATGCCGAG
The DNA here is from genome assembly GCA_946886405.1 of uncultured Pseudoxanthomonas sp. The sequence goes on from CAMPIO010000047.1 coordinate 17,123, forward strand.
GAACTGCCGCCGGCCGACCTGGTGCGCCGCTTGAGCGAACGTTCGGGCCTGCTGGCCGACCTGCGATCGCAGTGCAAGGACGAAGCGTCGTTCCAGCGTCGCCGCGCCAACCTCGACGAGTTGGCCGACTGGTTCGAAGGCGGACCGCGCGGCAGCTCGGCAGGCGATCTCGCCGCACAACTCGCGCTCCTGTCGCGCAACGACAAGGACGACGGCGGCAACCAGGTGCGCCTGATGAGCCTGCACGCGGCCAAGGGACTGGAATTCCGCTACGTCTTCATCATCGGCTGCGAAGACGGCACGCTGCCGCACGAGACCAGCGTGGAGGAAGGCAACCTGCAGGAAGAGCGGCGCCTGATGTACGTGGGCATCACCCGGGCGAAGGAGCAGTTGTGGCTCAGCCACAACCGCGAGACGCGCCGCTTCGGCGAGCGCCTGCGTCTGCAACCCAGCCGCTTCATCGATGAACTGCCTGCGGACGAACTGCAGCGCGACGGTGCGGACCCGGTCGCCGATGCGGAGCGCAAGAAGGAACGCGCCAGCGCCGGCCTGGCGGCGATCCAGGCGATGTTCGACTGAGGCACCGCACACGCCGGGCGCGACGCGGTAGGCTTGGACCGCATTCACGGGAGCACAGACGATGACGCGCAACAGCCGGATCTGGTGGCTGGTGGGTTTCCTGATCGCCCTGGTCGGGGTGGGCTTCCCCTACTGGCGGGCACCTTCCGCCATGACGGCACTCCCGGGCGCTTTCTACGGCCCCGGCCTGGCCGCGATCGGTGTGGTGGCGATGATGCTGCGCGCGTTCGGCACCGGGCGCTTCGTGCCGCTCTGGCTGCTCATCGCCACTGCCGCGCCCGTGGCAGTGATGCTGCGCCTGCTGATCGGCGATACCGTCGACGCGCCGGTGTCCTGGCCGCGCGAGCTGCTGGTCTCATCCGGGCTGGGGCTCGCGGCTTCGCTCGCAGGCGCGCTCATCGGAAGCCTGTTCCTGCTGCGCAGCAGCCGTCGACCGACCTGATCCCGCACGAGGCTCCACGATGACCACAACGCTCTCCACCATCCGTCAGGTCGCCATCACGGTGAGCGACGTCGACACGGCGTTGGCCTTCTACCGCGATTCGCTCGGTTTGGCTTTCCTGTTCCAGCCCGCCCCGACCCTCGCGTTCCTGCAGGCGGGGGAGATACGCCTGATGCTCACCACGCCGCAGGGCGCAGGTGCCGTGGGCGCCAACTCGATCCTCTACTTCAGCGTGCAGGACATCGTTGCGACGCAATCCGCCCTGGTCGCGCGCGGTGCGAAGGAAGAGCGACCGCCGCAACTCGCGGCGCGCATGCCGGACCATGAACTGTGGACCGGCTTTCTGCGCGATCCGGATGGCAATCTGGTCGGCCTGATGGAAGAGAAGCGCTAGCGCGCCTCCGATCCGCTCAGCGCGCCAGCGCGGGCGATTCGCGTGCGGGCTCGGCGGGTGATGCCTGCTGGGGCGTCACAGGCAGCGATGGTTCCGCGCGTGCGGCCAGTTCCCTCGCGATATCCGCCTGGAACTGGCGAGCCCATGGGCCACTCAGGTATTCGCTGACGACGGCCGACATCGGGTAGCCGCCTTTCGCTGCGCCTGCGCGCGACACGCGCTCCACCAGATCATTGAGCCAGGGCCATGTAGAACGGTCGTCGGGATCGGGGACCACTCCTTTGCCGGGTTTTCCCGTCAGCTCTGGCGATACCCCGATGCGGCGTTCGAACTGGGCGTCGAGCAACTCGTCGATCGGCTCCTTGCGGTTGCAGTCATCCACCACCGCCCGTCGGCAAAGCCGCTCCGGCGCCAACGTATCCACCTGGTCGCGGATGCCGTGGCGATCGTAGCCGCGCGTGCCGTACAAACCGCCCATGTGCTGGTCCGAGCGATGGATCACGTACTGATCGGGATCGGTGGGAAGCGCGCGCTTCTCCAGGTAGGGCGTGTCGCTGAGGCGGTTGAGGAATTCGACGCCGAGATTGTGGCTGAGCGTGCCCAGGCCGTTGCGCCCATAGGTGTCACCGATGTTGCTGTGGCAGCCGAACACCCATGCGTTGTAGTTCCGGTTGTCTTCGCTGAAACCGGGGACCACGTGCTGGCTCGAAGGGAACATATCGCGACGTTCATGCTGTGCCGTGATCTGGAACGTGGAGAGCGTGGACGGTGGCAGGCGCCGGTCGTGCTCTTCGACGCCCGTCGACACGGGATCGAAGAGCAACGCCACTTGCGGCGTTTTCCCCGGCTCTACGAGCAGAGGACGGTCTGCGTACTGGATGCTCACGACGAGATTTTCCGCATCGCGCTCTACCTTGGCCCCCAACGGATCGCGGATGCCCCGCTCGTGCACCATGCGCTGAAGCGCCGCAATCCCTTCGCCGCCGCGACTGAAACCCACGCCCGCTATCCGGATCTGCGCCTGGCGATCTTCGTCCAGCCATTTCTTGGCCTGCTCGCAGAACTGCAGATAGGCCGCCTCGACGCGCTCATCGAAGGTATGGCCGAAGCGGCCGTCCCATAACTTCTCGGGCTTACTCAGAAGTCCGTTTTGGGTAAAGGTACCTTCCACATAGCCGGCCGAGATGCGTTCAGGCTTTCGCTTTTCAATCTGGTCGTAGAGCTTGGCAACCGCGCTCCAATGCTCTGGAGCATCGTCGTACATACTGTTGCCGGTGCCATCCATCACCGCCACGTACAGTCGCTCGTGCGGTCTGTCTTCATGAAGCAAGACGGGAATACGAAGCTGCGACAGATTTTCTTCTGCGCGACTGAAGCTCTCCCGACCGGCGTCCCCTGCAATCTCCACATCGATTCCACCATCTCGGCGCTCCGACTTTTGCCCTGAATCCATGACGAGCACTCCTTGCTCAATAAGTCCGACTGAACACCTTAATCAGGTCATCGCGGAAGTCACTGTGGGGACGATCCGGAAACTGTGGCTTCTTCAACGCGATCATGTCCCGCATGTAGACGTTGATGGTGCGGTCGTTGACCTCCAGAATGATGCCCGGGGTTCCTCTGGTGGCGGGATCCAGAGCATCTTCACGTGACACGTGATGCCGAATGAGTTCATCCCGGAAGATCTCGCCGATGTCGATCTCGGCCTCAAGCAGGGCGCCATCCTTCGAACGCCACGTGACGTGTGCGGGCTGCGGGAAGTTCGGGATAGGACCACGGCCCGCGCTCAACAGTTTGTCGAGCGGTCGCCCATACGATGCAACCGAAGGTGATGGCCTGTCCTCCGAGCCGTGACGGAAGCCCCGATAGACGATCACGCACGACTGGGTGTCGAAGCAGTGGCCACCGAAGTAGTGCGCCTTGAACTTCAACGGCCACTCGGCGCCGACATTGGTGTAGTGGCCTTCCGGCAACGCGGCGGGTCCAGGTGAGCTCGATTGAGCCATGGTGGCGTGGCATCCTGTCGTGGCGAGGGAGATCATCGCGGTGGTGGCGATGCTCCGGATGAGGCGTCGTTCCATGAAATCGTTCCGTGCCGATGGGCGTGGCGAACGTAGCGCGATGCATGGGCGCATGCAACGTGATTGTGCGCGTGTCGGCATGCAGCGTCGCTTTCGTGCCGGCGAACAACGCGCCATCCATCCGATGATGAATGTTAATCAACGTCAGGAGAGCGCAGGAAGATGACAGGTGATGCCCGACTCACGCTGCTCGCGTCCTACAACCAGTGGATGAATCAGCACCTTTACGACGCCGCGGCGATGCTGCCACACGACGCGCTGACGGCGGATCGCGGCGCGTTCTTCGGTTCGATCCTGGGCACACTCAACCATCTGGCCGTCACCGACACGATCTGGTTGAAGCGCTTCGCCGCTGCGCCCGATGCTTCTCCGGTGTTGCGCGCGCTCGACAGCACGCCGATGCCGGCGGCACTGGATGCGATCCCGTATTCCACACTCCCCGCGTTGCACGCCAGGCGCACATGGCTCGATGCCCTGATCGTCGAATGGGTCGCCGCGCTGGTACCGACCACCCTTTCGTCCAGGCTGGTCTACGCGAACATGAAAGGCGAAACGTTCGCGCGCCGCATCGATGGCCTGCTGACGCATCTGTTCAATCACCAGACCCACCATCGGGGTCAGGTCACCACGCTGCTGTCGCAGGCGGGCGTGGAGGTGGGTGTGACGGATCTGGTGACGTTGCTGCCGAACGAAGGCTGACACTCAGCCTTCGCGCGCATCCATAAGACTGGCGATCTGTTCGCGCAAGGTCGCGACCTCGCCCTCGAGCGCGGCGACACGCGCTTCAAGCTCCGCATTCGCCGGCTCGCCCGCCGGCGATGACGGCAGTCGCGCCGCGATTGCCGCCACGTCCACCGGGCCACTCAGCAAGTGGGCGTAGCGATCCTCGCGCTGGCCGGGACCCCGCGGGATCTGCACGACCAGCGCCGGTGCGCGCTGGATCAGGCGGTCGAGCTGGTGGCGCACATCGTCGGCATCGGCGAACTTGAAGAGACGTTCGCTGCGCGCAAGCAATTCGTGCACGGTCTGCGCGCCACGCAGCAACAACAGGCCCAACAGCACGGCCTGTTGCTGAGGGATGCCGAAGAACGCCGCCGTGCGGTGCTCATAGCGTTCGGCGCGCGAGGAGAAGACCTGCTTCGCCAGGCCCTTCTGCTCCAGCTGCCGCAGCGCGTGGTTCACCGCCCCCGGATCCAGCGCCATCACCGGCTCGCGCGCGGTCTTCTGGTTGGCGGCGACCTGCGCGGCGTTCACCGTCAACGGATAGGTTTCCGGCGTGGTGGCTTCCTTCTCGATCAGGCAACCCAGCAGACGGGCTTCAGCAGAGGTCAGGACGGGCGCGGTGTCTTCCATGGAGGCATCGGGAACGGGAACGGGCCGGCAGGATAACCCGCGCGCCGCCGCATCGAACGACGGCTGTAACAGCGGTCAGCTAGAATTCCCGCACATTCGAAATGGGATCTTCCATGCGCGTTTCCCTGCTTGCCGCCGGCCTGGCGGCGTCGTTGCTGACCCTGGCCGCCTGCAAACGCACAGAACCCGCAGCGGTAGCGGCCGAAACGGCCACTCCTGCTCCCGCTGCAGCCGCGACGCCCAAGCCCACCGGCACGCACGACAACCTCAATGCGGTGGCATGGGTGCAGACGTCGGTCGAGTACCGCGCGATCACCACGCAGACCTTCCGCGCCGCTGCCGATCACCTCGACGTGGCGCTGAAAGAAAAGAACTGGGACGCGCTGGTCCCGAGCGAACGCGGCAATGCCGCCACCGGCCTGAGGCCCGCCGTGGTGATGGATGTGGACGAGACCGTGCTGGACAACTCGCCGTACCAGGCGCGCCTGATCCGCGACGGCAAGGAATACGACGAAATCAGCTGGGACCAGTGGGTCGCCGAGAAGAAGGCCAAGCCGCTGCCGGGCGTGGTGGATTTCGCCAAAGCCGCCGCCGAGAAAGGCGTGACCATCCTGTACATCTCCAACCGCGCCGTGCATCTGAAGGAAGCCACGCTGGCCAACCTGCGCGAGGCCGGCCTGCCGGTCGCCGACGACAGCGTGTTCCTCGGCCTGGGTACCGTGCTGGAAGGCTGCGAGCAGAACGGCAGCGAGAAGAACTGCCGACGCCGCCTGGCCGGGCAGCAGTATCGCGTGTTGATGCAGTTCGGCGACCAGATCGGCGACTTCGTCCAGGTGGAAGCCAACACCCGCGACGGCCGCCAGGCCCTGTTCGACGACTACGACGACTGGTTCGGCGAGCGCTGGTGGATGTTGCCCAACCCGACCTATGGCTCGTGGGAGCCGGCGCTGTTCAACAACGCCTGGGACCAGCCGCCCGCCGCCCGCACGCAGGCCAAGCGCGACGCGCTGGACTACGCACCGTGAGTGCACGGGGTCCCGTCGCGCTGACCGCGCGCGAGCGGCTGATCTTTGCGCTGGACGCTCCGTCCGGCAGTGAGGCGCTGGCGTGGGTCGACCGGCTAGGCGACGCGGTGCAGTTCTACAAGATCGGCATGGAATTGCTGGCCAGTGGCGACTATTTCACCGTGCTGGATGAACTGGCGCGCCGCGACAAGCGGGTGTTCGTCGACCTGAAGTTCTTCGATATCCCCGCCACCGTGGCCGGGGTGATCCGCGGCCTGTCGCGCTGGCCGGTGACCTACGCGACCATCCATGGCTGGCATGCCGGGATGATGGAAGCAGCAGCCGCAGCCCGCGAAGGCGACCTGCGCCTGCTCGCGGTAACCGTACTGACGTCGATGGACGGTACGGATCTGCGGGCCATGGGCATCAACGGCGGCGAACCGGCCGACATCGTCGTTCAACGTGCCCGAGCCGCGCAGGCCGCGGGTATCGACGGAGTGATCTGCTCCGGGCAGGAAGCCGGCATGATCCGCGCCGCGACCGGGTCAGGCTTCTCCATCGTCTGCCCCGGCATCCGCCCCGGCGGCCCGGTCGGCGACGACCAGAAGCGCACCGTCGGCGTGGCCGAAGCCTTCGCGCTGGGCGCCGATGCCATCGTGGTGGGTCGACCGATCAGCAAGGCAAGCGATCCGCGCTCCGCGGCCGAGGCCATCCAGACCGAGATCGCCGGCGCCATCAATTAATTCAATAGCTTACGTATAGCTATTTCAGGTATTGCCTTAGCATTCGGGCGCAGGTAGGCTGTGCGCATCCGGCCCTTGGGCCGGAGATGTGCCACAACACTTCGTCCTCCGGCTTCGGCCGGATTTCAGGAGGTCGCGACGCCGCAAGGCGCCCGACCTCCTTTTTTATTGCCCGGCGACCGGCAACTTGCGACGGCCATGCTTGCCGCCCGCCCGCGCTGGCCGCGAAGATGCGGGGCGACTGGGGAGTCACACCGCATGAAGCCAAAGCCGTCCGCGTCCGTTCTGCGCGTGCTGGCAGCCCTCGGGCTGTCGCTGCTGCTGCTGGGCGCCTGCAAGAAGCGTGAGCCGGAGGAGCTTGCCGGCGCCGCCAGCGGCCCGGCCGCCGCCGTGCGCCAGTTGGCGGCCCACCTGCAGCGCAACGATCTGGTCGGGTTCGCGCGCGATGCCGTTCCGCCGGACCTCCATGCGCGACTGGATACCGCCTGGCGCGCCGGCCAGAGCCGCTGGCCGCTGACCGAGCTTCCCCTGGAGGACAAGCTGGTGCCGATGCTGGCCGCGCTCTCGGCCAAGGACGCGGAGAAGACGCTGCAGCGCAGCTTCGACCGCCAGTTCGCACGCCAGGATCGCGACCTGAAAGAGGCTGCGCGCACGCTGGGGCTGTTCGGCGTGCAGTACGTGAAGAACGAGGGCGACTACACCCAGGAAGAACGTGACCACTACGCGCAGGTGATTGCTGCGCTGGGTGACTGGGCACAGCGCGCGCCGCTCGGCGATGCCGCGCTGGCACGCACCTCGCTGGCACGCCTGGCGCCCGCGGCACGCAAGAGTGGACTGATCCGCGAGGAAGCGCTCAACGACGCCGGCATGGTCGCCAGCCTGCAGCGGCTGACGCCGTTCTTCATCGAAGCCAAGGCGACCTTCACGCGCTACGGGCTGCCGCTGGATACCACCTTCGCCGACCTGCGCACCGGTCTGGTCGAAGAAAAAGGCGACACCGCCACCGTGCGTATCCACTACCCGCTCGGCGAACGCGAAATCGACACCGTGGTCAGCCTGACGCGACGCGGCGGCCGGTGGTATCTCACCGACTATCTGAAGCATGCCGAGGATGTGCTGGCAGCGGTGCCCTCGACGGAGGTCCTGCCCGCGCAGCCCGACGAAGGCGAGAAGTCAACGTCGCCCTGATGGTTCAGGAGCGCTATGCGCGGGTATGCCTTGCGGTGGCGGGACTGCTGGCGGGCGTCTTTGCCACACACGCGCATCCGGGCGGCCTCGACAAGCAGGGTTGTCATGCGAACCGCAAGACCGGCGAACACCACTGCCATCGTGACGTCGCCCCTGCCCGTGCCGCGCCACGTGCGCCCGCCGTCGATCCGCGATGGACGCCTGCCGCTCCCTCCCGCCTGCGCGAACCCGCGCCCTCACGCACCTTCCGCAACTGCGACGACGCCCGCGCGCACGGGGCGGCGCCCGTGCGACGGGGCGATCCCGGCTATGGGTCGCACCTGGACCGCGACAACGACGGCGTGGGTTGCGAACCCTACCGGGGGCGTTGAACCGTTGCGTTTCAGCCACTTGCACCGCCCCTGGCGGCGTCCCGCGTAGCGCCGGAGCCCGCAGACGGCGCTCGCAGCATGCGGTAACCGCTTCCCAGCCCGCCATGGGCGTGGGCCATAATGCGGCCGATGCCTGAACAGAATTCCCTGCCGTTCCCGGACGGTCCGACACCGACGCCGCCGGAGAAGAAACCGGCCGCCACGGATGCGCCTGCGTCCGACACCTCCCAGGATCCGAGGGAAGGCGGCGGCGTGCCGGGGACTCCAGGCGTTCCGATGGCGCCTTCGACGGCCGTCAGGCAGGTGAAACGCCCGCTGTGGGCGCGGCTGCTGGGCCGCCTGGCCGATCCGTGGCTGGCGCTGAACATCGAGCCTGGCGTGCCCGCCGATCTTCTTGATGGCCGCCCGGTCTGCTATGTGCTGGAAGACTATGGCCTGTCGAATGCGCTGATCCTCGATCGCGCGTGCCGCGATGCCGGGTTGCCCTCGCCGTTGGTCCCGCTGCCGGTCGGCGGAAATCCGCTCGGTCGCAAGCGCGCGTATGTGGCGCTGTCGCGTCGCAACGCCAGCACGCTGATCCCCGACCAGGTCAGCGCCAAGACCCACTCCGGCTCGCTGGCGCGCCTGCTGGAAGCGCACCGCGCCACGCCGGCGCTGGACGTGCAACTGGTGCCGGTGTCGATCTTCGTCGGCCGCGCACCCGACAAGCAGAGCGGCTGGTTCTCGGTGCTGTTCTCCGAGAACTGGGCCATCGTCGGCCGTTTCCGCCGCCTGCTGGCGATCCTGTTGAACGGCCGCGGCACCATCGTACGCTTCGCGCCGCCGGTGTCGTTGCGCGGCACCGTCGATGAAGGTCTCGAGCCCGAGCGCACGGTGCGCAAGCTGTCGCGGGGGGGTAGCACACCCAAACAACCCAAACCCCAACCCAAAAAACGCCCCCCACGCTACAAAACACCCCAGCGGGGGGTCCAGGTGGAGGGGGCCCCACACGG
>CAMPIO010000048.1 GCA_946886405.1 uncultured Pseudoxanthomonas sp.
CACCCCACCCCCGCCGGTACGCTGCCCTGACAGTACCCCGTGCCGGCATGTCTTCCCGTTTCGTCCACCTCCACCTGCACACCGAGTTCTCGCTTGCGGATTCGATCATCCGCGTGCCCGAGAAGCCGGATCATGCCGACCCCAAGAAGGCCAAACAGGCCAATCTGCTGAGTCGGGCGGTGGAGTTGGGCATGCCGGCGCTGGCGGTCACCGACCGCAACAACCTGTTCGCGCTGGTGAAGTTCTACAAGGCCGCCGAAGGCGTGGGCATCAAGCCCATCGCGGGCGCCGACCTGCTGGTGGCCGACGGTACCGAGGCCCCCTGGCCGGTGACCCTGCTGTGCCGCGACCGCGAAGGCTACCTGTCGCTGTCGCGTCTGCTGTCGCGCGCATGGATGGAAGGTCATCGCACCGACGGGGTCGCCATCGAGCCGGACTGGCTGCGCACCGACCACCAGGGCCTGTTCGCGATCATGGGCCGGCAGAGCCTCGCCGGTCGGTTGGCGCTGACTGGTCGCCATGACCTGGCCGAACAGCACCTCGCCGACTGGCAACGCGCCTTCGGCGACGACCTGCACCTGGAACTGACGCGCACGCAGCGCGACGGTGAGGACGCGTTCAACGCCTTCGCGCTGCACGCCGCCGGGACGCGCGGCCTGCCGGTGATCGCCAGCAACGACGTGCGATTCCTCTCGCCCGACGATTTCGATGCGCACGAGGCCCGTGTCTGCATCGCCTCGGGGCGCGTGCTGGACGACCCCAAGCGTCCGCGCGAGTACAGCGCCGAGCAGTACATGAAGTCGGCCGACCAGATGGCCGAGCTGTTCGCCGACGTACCCGATGCGATCGACAACACGCTGGCGCTGGCGCAGCGGTGCAACATCGAGATGCGGCTGGGCACCTACTTCCTGCCCGCGTATCCGGTGCCGGACGACGAAACGCTGGACAGCTGGATCCGCAGCCTGTCGCACGAAGGACTCAAGGCGCGACTGGATAGGAATCCGCTCGCCCCTGGCCACACGCGCGAGGACTACGAAAAGCGGCTCGACTTCGAACTGGACACCATCTGCAAGATGGGTTTCCCCGGCTACTTCCTGATCGTGGCCGACTTCATCCAGTGGGGCAAGAACCACGGCATTCCGATCGGCCCGGGCCGCGGTTCCGGCGCCGGCTCGCTGGTGGCGTGGGCGCTGCAGATCACCGACCTGGACCCGATTCCGTACGGCCTGCTGTTCGAGCGCTTCCTCAACCCGGAACGCGTGTCGATGCCCGACTTCGACATCGACTTCTGCATGGATCGCCGCGACGAGGTGATCGACTACGTGGCGCGCAAGTACGGCCGCGACCGCGTCAGCCAGATCATCACCTACGGCACGATGGCGGCGAAGGCGGTGGTGCGCGATGCCGGTCGCGTGCTCGGCTTCCCGTATGGCCTGGTCGACGGTGTCGCCAAACTGATCCCGAACATCCTCGGCGTAACGCTGAAGGACGCGATGGGCGAAGGCAGCAGTGAAGCGTCGTCGCAGGAACTGATCGACCGTTACCGCGACGAGGACGACGTCCGCGACCTGATCGACCTGGCGCGCCAGCTGGAAGACCTCACCCGCAATGCCGGCAAGCACGCGGGCGGCGTGGTGATCGCGCCGTCGCCGCTGTCGGACTTCTGCCCGCTGTTCGCCGAACACGACGAAGGCGGGCGCGGCAAGAATCCGGTCACCCAGTTCGACAAGGACGACGTGGAAGCGGTCGGCCTGGTGAAGTTCGACTTTCTCGGCCTGCGCACGCTGACGATCATCGACTGGGCGGTGAAGGCGATCAACCTGCGCCACGCGCGCTCGGGTGTGCCGCCGGTGGACATCACCACGATCCCGCTGGACGATGCCAGCGTCTATCGCGACGTGTTCGCCAACGGCAACACCGGCTCGGTGTTCCAGTTCGAATCCACCGGCATGCGGCGCGCGCTGAAGGAAGCCAAGCCCGACCGCTTCGAGGACCTGATCGCGCTGAACGCGCTGTACCGCCCCGGCCCGATGGACATGATCCCGTCGTTCGTCGAGCGCAAGCACGGTCGCGAGGAATTCGAGTACCCCGACCCGCGCACGCGGACCATGCTGGAGGAGACCTACGGCATCATGGTCTACCAGGAGCAGGTCATGCAGATGGCGCAGATCGTCGGCGGCTACTCGCTGGGCGGCGCCGACCTGCTGCGTCGCGCGATGGGCAAGAAAGTGCCGGCCGAAATGGCCAAGCACCGCGAAATCTTCCGCGAGGGCGCCGCGAAGGGGGGCGTCTCCGAGCGCAAGGCCGACGAGATCTTCGACCTGATGGAGAAGTTCGCCGGCTACGGCTTCAACAAGTCGCACGCCGCCGCGTACTCGCTGGTCGCCTACCAGACCGCGTGGCTGAAGAAGCATTATCCCGCCGAGTTCATGGCCGCCACGCTGTCGTCGGACATGGACAAGACCGAGAAGGTGGTCGCCTTCCTCGACGAAGCGCGCGGCCTGGGCCTGAACGTGCTGCCGCCGGACGTCAACCACTCGGACTTCATGTTCGTCGCCACCGACGCCAACACCATCCGCTACGGCCTTGGCGCGGTGAAAGGCGTCGGCCAGGGCGTCTGCGAGAGCGTTGTCGAAGCGCGCCGCGAAGGTGGCGATTTCCGTGATCTTCTCGACTTCTGCAAACGCGCCGATTCTTCCAAGCTCAACAAGCGTGCGCTGGAAGCGCTGATCAATGCCGGTGCGCTGGATGCGCTGGGCCGCAATCGCGCCTCGCTGGCGCTGCAGCTGCCGGAAGTGCTGAAAGCCATCGACCAGATCAGCAAGAACCGCAATGCCGGCATCGTCGACATGTTCGGTTCCAGCAGCGGTGGCGACGACATCCATGTCGAACTGTCGAACACCGACGAGTGGCCGCTCATTCAGGTATTGCATGGCGAGCGCGAAACCCTGGGCCACTACCTCAGCGGCCATCCGATGGACCCGTATCGCGACGACCTGCGATCGCTGGTCGGCAACGACCTGAGCGAACTGGACCGCATCTGGTCCAGTTCGTCCGGCGGCGACAAGAAGGGCTGGCGGCCGGAGGTCAACGCGATCGTCGCCGGCCAGGTCGTCGGTATCCGCCGCAAGGGCGACAGCCAGGTCTTCGTGCAACTGGAAGACGGCCGTGGCCGCATCGAATGCAGTGCGTTCTCCGACGCGCTGGCCGAGTTCGGCGCCTTGATGACGCGCGACCGCGTGCTGGTCATCAAGGGTGGTCTGCGCGAGGACGAATTCAGTGGCGGCTACAGCCTGCGCATCCGGCAGGTGTGGGACTACGCACAGCTCTGCCAACAGCATGCGCAGCGTCTGCAACTACGGCTGGACCTGCGCGTGCCCGGCCTGTGGGAGCGCGTGGATGCGCTGCTTTCGCGCCATCGCCCGGGCGGCACTCCCCTGCGCCTGGATCTGCTGATGGCCACCGACGGCACGGCCATCGCCGGCATGCTGGACCTCAACGGCCAGAAGGCGGTGCGCGTGGATGCCGAACTGCTCGATGCCCTGCGATCGATGCCGGGCGTGCGCGCGGCCAAGCCCGCTTTCAGCCGTCCCTGGGCGAACTGACGCACCACGCGTGCGCCATGGCGGCCCTACCCCCCCGTACGTGACCGCCGAAGCGCTTCGGCTACACTTTCCCCCTTTCCGGCCCATGGCCCGCAGATGAATCCGAACTACCTCGATTTCGAACAGCCCATCGCCGATCTGGAAGCCAAGATCCAGGACCTGCGCGCCGCCAGCACCGGCCCGGCGGTGAATGTCGATGCCGAGGTCCACGCCCTGCAGGACAAGCTGCGCGTGCGCACCGCGCAGATCTTCCGCGACCTGTCGCCGTGGCAGGTATCGCAGCTGGCCCGCCATCCGGCACGCCCGTACACGCTGGACTACATCAAGGTCTTCTGCGACGAGTTCCAGGAACTGGCAGGCGACCGCGCGTTCGCTGACGATTCCGCCATCGTCGGCGGCCTGGGCCGTATCGATGGCCGCAGCGTGATGATCATCGGCCACCAGAAGGGCCGCGACACCAAGAGCAAGATCGCGCGCAACTTCGGCATGCCGCGCCCCGAGGGTTATCGCAAGGCGTTGCGCCTGATGAAGATGGCCGAGCGCTTCAAACTGCCGCTGCTGACCTTCATCGACACGCCCGGTGCGTACCCGGGCGTGGGCGCGGAAGAGCGCGGCCAGTCCGAAGCCATCGCGCGCAACCTGATGGAAATGGCCGAGCTGAAGATCCCGATCATCTGCACCGTGATCGGCGAAGGCGGCAGCGGTGGCGCGCTGGCCATCGGCGTCGGCGACCGCACGCTGATGCTGGAATACGGCACCTATTCGGTGATCTCGCCGGAAGGCTGCGCGTCGATCCTGTGGAAGGACGCCGCCAAGGCCAAGGATGCCGCCGAACAGCTCGGTCTCACCGCCAAGCGCCTCAGCGCGCTCGGCCTGGTCGACAAGGTCGTGCGCGAACCCATCGGCGGCGCGCATCGCAACCCGCGCCAGATGGCGGTCCGCCTGAAGGCCGTGCTGCTCAACGAACTGGACGCACTGGAACAACTGCCGGTCGAGCAGTTGCTGCAGAAGCGCTACGAGCGCCTGCGCGGCTACGGCGCGTACGAAGCGGCCTGAGTCGCTGCCGGGGATGGCCTGGTCCAGAGCCCTCCTCGGCACCTTGCTGGTGCTCGTCGCGCTGGTCGTGGGGTTGTGCTTCGGCCTGCACGCGATGGGCACGTCCCGGCTTCCCGACGATCTCAAACCAAGCCGATACCGTGCGCCGACCGACGTGCGTGCGCTGTTTCTCAAGGTCGAAGCCGGCGATGTCGATATCGGTGACGTGCCGCGCCTCGATCCCGTCAGCGTCTGGGGCTACCGGCTGTGGCATGTCTCCGGCAAGCAACGCGAACCGCTCGACGAGCAGCTGCGGTTGCTCGGTCATGCAGGGCGAATGCTGGCAACGCGGGAATCGTCGACAGCAAGTGCGACGCACTGGCATCTCGTCAACTTGGCCGCTTCCGTCCATGTCAGCCGGCACTGGCGCGTGGATGACATGGTGGGCACGGTGCTGGCGAAAGCCGGATTCGGCCGCAACGCCCGGGGCATCGAGCAGGCGGCGCAGGTCTGGTATCGCCGGCCGCTGGCCGATCTGGTGCCCGAGGAACGCTTGTTGCTGATCGCGCTGATGAAGGGTCCGTCCTACTACGACCCTGTGTGTCGTCCGGAACGCTTCGCCGACCGTTATCGCCACCTCGCCACGAAGGCCGGAGGATTCGATGCCGATACCGCGCTGTCGCGCGCGCTGGCGCGGCTGTCGAAGCAGGCGTGTCCCGACCGGCGCTGACCGCCGGCAGGACAGCGCGGGGTCACAACGACCTGAGGAAATCTACCAGCGCCCGCCGGTCCTCGGCGCTCATCGCCTCGAACCGCTGCTTCGCTGCCGTTCCCTGTCCGCCATGCCACAGCACGGCCTCCTCCAGCGTGGCGGCGCGGCCATCGTGCAGGTAGCGCACGTTCGGATCGATGCTGGCCGCAAGGCCGAGCCCCCACAGCGGCGCTGTACGCCACTCACGGGCGGTGGCGCGGCCTTCGACGTAGGTGTCGGCCAAGTCCGGCCCCATGTCGTGCAACAGCAGGTCGGTGTACGGCCGGATGGTCTGGTAACGCAGCTCGACGAAACGATGGTGGCCGGTCCGCAGTTCCGGCACGTGGCAGGTGCTGCAGCGCGCGGCGTCGAACAACTGAGCACCGCGCTTCACGCGCAGTAGCCGCGCACGCGCCTGCGCGTCCTGTTCCAGCGGATTGTCGAAATCGCGCCGCGGCGGCACGCCGAGCAGACTGAGGTAGAGCGTGGTCTGGTGGATGTCGGCGGCCGTCAGTTTCGCGCTGCCGGTATCGACCTGCGCGCACGCGGTGCCCTGGTTGCCGCGCGCGCATTCCAGCGACGGCATCAGCGGCGAGGTGACGCCCATGTCGGTATTGAAGGCGAGCGAGGCCTGCTGTTCGAGCGTCGCGACCCCTGCCTTCCAGCCGAAGCGGCCCACGCGACTGGCGCCGGCATCGCGCGCATCGGCGACGATCTGCAGGCGGCCGGCGACGCCGTCGGGATCGCCCTGTTGCGCGAGCGCCAGACGTTCCAGTTGTTGCTCGGGCACCGCTTCCAGTAGACCCAGTCCGATCAGCGACGGCGCCACGCGTACCGACAGCGCCGTCGGCAACGGCAGCGGTTGACCCGCGCGATCACGCAACGCGTAGGTCGGCCGGCGCAGTACATAGCCGGCACCGTCTGCGTAGCGGCCGGGAAGTTCGGTATGACCCGTCAGCACCAGTTCGGCCTCGCGGCCGTCGATGTCCGTGCCGGCTTCGCGATAGGTGCCCTGCTGCAGGCGCAAGCCGAAGCGCGCGTCCGGTGCCTGCGTGCCGTCGCCCGCCACGCCAACGAAGACGCCCAGCCGGTTCAGCGGTGCGCCCACCACCGGCGAACTGCGGCCGTTGCCGGTGTGGCAATCGACGCAGCGCGTCTGCGAGAAGCGGGGGGCAGTCTTGCCGGCATGCGCGGAGAAAATGGTGTTGCTTTCCTCCGAATGGCGACCGCTGGCGAACGAGGTGTGGATCAACCGCCGCCCCTCCGCCCACGGCTGCATGTTGTAGCCGGCGATGTTGTGCGAGGCCTGCTGCAGCATGCGGAACGGCTCGCTGGAGGTGTCTTCGTGCAGCGTCATCCACGGTCCTGCACTGAGTGCCTCCGCCGGCATCGCCAGCGCGTCCAGCGGACGTTGCACGCCATAGCCGGGCCCGCGGAACCACGACACGATGCCGTGCGATCCCGCGCGGTAGACCAGCGCTTCGGCGTAGTAGTTGAAGCGCCCGATGATGTCGGGATTGCCGGCCAGGAAAATGCCCAGCTCGAATTCGACCAGGTCGCCTTTGCGCAGCGCCCGGTGTCCTTCGTTGGCGGCGGTGCGGATCTCCTTGACCAGCACGAAGGCATTGCCCGGCGCACCGGCCGGCGGCGTGTAGTTGCTGTTGGGGTCCTGTCCCAGCTGCGCGTAGTTGGCGATCGGCGTCTGCGTGGCCATGCCGCCGGGCAGCAGCTTCATGCCGCCGTTGTCGGCGTAAAGCGCGACCGAGGTCGGTTCCAGCGGGTCCTCGCTGCGGCGCCCGATGTAGCCGTGCCGGAAGTTGGTGCCGTACCAGTAATGCTGCGGCTTCACCACCACGGTGAGGATGCGCTGTTCGCCCGAGGTGCCGGGCACGGCGTCGTCGTAGATCAGGATCTCGTGCGTGCGCCGTTCGAAGTAGTGCGGCGGGAACACCTGGTAGCTGTCGTCGACGATGGGCTCGCGTGCATGGCGGTCGCGCACGCGGCCGCCGACGTGGGTCACCAGCGTGCCGTCGTCCTGGGTGGCATGGATCGGGGCGGCGTCGTCGGGCCAGAGCAGCGGCTGGTAGACCGCCGAGGGCGGCACCGGCCGCGGTGGCGGAAGCAGCGGCTGCGATCCGTTCTGGCGCACCGCTTCAGGCTCGCCCGCGCCCAAGTGGAACTGCTGTGCCGGCACCGCGGCACACGTGATCTGTTCGACGCTGGTACCCGTCGCCGTCGACGCGCCGACGATGCCGAGGCACTTCCCGCTGTTGACGTTGACGATGCGGTACCGGTCACTGGTGTCGACACGCTGAAGGCGGAAGCGCTGCGCCCCGCTGCCGTTGTCGTCCCACTGCTGCACGGTGACGTGATCGGCGCCCGATCCGCCGGGAATGTCGGCGGACTTCTGGGTCGCCAGGTTGCGCAGGCGGTACTGGCCGGTCGCGGTCTCGGCGATGTCGAAGAACTGGCGATGCAGGGTCGCATCGCAGGCCGACTGCACCAACGGGGTGCCGTTGGCGGTGCTGCCATCGCGGATCTCGATGCACAGCCCACTCAGCACACTGGCGATGCGGTAGCGGCCCGCGGGCACGGGATCGACGTTGATGTTCTGCGGCGGAGCCGCCTGCGGTTCGGCGGACGCCGTCGTCGCCGTGCCACCGGCCATCCATGCCGGGGATGCCGACGCGGGCCGCGCGCGGCTCCAGAACGGCGCGTCGTCGGCTTGGTCGGACGGAGCGGAGCACGCGGCCAGTGCCACGACGGCCAACACGGAAAAAACCGGCGCACGGTGGCACCGGACGAACACGGGGAGATGCATCGGACACCGACTCCAGAGGGACGCGTGGGGAACGTCGGCGGTGCGCTCGCTTCTTTCCCCGAAGCCGGCGCCCGCCATCCGATGGTCGGACGCGGCATCGTCGCAGAGCGTTCGCCCGCAACGCTGTGACCGGCGCCGCACATCCCACCGCGAAGCGCACGCCATCGACCCATGCCCCCGTGCTGGCGCCGGTCACGCGTATGGCGGATGCTTGGCGTTCCACGGCCAATCCGCTTCCCGCATGAGCCCACTCCTGCTGCTGACCTACGCCCTGCAGATCGCCTGCTGTGTACACGTGGTGCGCACCGGCCGACCGCTGTACTGGGTTTTCATCCTGCTGGTGTTCCCGTTCCTCTCGGTGATCGTGTACTTCATCGCCGAGATCCTGCCCGACCTGCGGCACAACCCATCGGCGCGACGCACGGTACGCAACGTGCGCAACCGCATCGACCCCGAGCGCGACCGGCGCGACGCCGCCAAGCTGCTGAAAGCGTCGGACACGCCGGAAAACCGTCGCCGACTGGCCGAAGAAAGCCTGCGCAGCGGCGACTACGCACATGCCGCCGAGTTGTACGAACAGGCGCTCAAGGGCCTGTACGCCAGCGATCCCGACCTGATGCTGGGACTGGCGAAGGCGCAGTTCGGCCTGGGCGAGTCGGCCAAGGCGCGCGCCACGCTGGACGCCCTGATCGCGGCAAATCCCGGCTTCCGTTCCGCCGACGGCCATCTGCTGTACGCACGGGCCGTGGAAGATACCTCTGATGCCGCCGCTGCGATCCACGAGTACGAGGCCGTCGTGCAGGGCTATCCCGGCGAAGAAGCACGCGCCCGCTTCGGACTATTGCTGAAACGCCAGGGAGAGCACACCCGCGCGCGCAACGTCTTCCAGGAAATCCTGGACCGCTCCGAGGCCGCACCACGCTACTACCAGCGTGAGCAAAGGGACTGGATCGAGGTGGCGAAGCGGGAGCTGGCCACGTTGCCGCACGCGTAGATCGTGTCAGAACATCTTGCCCACGACACGGCCGGTGATGTCCTCGTGCCGTGTCATGGGTTGCAGCCGGCTGTCCACGCTGTTGTCGCGATTGTCGCCCATCATGAAGTAGTGTCCCTCCGGCACCCGGATCGGGGCGAATGCCAGCGAATAGTCCGTGCTGACGTTCTCCGCCGCGACGTAGGGCTCATCCAGCGCAACGCCGTTGATGAACACCTTGCCGTCGACGATCCCTACCCGTTCACCGGGCAGGCCGACGACGCGCTGCAGCCACACCTGCCCCTCGTGCTCGGGTACGAACAGCGTCACTACGTCACCGCGCTGGGGCAGATGACGGGTGTAGTAGCCAGCGCGCGTCAACAGCACCTGACCGGGCACGATGCCAGGCAGCATGCTGGACGAAGGCACCCGGTACAGGCCATGCCCCAGGATGCGCTGCCGCGGATCCAGCGAGCGCGCGCCGAAGGGATTGAAGGCATACATCGACAGCGACGCCGCGGGGATGATGATCATCAGCGTCACGAGCACGTGGACGACGGAACGACGAAAGCGAGACATGCTTCTCCAGCGGCTGCCCGAACGGGTGACGAGCATGCCGCAGATCGTCGTGCGCCGCACGCGCGGCGCCATCGACCTCGCTGGATCGCGAGTAACGACGGCCCGTCGAGACAGCGCGATCCCGACGCTGGCGGTGGACCGGTTGCGCCTGCCTCGCTGCAGCGCCAGCCAGCATGTCGTGCCAGGCCGAGCGGTCCCAGCTTGCTGCGCGGGCGCCGTGACCGCCCTCCTGCGACGGATGCCCTGCCACGTCAGGCGGCAGCGCGCCCCTCGGCGACCGCATCCTTCTGCTGACTGAGGGCTTCCTCCGCGCGCAGGTAGACAAGATGCATGGGTTCGCCCGCCTTGGCCGTTGCTGCACCGACGAGCAACGACAGGCCCTCGCGCTGGCCCGCGTGCCGCGCCGCCTCACGAAGTGCCTGCACGCGCGCATCCGCGTCATCGCCGTGAAGCAGCGCGACGTACTCCGGACTACCGGTCACGCGACCGACTTGATCGCCGGCTGCCGGCTTCACACAAGCATCGAAATCCATCGCCAGCCCCTGCAGCTGCCGCTCCAGCGTGCGCTCCCCCAACCGCCGCGCGGCGTCCGCCATGCCCTGCAGTTCGATGATGGCCACCGCGTAGGCCGACGCCTTCGCCACCTCGGTCACGGCGACGGCGGTGTCCGCTTGCAGCGCGGCCAGTGCCAGTGCGTCGTGCTGTATCCGGTGCGCCTCCAACAACGCCATCGTGACGCGGGCCAGCGATCGCAACGATGTCTTCTGCTGGCCACTGAGCCGGCGTGGCTGCGTATCGACCACGCAGACGGTCCCGATCGCCTCGCCGTTGCCGGTCACCAGCGGCATGCCGGCATAGAACCGCGCCTTGATGTCGCCGGTCACGATGGGAAAGTCGATAAAGCGTGCGTCCTCGCTGAGATCCTGCACCTCCATCACTTCGTCCGGCTGCCGGATCGCGTGGTCACAGACGGCGGTGTCGCGCGTGGTCTCGTGGTCGTCCAGCCCAAGGCGTGCCTTGAACCACTGGCGATCCCGGTCGATCAGCGAGACCACCGCGATGGGCGTGCCGCAGAGCGCGGCGGCGATCGTCACCAGGTCGTCGAAGGCCGTGGCGGGCAGGCTGTCGACCACGTGGTAACGGTCCAGCGCGTGCTGCCGCCGGGTTTCTGCGAGGGATGAGGCAGTGGAAGCCGTCATGCATTCTCCTTCGTGTCAGTGACGCCACCATCGTCGCCCGATGCCGGTTCACGCACCGTCAACGCTCAACCGATCGCCGCGTGACGGCTGCACATCGCGCGCTCCACCGCTAGCATGGACGCATGCCGCGTCCTGCCCCCCCTTCGCTCGACCTGTCGCCGCCGCCGGTAGCGGGTCGCGTGTGGGTGGCTTTCAGTGGCGGACTGGATTCGACGGTATTGCTGCACCGCCTGGCGCAGGATTCCGGCGCGCGCGCACACGGACTCCATGCGATCCACGTGCACCACGGATTGCAGCCGGATGCCGATGCCTGGGCGGTGCACTGCGACGCGACCTGCAGCGCGCTCGGCGTACCGTTGCAGGTGCATCGCGTGCAGGTCGATATGTCGCGCGGCGAGGGCCTGGAGGCAGCGGCACGTCGCGCGCGTCATGACGCGTTCGTTTCCGTCATGGCCCCGGGCGACATCCTGGCCACCGCACATCACGGCGACGACCAGGCCGAAACCTTCCTGCTGCGGGCGCTGCGCGCCTCCGGTCCGGATGGCCTGGCGGCCATGCGTCCTTGGCGTGTTTTCGGCGCGGGATGGCAATGGCGCCCCTTACTCGATACACCGCGTGCCGTGCTGCAGTCGTACGCCAGCGTCCATGCGCTGCAATGGATCGAAGATCCCGGCAACGGAAGCATGGCGTTCGACCGCAACTTCCTGCGCCATCAGGTGATGCCGTTGCTGCGGGAGCGCTGGCCGCATGCGGACGCGGCCTTCGCACGCAGCGCAGCCCTGAGCGCGGCGGCGGCCGACCTGCTGGCGCAGCAGGATCGCGACCTGCTCGCCCGCGCCGCCACGGGCGATCCTGCTGCGTTGAACGTCGCACCGTTGCGGGCGGCGAGTCCGGCTGCACGCGCACGCGTGCTCAGATGCTGGACCCACCACCTGTCATTGCCTCCGCTGCCCGCCGAGGGCGTGGCACAGGTGGAGGCTTGCCTGCTCGAGGCGCGCCCCGACGCACACGCCGAATTTGCGTGGCAAGGGGCCGTCGTGCGGCGCTGGCGTGGCCTGCTGCATGCCGAGCGCGTGCGTGCCGCCTTGCCGGACGACTGGCAGACGGACTGGGACGGCACCGCGCCGCTCGCGCTGCCCGACGGCGGCGCCCTTTGGCTGGAAGGCGACAGCGCCTCCTTCGATGTGCCCATGCGGCTGACCGCCCGGAGCGGCGGCGAGCACATCCTCCTGCCCGGCCGGTCGCACCGGCATGCGCTGAAGGACGTGCTGCAGTCATTGGGCATCCCGCCGTGGGAACGGCGCCAGCTGCCGCTGCTCTGGCGTGGCGATGTCCTCTGGGCCGCAGGCGGCCTTGTCCTGTCCGCCGAATGCGACGCCTGGCTGCGTGCCCGCGACCGCCGCCTGGCATGGCAACGCGGCTGAAACCGCCCGGATGTTTGACCTGACCGCAGGCGATCCCCACACTTGCGGCATGGCAAAGAAGACCCCCGCAGACGCCTCACCCGTCGCCCATTTCGAGCAATCGCTGGACGAGCTCGAGCAACTGGTCGAGAAGATGGAACACGGCGACCTCAGCCTGGAGGCTTCGCTCGCCGCCTACGAGCGCGGCGTGGGCCTGTACCGGCAATGCCAGGCCGCGCTCGAGCAGGCCGAACTGCGCGTGCGCCTGCTCAGCGATCCGGAACAGCCGGAGAACGGCGAAGCCTTCGCGCCCGCGCCCGATGGCCGCTGACCCGCGTTTCGCCGCCTGGGCGGCGGCGCTGGAAGACCACCTGGACCATGCGCTGCCACCGCCCGACGTGGCCCCGCAGCGCCTGCATGCCGCCATGCGACACGCCGTGCTGGGTGGCGGCAAACGCATGCGGGCGCTGCTGGTCTATGCCAGTGGCACGCTGTTGAGGGCGGACGAAGCCACTCTGCACGCACCTGCCATCGCGGTCGAGCTGATCCACGCCTATTCGCTGGTGCACGATGATCTGCCGGCGATGGACGACGACGACCTGCGCCGCGGCAAGCCCACCGTGCACATCGCCTTCGACGAAGCGACTGCCATCCTCGCCGGCGACGCCTTGCAGACGCAGGCGTTCGAACACCTCTCAGCGGCCGACGTGGACGCCACGCTGCGCGTGCACTGGCTGGCCACGCTCGCGCACGCCTCCGGCGCGGCCGGCATGTGCGGCGGCCAGGCGCTCGACATCGACGCCACCGGCGCTCGACAGTCGCTGGATGATCTGCAACGGATGCACGCGCTGAAGACCGGCGCACTGATCCGCGCCGCCGTGCGCATGGGCGCGCTGGCCGGCGCCGCCGATGCCGGCTCGCTCGCGCGGCTGGACGACTTCGCCACCGCGCTGGGCCTGGCGTTCCAAGTGCGCGACGACATCCTCGACATCGAGGCCAGTTCCGACCAGTTGGGCAAGACCGCCGGCAAGGACGTAGCGCAGGCGAAGTCGACCTACCCCGCCCTGCTCGGCATGGAGGGCGCGAAAGCGAAACTGATGGAACTCGATGCGCGGATGCGCGAGACGCTTTCGGTCTATGACCATCACGCCGATGCCCTGCGGGCACTCGGCGACCTGGCGATCCATCGCTCGCATTGAGCGACGGCACAAAAGGAAAAAGCCCGGCGATGCCGGGCTTTTTCTTCGCGGTGACGGATTACTTGATCAGGCGCAGGGCGAACGGAAAGCGATAAGCGATGCCGTTGTTGGCCTTGAGCGCCGCGATGATGCTCAGCACGAAACTGGCGAGCGCAAGCACCAGGTACAGCAGGCTGCCCACCAGGGCGAGCTTGGGGGAGACCATGGCCAGCACGAACACCAGGATCCACAGCAGGACGAACGCGATCGTGATGGAAATCGCCCAGTTGAGCGCTTCGGTAGTCTGGTCCTTGGCGAACGGTCCCTTGTCCTTGAACACGGCCCAGCCGATCACTGCGCCGAGGACGCCGAGGAAAGCGGTGAGCAGATAGGTGATGAGGGCTGCGGAGCGTTCTTCCGGTGAAACGTTCGAGGTGGACATGCAGGTTCCTTGTTGTGAGTCGGACGAACCACGGTGCCGCTGCATCGCTGTTGGCGACACGCACGCGCCGGATGCGCTGGATTCTAGGCACCTGTCCACGGCTTTACACCTAACAATAAAAAAGCCCGGCAGAGGCCGGGCTTCTCCATGACGCGTGATGATCGATTACTTGATCAGGCGCAGCGCGAACGGATACCGGTAGGACTCGCCATTGTTGGCCTTGATGCCGGCGATGATGCACAGCACCAGGTTGGCGATGCCCACCAGCGGCATCAGCAGCAGGCCGATCAGCACGAAGGCCAGGATCCACGAGATGACGATGGCAATGAACACCGTGATCTGGAAGTTCAGCGCTTCCTTGGACTGGTCGACCACGAAGCCCTTGGACGCGTCGTCCTTGCTGACCAGCCAGATGATCAGCGCGCCGATCGGTCCGGTGATGATGCCCAGCAGGTGCGCCAGCAGCGACATGGTGCGCTGGTCCTGCGGTGCATCGCCGGTGGCCGGCGGCGGAGGTGCTGTGACGTTGTCGAATTCGCTCATCTGGATGATTCCCCGAAGTGTGTGGGTGGGCGGTCGAGCGCCGCGATCCCCCGCAGCACTCCGCATGCCAAGCATAACGGGTAACGATGTCGCCGTCGGCCATGGACGCGCGATCGCGCGTCGCTACTCGCCCGCCACGGTCATCCTGCCCACCAGGACAGAGCCGATGCCGACATGCGATCGACGATCCACGTCGCGCCCCACCGCCTCGATGCCGGCGAAGATGGCCTTGAGGTTGCCGGCGATGGTGATGCCGTCGACCGGATAGGCCAGCATCCCGTTTTCGACCCAGAACCCGGCTGCGCCACGTGAGTAGTCACCGGTCACGCCGTTCACGCCCTGCCCCATGAGTTCGGTGACCAGCAGCCCGGTGCGCATGCCAGCCAGCAGGTCGTCGAATCCTCCGGCGTTGGCCTTCACCTGCAGGTTGTGTACGCCGCCCGCGTTGCCGGTGGTCTGCAGGCCGAGCTTGCGCGCCGAATAGCTGCCCAGCACGTAGCGCTCCAGCACGCCGTCGCGGACAAGGTGCGAGCGCCTCGTCGCTACGCCCTCGGCATCGAACGCCGCCGAGCGCAGGCCGTGTGGCAGCAGCGGCAGTTCCTCGATGGCGAACCAGTCCGGGAAGATGCGCTGCCCCACGTGGTCGAGCAGGAAGCTCGCTTTCCGGTACAGCGCGCCGCCGGAGACCGCACCCAACAGGTGGCCGACCAACGAACGGGCGACCTCCGCCGAAAACAGCACCGGATACTCGCCTGTCGCCAGCGCACGCGGCTGCAGGCGCGACACGGTGCGTTCGGCGGCCTTGCGGCCGATGGCGACCGGGTCGTCCAGTTCACGATGCGACAGCGCTGTGCTGTACCAGCCGTCGCGCTGCATGCCATCGCCCTGTCCGGCGATCAGCGCGCAGCCGATCGTGTGCTGGGTGTCGCGCTCCCTGCCGACGAACCCGTGCGAATTGGCGTACACCGACAGGCTTTCGCCACTGCCGATGGAGGCGCCATCGGAATTCTCGATGCGCGCATCGGCGTCGCGCCCGGCGGCTTCGCAGGCCAGTGCCAGATCGACGGCATGGTCCATCTCGAGCGCCCACGGATGCCAGACGTCCAGATCCGGAAACTCACGCGCCATCAACGTCGCGTCGGCAAGGCCGGCGGCCTCGTCGTCCTCGGTATAGCGGGCGATGGCGCAGGCCTGCGCCACGGTGGCCTCCAGGCTGTCCTCGCGCAGGTCGGCGGTGCTGGCACTGCCCTTGCGCTGGCCGAAGTACACGGTCACGCCGATGCCGCGGTCGCGCGTGGACTCCACGGTTTCCACATCGCCCAGCCGCACGCTGACGTTGAGGCCGGTTTCCTCGCTGCAACTCACCTCGGCCTGCGTGGCGCCATGCGCACGTGCACGTTCCAGCAGTCGCCGAGACAGCGCCTCGAGGCGTTCGAGCCGGGCCAGGCTGTCATCGGGGGAAGTCAGGGCGGTGGCGTTCAATGCTTTATCCTTGTGTCCTGTGATCCGCGCCCGCAGCGCCGGATCGAATGAATCCAGGCCTCCGTGCGATGGGACGGAGGCGAGAAAGAGGCAGCACCATGCGCGGACGCGACCCCGAAACCGGCGAATTCCTGAGCCCCAGCCGCACCCAGCAACGGGGCGACGCGCTGGAGATCCGCAGCCTGGCCGAAAAGCTGGTGGCACTGGGCCCCGCGCAACTCGCGCGCCTGCCGATTCCCGACGACCTGATGCCGCACATCGTCGAAACGCAGCGCATCACGTCGCACATCGCGCACAAGCGCCAGTTGCAGTTCCTCGCAAAGCAGATGCGGCGCGAAGAAGACGAGGTGCTCGAGGCGATCCGCGACGCGATGGACGAAGGCGGTGAAGCCGCACGCCGCGAAACCGCCTTGCTGCATCGCGCGGAACAGTGGCGCGATCGCCTGCTGTCCGGTGGCGACGAGTCGCTGGCGGACCTGCTGGACGTATTCCCGACCGCCGACCGGCAGAAGCTTCGTCAACTGGTGCGCAACGCGCTCGACGAAAAAGCGAAGAACAAACCACCGCGCGCCTTCCGCGAACTGTTCCGCGAGGTGCGCGAGGTGTTGTCCTCGGTCGATACGCAGGCCTCCGAAGGCGACGAGACGGAATAGCCCCTGTCCCCTCGGGAGAGGGGGTGGGGTGAGGGTTCCCCGAAGTCCGTGCGATGCAGGTGTCATGGATTCCGCCGCATCCTCATCCGCCCCTGCCGGGCACCTTCTCCCGGCGGGAGAAGGGACAGGCTGGGACGCATCACGCCTTCGTCCCGCCTACCGTCAGGCCTTCGATCAGCAACGACGGCTGGCCCACGCCAACCGGCACGCTCTGCCCGTCCTTGCCGCAGACGCCGACACCCTGGTCCAGCGCCAGGTCGTGGCCGATCATCTTCACCTTCTGCATGGTGTCCGGTCCGTTGCCGATCAGTGTGGCGCCCTTCACCGGCGCGGTGATGCGGCCGTCCTCGATCAGGTAGGCCTCGGTGGCGGAGAACACATACTTGCCACTGGTGATGTCGACCTGCCCACCGCCGAAATTGACGGCGTACAGACCCTTCTTCACGGAGCGGATCATGTCTTCCGGATCGTCCTGCCCGGCCAGCATGTAGGTGTTGGTCATACGCGGCATCGGCAAGTGCGCGAACGATTCGCGACGTCCGTTGCCGGTGGGCGCCACGCCCATCAGCCGCGCGTTGTGGGTGTCCTGCATGTAGCCGACCAGCACGCCATCCTCGATCAGCGTCGTGCAGTTCGTCGGCGTGCCTTCGTCGTCGATGTTGAGCGATCCGCGGCGTCCGGGCAGCGTGCCGTCATCGACGATGGTGACGCCCTTCGACGCGACCTGCTGACCCATGCGGCCGGCGTACACGCTGGTGCCCTTGCGGTTGAAGTCGCCTTCCAGGCCGTGGCCGACGGCCTCGTGCAGCAGCACGCCGGGCCAGCCGCTGCCCAGCACGACCGGCATCACGCCGGCGGGTGCGTCGATCGCCTCCAGATTCACCAGTGCCTGTCGCAATGCCTCGCGCGCGAGGTCTTCCGGCTTGCCGTCGGCGAAGAGCTCCGCGTAGCCGTAGCGGCCGCCCATGCCGGCATAGCCGGATTCGCGACGGCCGTTCTGTTCCACGATCACCTGCACGTTCAAACGCACCAGCGGGCGCACATCGGAGGCCATCACCCCGTCGCTGCGCGCGACCAGCACGGTGTCGATACCGCCGGAGAGACTGACGGTCACCTGCTGCACGCGCGGATCGGCCGCGCGCAGGAAACGGTCGACCGCACGCAGCGCGTCGACTTTGGCGTCATTGCCCATGGCATCGATGGGATCGACGCCGGCATACAGCGCGCGGCCGCCACTGCGAACGAGCGTACGCGGCGCATGCGCGGCTCCGTCACGGGCGATGGCACGCGCAGACTTCGACGCATCGAGCAACGCCTGCGCATTGATGTCGTCGGAGTACGCGAAGCCGGTCTTCTCGCCGGAGATGGCGCGCACGCCAACGCCCTGCTCGATCGAGTGCGCACCGTCCTTGACGATGCCGTCCTCGACCGTCCAGCTCTCGCGGCGGGCGTGCTGGAAATACAGGTCACCAAAGTCGATGCCGGGCCCGAGCAGTGTGCCAAAGGCACGATCGAGTCCGGACGGATCGAGTCCGGCAGGCAGGAGGAGGCGGGTTTCGGCGAGCGTGATCGGCAGGGTCATGGTCATCACAATGGGGGCGGGAGACGGCGGCGGCAAGCGCCGCCGTGGACGCGCGGCGTCAGGGAGCGCCGGCGCTGTCGTTGCGTTCGTCTTCGGTGCGCAGGCGCGACTGTTCGCGTCCGACCACTTCGACCTTGGGTGATTTCCAGGGGCCGGTGACGCGGTAGGTCTTGGCGCCCATCTCGGACAGCGGCTTCTTCAACACGGCGTTGGCGACCGCCCCCACCGCAGCACCGATGGGGCCGCCGGCGACCGCACCCACGGCGGTCAGCACGTTGGCGGATTTCGGCTTCACGTCGACGGTCTGGTCGAACCGCTCGCTGCGCAGGTCTGTATCGCCGCGGATCACGATCTCGGCTGCGGGGCCATCGATCAGCAGGTTGTCGCTGCGGGCCAGCCCGCCGCCGACCCGGATGTCGCCGTCGATGCGGTTGAACGCGAAACCCTTGGAGAAAAAATCGCTGAAATCGAGCATCAGCCGGCGCCGCACTTCGGCCACGCTCAACAGGCCCAGCACTCTGCCCGCGCCGGGTTCGACTTCTAGCAGATGGCCGTCGCGCACCGCGAGCTTCACGCTGCCGTCCAGTGCGGCGAGGCGGAACGCAGCGGGACTGCCGGGCCAACCGGCCTCCGCAGTGATCTGGCCGTGACCGCCAGAAACGCGGTCGCCCACGCCCAGGTCGTCGAACAGCACGCCGAAGTTCTCGCTTTTCACGTCCGCCGCGAAACGCGTGCGTGCCGCGGACTTGGTGCCGGTCCATTGGCCGCGCACGTCGATCTGCTGGCCGGGAGAACGCAACTGCAACTGGTCCACGTACATGCCGTCGACCTGCTGTCGCGTGCGCAGCTTGGCCGTGCCGAGTCGCGCGTCGCCGAAGCGGAGGTCCTCGATGTCCAGCGACAGCGGCGGGATGGCGGCGGGATCGATATCGTCGGTGGCCGCGCGCGCGCCCGACGCGGCGACCGGCGCGGCCTCTACCGGCGCCTTGCGCCAATGCACGCGCGCCAGCTTGCCCGCAATCGGCGCACCTTTCGCATCGGGGACCAACAGGGCGCCGGACAGCGCATCCCCATCCAGCGACACTGCCAGCGCCTGCTGCGCCGGCGCGAGCTGCAGGCGCGTATCGGGAAACACCGAACCGATCATCAGCAGCCGCTCGGCGGTGACATCGATGTGGCGCAATGGCAGGCCGTCGCCGCCATCGCCACCTCCACGCGCGACGGCGATCCACTCCATCGCATCCAGCGTGCCGGTGCGGCCGGTAGCCACCAGGCCCGACGACGGCGGCGCGTCCTTCACTTCGTCGCTGCCCAGCACCACGCGTACACCGGTCTGCCCGTTGGCGTTGCGCGCGCGCAGCGCCAGCAGGTCACCGAACGCCACGTCGATCTCACCACTGCCGATCGGCAGCGGCGCATGGACCGTGGTCGCCAGCGGCGCCCCCGCCGCCTTGCGCATCGGTGCCGGCAGGCTCATCGCCGTGCCGACCAGATCGGACGTCAGGCTGAGTCGCGTGGGGGTGGGCGTGGACGCGGTGCCGGCCGGGGCACGCGGAATCGTCACGCCGACGGTCCATGACGAACGACCGTCCATGTAGGGCTTCAGCCATGCCATCTCGGGCGCGCGGTCGAGCAGTCGATCCGCATCCAGCACGGCCGCCATGTCGGCCTCGAACGCCTGGCTGCGGTCGCGCGTGCCACTGCCCGCGCGCAGGCCCAGTACGCCCGCCTGCCCATCGTGCACGACCTGCAGCGGACCGGACGCGAAGCCGCCATCGTCGTATTTCGCCTTGCCGCGCACGTTGTCGAACACCAGGTCCCAACGCGCCTCGGACAGCTGCGCGCCTTTCAGGTCCACCGTGCCCGCCAGCTTCTTGCGTGCCTGACGATCGCGGTGCAGCGGTTGCAGCAGATCGAACGTCGCGGCAACCGGGCCCTTCGCCTGCAGGTGGTCCAGCGTGTCGCCGTAGGTCTTGCGCAATGGACTCTGCCGCAGCAACGCGAGCAGGCGGCCGGCATCGGTGTCGGTGCGCGCGGTGATCTTCAGGTCGCCTTCCCGGAAATCCGCAATACCCGCCTCGAAGGCGGGGATCGCCACCTCGCCCAACGCGCCACGGCCTTTCAGTTCGAAGCCATTGCCGATGAAGGCGATGTCGGCGTCCACGTGTTCGAGTGGCGGCCATTCGCGCTGGAACGCGAACTGTCCGTGCTCGATGTGCGCCACCGCCTCGAAGCGACCGTTCTGGCGGGTGAAAGGCCAGTCGTCCAGGTCGCCGCTGACGATCGCGCGCCCGTTCCGTACAGTGCCGCCGACCAGGGCACCGTTGAGCCAGTCGACCGCCGCCTTCGACATCTTGTGGTGGATCCAGAAACCTTTCGCCACCGGCACCGGCGCATCAGCGAGATCCGCCGCGATATCGATCCATGGTCGCGTGCCATCGCCCTGGAACCACATGCCGCCACGCACGTCGGCCGCATACTCCTTGCCCTGCACGTGCAGCGCCGTCGTGCCCACGCGCCAACCCTTGCCTTCACGCCACCCGAGCAGATCGCCTTGCAGGCGCACGTCGTGCACCACGGCGAATCCGCTCGGCCAGTCGAAACGCATCGCGGACGACGGATCCAGCTTCAGCCGGAAACCGGACGCGTCGCCGTCGAAATCGCCGGCGAGGCCGCTGAGCCCGGGCGCATCGCCGACCGCCTGGAACGAGATATCGCGCAGCTGACCTTCCGCATGCAGCACGCCATCCTTGCGTCCCGCGAGGGTCAGTCGTGCGAGCCGCGCGCCCGGTCGCGCCTGCACCAGCCAGCGGCGCAGGCCGGCATCGACCTTGTCGCTGAGGCCGAGCACGGCAAACAGCGGCGCGGCATCCACTTGATCGGCCAGCAGCGCATAACGCTCGCCACCGGCCAGCACCAGGCCATCCAGCGTCTGCACGGCCTGCGCGGTGCCCACGCGCAGGCGCGGCGCGTCCAGCCGCCAGCCGCCGGAGACCAACCGCCAGCGCATGCGTCCTTCCATCTGCTCGAAGGCGACGCGCGTGGGCGTCGCGGATGCCGGCAATGGCTCACCACGCAATCCGACCTGGCTCAGGCGGGCGTCGGCCGTCACAAGCACGACGCGATGCTTCCGCAGCTCGGTCCACGCCTGCACGCGCCCATTGCCGCGTTCGGCGACCACGCCTGCGTAGCGCAACAGCGGCGACCAGGCGCCGATGTCTTCCGCGGCAACGTCCAGGTAGGCGCGTCCATCCCCCGCCTTGCGGTCGAAATCCACCGCCACGTTCAGCGGCGCGGCATCCTTGCGGATCCAGGCCCGCATGCCCGCCCGCACGCGGTCGCCCCGTACACCGAGACGCAGGTCGATCTCGGGCAGGCGGATGTCCCAGCCCAGCGAAGGCGCCACGATGGCGAGCTTGCCATCGATGACCTGCAGCTCGCCGAGGCCTTCGAGGTTGCGCAACGGGTCCTCGCCCGATTGCTGCTGCCCCGGCAGGCCGCGCACCGACCATGTGCCGTCATCGCCGCGCTGCAGCGTCAACGACAGGCCGCGCAGGCGCAACTCGGTGAACGAACGTCCCGGCAACAGGCCGCCATACATCGACACCAGCACCTCGGCCTGGCCGATGCGCACGCCGCTGTCGCCTTCGCCCAGGCGCAGACCGTCGAGTTGCAGCAACGGTCCGCGTCGCGTCCATTGCGTCTTCACCGCGTCGAAGGCGACCGGCTGGCCCGCACGCTCGCTGAGCCATGCCGCGATGCGGTCCGGGTGGCGTTCGGCCAGCGGCAGCACCTGGCTGGCGATGCCGAGCACCACGGCCATGCCTACCAGCACCACCGCGATGCCGTAGACGGCACCCCGGCGGGCCAGGCGCAGGCGGCGGCGCAGCGGCGTGGGCATCAGGCGCGCGCCGTGTCCCGCACGTCAGAGCAGTACGACATCGAACTGCTCCTGCAGGTATTGCTCGTCGGCCTGGAACCGGATCGACTTGCCGAGGAATTCCTCGAGCTCCGCCACCGCAGTCGATTCTTCGTCGGTGATGCGGGCGACCACCTTCGGCGAGGCGATCACCAGCAGGCGCGCGGCCTCGAACTGACGCACCGCGCGGGTGATCTCGCGGAAGATCTCGTAGGTGACGGTTTCCGTGGTCTTGATGCTGCCGCGACCGCTGCACTCGGGGCACGGCTCGGACAGCTGGCGCGCCAGGCTTTCCACGGTGCGCTTGCGCGTCATCTCCACCAGGCCCAGCGGCGAGAACTCGTACACCGTGGTCTTGGCATGATCCTTCGCCAGCGACTTTTCCAGTGTGCGCAACACCTGGCGACGATGTTCGGGATCGTCCATGTCGATGAAGTCGATGATGATGATGCCACCCAGGTTGCGCAGCCGCAGCTGCCGCGCGACCGCCTGCGCCGCCTCCAGGTTGGTGCGGTAGACGGTTTCCTCGAGGTTGCGCTGACCAAGGAACGAACCGGTGTTCACGTCGACCGTGGTCATCGCCTCGGTCTGGTCGATCACGAGGTAGCCGCCGGACTTCAGCGGCACCTGTTTGTCCAGCGCGCGGCCGATCTCGTCCTCGACGCCGTACAGGTCGAAGATGGGCCGTTCGCCCGAGTAGAGTTCGATGCGTTCGGCCAGCACCGGCATGTATTTGGCGACGAAGGCCTGCAGTCGCTCGTGGGTTTCCTTGGAATCGACCTTCACCTTCTCCACGTCCTTGCGGATCAGGTCGCGCACGGCGCGCAGCGGCAGGCTGAGGTCTTCGTACAGGATGCTGCACGAAGGCGACTCGCGCCCGCGCCGTTCCACCACGTTCCACACGCGCGAGAGGTAGGCGATGTCTTCTGCGAGCGCTTCGGCGGGCTGGCCTTCGGCGTTGGTGCGGATGATGTAGCCATGCCCACCGTGAAGACCGGCCAGTTCGGTGACGACCTGCTTGAGGCGATGGCGCTCGGCCTCGTCCTCGATGCGCGCCGATACACCGATCACCTTCGACTGCGGCAGCAACACCAGGTAGCGGGAGGGAATGCTGATCTGCGTGGTGAGGCGTGCACCCTTGCTGCCGATCGGATCCTTCACCACTTGCACGACGATGTCCTGCCCGTCGCGCAGCAGTTCCATGATCGGGGCTGCGGGTGGCGTGGGCATGGGCGCGGCGTCTTCGCCGTCGACCACGGCCCCTGGCGATGAGCGCACGATGTCGTTGGCATGCAGGAACGCAGCACGGTCCAGCCCGACTTCCACGAAAGCGGCCTGCATGCCGGGCATCACCCGCTGCACCTTGCCCTTGTAGATGTTGCCCACCACGCCGCGGCGCCAGCCGCGCTCGATGTGCAGTTCCTGCAGCATGCCGTTTTCGATCACCGCGACGCGCGTTTCGCGCGGGGTGACATTGACCAGGATTTCTTCCGACATGGGGTCCTTCCTCAGGCTGACGCGGTGGCGGCGGTTGCCGTTGGATGGATACCGAAGTCGCGCAGCAACTTCGCCGTTTCATGCAGCGGCAGGCCCATCACCGCCGAATAGCTGCCGGCCAGGCGGGTGACGAACTGCTCCGCCCGCCCCTGGATACCGTAAGCGCCGGCCTTGCCCATCGCCTCGCCGCTGGCGACATAGGCCGCGATCTCGTCTTCATCCAGCTCGGCGAAACTGACCTCGGTGACCACCAGCGCCTGCGCTTCGCGCGATGCGCTGACCACCGAAACGGCGGAAACCGCCTGGTGCGTGCGTCCGGACAGTCGGCGCAGCATGGCGGCGGCATCGGCGGCGTCCACGGGCTTGCCGAAGACCTCGTCTCCCAGGATCACTTCCGTATCGGCTCCCAGCACCACCGCGCCAGGCGTGGCGACGACCTTCAGCAACCCCGCACCCGCCTTCTCGCGGGCGACGCGACGGACGTAGTCGATGGCCGGCTCGTTGGGCTGGCGGTGCTCGGGAATGTCGAGGTCGATCCGCCCGAAGGACAGCCCCAGGCGGGTCAGCAGTTCGGCACGTCGTGGGGATTGGGAGGCCAGATAGAGCATCGCGAAAGAATAACCTGCGGCGCCTGACTGAATGACCGCTGATACCGGCGGGAACCATGTAACCCTGCGCCAGATCACGGCGCGTTCATGTCATCGTGAACACCCTTGCGCGTCGCCGACGACCCGGGTGCCCGCCACTCGACCACGAAAAGGAGATCCCATGCGTTTGCCCTTGATCCGCCCGCTGCTGCTCGCCCTGACCCTGTCTCTTGGAACCACCGTCGCCATGACCAGCCACGCCCAGACCGCACCCGCCTACGCCGTGCCCTCCGATGGCACCCTGCTCAATGTCTCGGCGCAGGCCGAAGCGTCGCGCGTGCCGGATATCGCCACGATCTCGGCCGGCGTGGTGACCCAGGCCGTGGACGGCAATACGGCGATGCGCCAGAACAGCGAGCAGATGGCCAAGGTCGTGTCCGCCATCAAGGCCGCCGGCATCGCCGACAAGGACGTGCAGACCAGCGGCATCAGCCTCAACCCGCAGTACCGCTACGCCGAGAACGAAGCCCCCAAGATCACGGGCTACCAGGCCAACAACACCGTCAGCATCAAGGTCCGCGACATCGCCAAGCTCGGCAAGGTGCTGGACGCGCTGGCCGGCGTGGGCGCCAACCAGATCAACGGCCCCAGCTTCGAGATCGAGAATCCGGAACCGGTCTACGACGAAGCCCGCCTGGCCGCGCTGAAGAAGGCCCAGGCCCGTGCCGAGACCTACGCGAAGTCGCTGGGCCTGAAGGTACGCCGCATCGTCAGCATCTCCGAGGGCAACGGCGGCTTCCGCCCGGTGCCGATGATGGCCATGGCCAAGATGGAAGCCCGCGATGCCAGCGGTGCTCCGCCCGTGTCGCCGGGCGAGACGACCGTCTCGATCAACCTGGACGTGGTGTTCGAGCTGGGCAAGTAAGGCCTCCGCCCGTACGCCCACGACGACGGCGCCCCCAGGGCGCCGTTTTCGTTCCCGGCCCTGATGACCGGACTACGCGGAAGGTCGAATCCCACCCCTCTTGCGGACGCCATCCGCGGGAGTACAGTCTGGGCTTGCGGCGCCGGGACGTTGCAACCCCACTCCCCGCGACCGAGCGTTGTTCCGTTCACAGCCCTCAAGGAGGTGGATCATGGTTCGCGCACTACCCCACGGTTCCGATACCCGTATCGACATCGGCCGCATCGCCGCCATCGCGGCCGCCATCGCCGTCCATGCCGCCGCCCTGCTCATGCTGTTGATGCCGATGGCGGCACCGCCGCTTGCAGCACCGCCCAGGGCCAAGGAAGACGTCCGCTGGTATCCGAAGGAAGAGATCAAGCCGGAGCCGGTCGAGGCCGAAATCGTCAAGCGCGTGACGCCCAAGCCCGTCGAGCCGCGTCCGGTGGTCAAGCCTGTCGAGAACAAGCAGGTCGTCGATGTTCCCGTCATCGTTGACCAAGGCAGTGAGCGCGCCGTCGATATCGTTGTGCCCGCGACCGAAGGCGGCGATATCGGCGCCTCGTCCCAGGGAACCGGTCCATTGCCCTCCGCCACGCTGGAATACGTCCGTGCGACGTCGCCACGCTATCCGACCAACGAATTGCGCAATGGCGTCCAGGGTACGGTGATCCTGCGCGTGCTGGTGGACATCGATGGAAAACCCGTCGACGTGACCATCGAGACCAGCAGCGGCAACCGCAACCTCGACAAGGAGGCGCGACAGCATGTGCTGAAGACCTGGCGCTTCAAGCCCGCCATGCAGAACGGTCAAGCCGTGCAGGCATACGGTCTGGTGCCGATCGCATTCAACCTGCAGTGACGTTCACGACGTAGAGGAAACCAGAAGCCCGCCCTCCGGCGGGCTTCGTTTATCCTCTGCAGGAGCGGGGCCAGCCCCCGCAGAACAACCCAACGGGGGCCCACAACGCAAGCGGGGCGGG
>CAMPIO010000049.1 GCA_946886405.1 uncultured Pseudoxanthomonas sp.
AGCGAATACTGGGGGAAGCCTTCCGGCACGTTCGGCAGCTGGCGCGGGACGAAGTTGTCCTGGCCGCCACCATTGCCATCCTGCGGCATGCCATCGTTGCCCTGCCGGTCGCGGTTGCGTTCACGGCGATTGCGGAAACGGTCGCGACGATTGTTGTTGTTGAAGCGGTTGCCGTCGCGCGGGTCGCCGCCTTCCTGCTGGCCGCCTCCGTCGTGCTGGCCTCCTCCCTGCGCTTGCGGGGCGTGGGCATCGCCGCCGCCGTCGTGGGACGGTGCGGGTGCGGCCGGGGCGGAGGGGCGTTCGGCCGCGACGGGCGGCAGCGGAAGCTGCGGCGCCGGGTCGGGCGCGCGCTCAGCGGGTGCTGAGGCGGTATCGGCGGACGGGACTTTCGGAGCGCGGGCTTTGCGCACGCGCTTCTCGGCGGGAGCGCCGGTTTCGTTGCTGCTGTCGGACAAGGTGCGATTCCTCGCTAGGTGGCGAGCGCCGGCGTTGCGGCGGCGGGGTGAAGTGAAGAGTGGGTATTCAGATGGGTGCGGCGCATCCCCTGCGCCGGATTTCGGGTCCGACACTACCACTGGCCCCGGGAGGCGGCAAGCGGCGGGCAGGCGTCGGGTTCAAGCGGATTCAGCCTGCGCCCCCGTATCCTCGGAGGCGCAGCGCAGGGGTCAGGCAGCCTGGGTGCCCAGGGCCTTGTCGATCATCTGGGTCAGCTGCCCCTTGCCGACGGCGCCGATCTGGGTGGCCTGGATCTGGCCGTCCTTGAACAGCAGCAGCATCGGGATGGAGCGCACGTGGTACTTGATGGCGGTGGCGCGGTTCTCGTCCACGTTGACCTTGGCGACCTTCAGCTTGCCGCCGTAGGTCTCGGCCAGTTCGTCGAGGACCGGCGAAATCATCTTGCACGGGCCGCACCATTCGGCCCAGAAGTCCACCAGCACTGGCTCGCCGGACTGAAGCACGGCAGCATCGAAATCGGCATCGCCGACGTGGGTCACTTTGTCGCTCACGGGGATCTCCTGCGGGGTCCGCGGGCGGGCGCGGACGGGTTCGGGCCGGGACGGCCACCACTATTGGGGTAAACTGGGGCGTTCCGCGACCTTTTCAAGGTTTCCCGAGTGGTCGCGCAACCCGGCACAGGGGGCGCAGTGTGCGACGCCGGTCAGGCCGTTGCAAGCACACCCACCGCATTCATATGAGACGCGCGCGGAACACAGCGACGCAAAGAAGAAGGCATGAGCGACAAACCGTTAACCGATATAACTTTCTCTTCGTTCGACCTGCATCCGGCGCTGCTCGCCGGCCTGGAAGGCGCGGGTTTCTCCCGCTGCACACCGATCCAGGCGATGACGCTGCCGGTCGCCCTCGCGGGCCGTGATGTCGCCGGGCAGGCGCAGACAGGCACCGGCAAGACGCTGGCGTTCCTCGTCGCGGTGATGAACCGCCTGCTGACGCGTCCGGCGCTGGCCGAGCGCAAGCCGGAAGACCCGCGTGCGCTGATCCTGGCGCCCACCCGCGAGTTGGCCATCCAGATCCACAAGGATGCCGTGAAGTTCGGCGCCGACCTCGGCCTGCGCTTCGCGCTGGTGTACGGCGGCGTGGACTACGACAAACAGCGCGAGATCCTGCAGCAGGGCGTGGACGTCATCATCGCCACGCCGGGCCGCCTGATCGATTACGTCAAGCAGCACAAGGTCGTCAGCCTGCACGCCTGCGAGATGTGCGTGCTGGACGAAGCCGACCGCATGTTCGACCTCGGCTTCATCAAGGACATCCGCTTCCTGCTGCGTCGCATGCCGGAGCGCACTACCCGGCAGACCCTGCTGTTCTCGGCCACGCTGTCGCATCGCGTGCTGGAGCTGGCGTACGAGCACATGAACGAGCCGGAGAAGCTCGTCGTCGAAACCGAATTCATCACCGCGGCCAAGGTGCGGCAGAAGCTTTACTACCCGGCGGATGAGGAAAAGATCCCGCTGCTGATCGGCCTGCTGTCGCGCAGCGAAGGTGCGCGCACCATGGTGTTCGTCAACACCAAGGCGTTCGTCGAGCGCGTGGCGCGCGCGCTGGAGCGCGCCGGCTACCGCGTCGGCGTGCTGTCCGGCGACGTGCCGCAGAAGAAGCGCGAATCGTTGTTGAAGCGTTTCCAGGCGGGTCAGCTGGAACTGCTGGTGGCCACCGACGTGGCCGCGCGCGGCCTGCATATCGATGGCGTGTCGCACGTGTTCAACTACGACCTGCCGTTCGATGCCGAAGACTACGTGCACCGCATCGGCCGCACCGCGCGCCTGGGTGCCGAGGGTGATGCGATCAGCTTCGCGTGCGAGCGCTACGCGATGTCGCTGCCCGATATCGAGGCGTACATCGAACAGAAGATCCCGTCCGAGCCGGTCACCGCCGAGTTGCTGACCGCCCTGCCGCGTCCGGAGCGTCCGAAGCCGGCAGCGGGCGAGGGCGACGACGAAGAAGAAAGCGTCAGCCAGATCTTCCGCGAGGCCCGCGAACAGAAGGCGGCCGACGAAGAGCGTCGCGGTGGCGGGCGCAAGCCCGGTGGGTCCGGTGGCGCCGGTCGTCGCGACGGTGCTCGTCGCGATGGTCCGCGTTCGACCGACGGCAAGCCGCGTCCGCCACGCGCACCGCGTCCGCCACGCCCCGAAGGCGAGGCTGCCGCCGAGGCCGCACCGACCGCGCAGGCTGCCCCCGTGCCGCGTCCCGAGTCCGCCGCGCTGCCGGAAGGCGATCGCAAGCCGCGCAAGCGTCGCCGTCGTCGCCACGGTCGTCCGCTTGAAGGTGCCGAGGGTACGGTGGCGAATGCCACACTGGTCGCCGCCAAGCCGGCGGCCGCCGCGAAGTCGGTCGACGACAGCGCGGGCTTCCTGACCCGGCTGGGCCGCAAGATCCGGTCGTTCGTCTCCGGCAACTGACCCGCGACACCTGCAGGAGCGCCCTTTGGGCGCGATGCCTTGCCAGAAGACATTCGGAGCAAGGCATCGCGCCCAAAGGGCGCTCCTACAAAAGCGTGGGTCGCCTGTTTACCGGTGCGCATCGCAACCAGCGTGCCGGCTCCGGCATAATCGACGCACATGAGCGTCCTTCGATTCGAAAACGTCAGCAAGCAGTACCCCGGTGGCCATGCGGCGCTGGAGGACGTCAGCTTCGAGGTGGCCGAAGGCGAGATGCTGTTCGTCACCGGCCACTCCGGTGCGGGCAAGAGCACGCTGCTGAAGTTGATCCACTTGAGCGAACGACCGAGCCGTGGTGCGGTCCTGTTCGCCGGCAAGAACCTGCTGAAGGTGCGCGGTGGTCGCATTCCGATGCATCGTCGCGAGGTCGGCGCGGTCTACCAGGACCATCGCCTGCTCACCGACCGCACGGTGATGGAAAACGTCTCGCTGCCGCTGATCCTGCGTGGCGACCGGCGCGGCGACATCGGCAAGCGCGTACGCGAAGTGCTGGCGCGGCTGGGCCTGGGTCATCGTGAGAAGGCATTGCCCACGCAACTGTCCGCAGGCGAACAGCAGCGCGTCGGCATCGCGCGCGCCATCGTCGCCGAGCCACGCCTGCTGGTGGCGGACGAACCGACCGGCAACCTCGATCCCACGCTGGCGGCGGAGATCATGTCGCTGTTCGCGTCCATGCCGGAGCGCGGCACCAGCGTGCTGGTGGTGAGCCATGACCTGTCGCTGCTCAAACGCATGAAGAAGCGTGTGCTGATCCTCGACCACGGCAAGCTGGCCGACGACATCTCTCCGGCGGACCTGGCCGAATGAGCGACGCGAAGAACAGCCGCGCGCAGGCGCGCTCCGGTTTCGGTATCTGGCTGGACCAGCATCTCTACAGTTTCGTCTCCAGCCTGGGCCGCACCGTGCGTCGTCCATGGGCGACGCTGCTGACGATCGGCGTGATGGCGGTGGCCTTCGTGCTGCCGCTGGGCCTGTGGCTGGCACTGCAGAACGTCGGCCACTTCGCCGGTGACGTGCAGCAGTCGCGCGAGATCGATCTGTTCCTCGCGCCGGAGACACCGGTCGCGCGCGCGCAGGCCCTCGCGGAATCGCTGCGTGGTCGCGACGATGTCGCCCGTGTCGAGTTGCGCACCCCCGAACAAGGCCTGGCGGAGTTCCGCGAGCGCAGTGGCCTGGCGGATTCGCTGGCCTTGCTGGACGGCAATCCCTTGCCCAGCCTGTTGGTCGTGGTGCCCGAAGGCGACGAAGCACGGCTCATCGCCGCACTGGAAGCCCTGCCGGAAACCGATCTGCTGCAGCACGATGCGGCCTGGCGCGAGCGGCTGGCCGGTTGGATGGGGTTCGGCAAACGGCTGGTGTGGGTGCTGGCCGCGCTGTTCGGCCTGGGCGCACTGCTCGTGGTCGGCAACACCGTGCGGCTGGATATCCAGTCGCGGCGCGAAGAAATCGGTGTGCTGCAGTTGCTCGGTGCGAGCGATGGCTTCATCCGCCGCCCGTTCGTGTATCTGGGTGCGTGGTACGGCCTGGCCGCCGGCGCCCTCGCGCTGGGCCTGCTGACGCTGGCAGCGCTGGCGCTGCGCGATCCGCTGGCGGCACTGGCGCGGAGTTATGGCAGTCCGTTCGTGCTGGTCGGGCTGGACCCGGTCGGTGCGACGGCCGTCGTGCTGGCGGCTACGGTGATCGGCTGGGTGGGGGCATGGCTGGTGACGGGCCACTTCTTGCGTCAGACTCGACCGACTGAAACCTGAGATTCCTCACCTTCATGGCCCAAGAGCTCCGGCACCTGATCAGCGACGCGCCCCGCGTGATGGTGGTGGACGGGTCCAAGCTGGTCCGCAAGCTGATTGCCGACGTGCTGCAGCGCGAGTTGCCGGGGGTGCAGGTGATCGGCTGTTCCAGCGTCGCCGAGGCCCGTAACGCACTGGCGGGCGGTGAAGTGCATCTGGTGACGACCGCGCTCGCACTGCCCGACGGTGACGGACTGGAGATCGCACGCAGCGTCCGCGAAGCCGCAGGGCAGGCCTACGTACCGGTGATCGTGGTCTCCGGCGATGCGCAGCAACATCTCGAAGAGCGTCGCTTCACCGAATACGTCACCGATTATTTCGACAAGTCACTCGGGCATGAGGCGCTGGCCACCTTCATCCGGGGCTACGTGCAGCCCGAACCGATCGTGGGCGCGACCATCCTGTACATCGAGGACAGCCGCGTCGTCGCCGAGACCACGCGGCGCATGCTGGAGCGCCAGTCGCTCAACGTGGTGCACGTGCTCAAGGCCGAAGACGCGTTCGCCCTGCTCACGGCGGAATCACTGGGCCTGTCCACGCACAAGTTCGATCTGGTGCTGACCGACGTCATCCTGAAGGGCGAACTGAGTGGCCGCGACATCGTGCAGCGGATCCGTGTGGACTTCGCCTACGGCAAGCGGCGCCTGCCGATCCTGGTGATGACCGGCGACAGCAATCGCGACAATCAGGCGGAGTTGCTGCAGGCCGGCGCCAACGACCTGGTGCTGAAGCCGATCGCCGAACGCCTGCTGGTGACCAAGGTGCTGTTCCAGCTGCGCCTGGCGCGCATGGACGAATCGCGCAGTCTGGTCTGAGCCGCAGCGACGCGCATGACCGACGACGATCGCATCAGGCTGGAGCCTTCGTGGAAGGCGCACATCGGCGACTGGCTGCAGCGGCCGGACATGCGCGATCTGTCGGCCTTCCTGCGCCAGCGCAAGGCGGCCGGCGCGCGCATCTATCCGCCGGGGCCGCAGATCTTCGCGGCGTTCGATGCGACGCCGTTCGATGCGGTGAAAGTGGTGATCCTCGGGCAGGACCCGTACCACGGGCCAGGCCAGGCACATGGGCTGTGTTTCTCCGTGCTGCCGGGCGTGCCGGTGCCGCCATCGCTGCTCAACATCTACAAGGAAATCAACGCCGACCTCGGCATCGCGCCACCGGATCACGGCTGCCTGCTGCCGTGGGCGCGGCAGGGCGTGCTGCTGCTCAACGCTGTGCTGACGGTGGAGGATGGCCGCGCGGGTGCGCACCAGGGCAAAGGATGGGAGGGTTTCACCGACCATGCCATCGAAACGTTGGCGCGTGAGCGCGAAGACCTGGTGTTCCTGCTGTGGGGCAGCTATGCGCAGGCCAAGGGCAAGGTGATCGACACGCGTCGCCATCGCGTGCTGCGCGCACCGCATCCTTCGCCGCTGTCCGCGCACCGCGGTTTTCTTGGATGCGGGCACTTCAGCGCGACCAACCAGTACCTTGCCCAGCGCGGCAAGACGCCCGTCGACTGGCGGTTGCCGCCGCGCGCCCAACTGGTGCTTTGAAGCGGGCGTGGGCCTCTGTGGGAGCGGGCCATGCCCGCGATGCTCTTCGATCGGATCGCGCAAAAGCATCGCGGGCACGGCCCGTTCCTACAATCGTTTTCCTGCGTGATCAGCGCGTGCGGCGTCGCTTCTGCGGTGGCGACACCGGAGGCGGTGGCGTGACCGGGATGTTCTTGATCTCGCCCTGCAGCTCTTCCAGCATCGGCACGATCTTCTGCTGCACGGCGGCCATGACGTTCTGCATCAGGGCCGGGTTCTTGTCGAGCATGCGCTGGCCGGCGGCGCTTTCGTAGAACTTGGTGATGGCACGCACGTCCTCGCGCGTGTAGGTCTTCTTGTAGACGTCCAGGTACACCGGCCGCATCTCGTCCCACGACAGCGCCTTGCGCACGATCTCCTGCGTCTTGGCCTGGATGCGGGCGACTTCGGCTTTCTGTTCCTCGGTCATTTCCTTGCCGGCGAAATGCTTGTCGAACTCCTGCTGCTGCACGGCCTCCATCTGCGGCACCACGCCCGCCAGCAGGCTCTCGGCGCGGGATGCTTTCAGCAGGCGGTCGATGTCGGCATCGGAGGGTTCGGCTGCGACGGCGACGCTGGTGCAGGCCAGGGCGAGGAGGATGAGG
Organism: uncultured Pseudoxanthomonas sp.; assembly: GCA_946886405.1. Next base: position 6,906 of record CAMPIO010000049.1, read on the forward strand.
ACGAGGCCGGAGAGCCGGCGGACCACGGTCAGCGAAGAAGCACTCATGCAGTGGCTGGACGAGATGGTGCGGGGGCACAGGGTGCCTGCCGGGAAGTAAATCTGGTGTTAACCGGCGCCCACCCTGCGCCAGCACGCTACGAACCATCGCTCATCCTGACTACAATCCGCCGCATGGGGAGCACCGCACTCGAGATCACGCCGACGCTGGCGATTCCGGACGACGAACTGATCGAACGCTTCGTGCGTGCGAGCGGCGCGGGTGGCCAGAACGTCAACAAGGTCGCGACGGCGGTGGAGCTGCGCTTCGACGTGGCGGGTTCGCCGTCACTGCCCGACGCCTTGCGCGAGCGCCTGCTGACCCGGCGAGACCGGCGGCTGACGGACGAGGGCGTGCTGGTGATCGACGCACAACGCTTCCGCACGCAGGACCGCAACCGCCAGGACGCGCGCGAGCGGCTGGCGACGATCATTGCCGCCGCGCTGGTCGTGCCGAAGAAGCGCGTGGCCACCAAGCCGTCGCGCGCCGCGAAGGCGCGTCGCCTGGATGCCAAGCGCGAGCGCAGTCAGGTCAAGCGTGGCCGTTCGCAGAAAAACACTTGGGAGTAACCGTTTGAGCCACGACATCGTTCCGCCCATCCCGCCCCAGATGCCGCAGGTGCCGCCCAACCGCTTCACGCGCTGGCTGGGGCGCACGTTCCTGCGGGTGTTCGGCTGGAAGATCGTGGGCACGCTGCCGGACATTCCCAAGCTGGTGATGATCGTCGCGCCGCACTCGTCCAACTGGGATGGCATCTGGGGCATGGCGGCGAAGATCGCGATGGGCTTCCAGGTGCGCGTGCTGGGCAAGGCGCAGCTGTTCTGGTGGCCGCTGTCCCCGCTGCTGCGCAAGCTGGGCGTGGTGCCGGTAGACCGCAGCTCGCCGCAGGGCACGGTGGAACAGGCGGTACGGATGATCCGCACGTCCGACAGGATGTGGTTCGCACTGACGCCGGAAGGCACCCGCAGGCGCGTGGACAAGTGGAAGGGCGGCTTCCTGAAGATCGCCCAGCAAGCGCAGGTGCCGATCCTGATGGCCTACTTCCACTACCCCGACAAGGTCGTCGGCATCGGCGACGTGTATTACCCCACGGGCGACATGGAGACCGACATGGCGGCCATCCGCGCGTGGTACCAGCCGTGGCAGGGGAAGAACCGCGGGACGGTGTGAGGCCGGATCGACACGGCAGTGCACTGCACTGCACTGCACCGCCGGTACGCCGGCGATCGGTCTTCACCGAGATGCCGAAAGCCGCCGTCGTCCCAGCGGACGCCGGGCCCCGCCTTGACGTCGCTCTTGCCTGGGTAGCCGTGGGCGGACGCAGAGCGCTAGAGCAAGTGCTGCAGCGAAAGCGGACGGGATTCCAGCGTTCGCTGGAATGACGCAATCGAGGTCGCCGCAATCGCGTCGCGAACGACGTCCGGAAAGCAGAAAGGCCCGCCAGGTTGGCGGGCCTTTCCTTGCTGCGACAGCAGGACGTTACAGTGCTTCGCCGCCCAGCTTCCAGGTGACCTGCAGGAAATAGCTGCGGCCCATGGAGTCGAACCACGAGGTGTCGTAGTACGGATAGTTCGCCCAGGTCGCATCCCGGGGCGGCAGCTTGTCCATCAGGTTGTTGATGCTCAGCGACAGGCGCAGATGGTCGTTGATGTCGTAGCGTGCGCCGGCGTTGAAACGCCAGGTGGACCCGGTCCATGCGTCGTTGTTGTAGTTCGCCACTTGCCCCAGGTAGTTCCCGAAGAAGCTCAGGCCCAGGTTGTCGCGATCCCAGCTGACGCCCAGATTGCCCTTGTTGCGGGGCAGAGTGGTGGCGCTGAAGCTCAGGTCCAGCATGTCCTCTTCGGGATCGCCCGGGTACTGCTGGCGGGTATGCGTGTCCGTCCAGGTGTACGTGCCGGTGAAGCGGAAATCGCCGGCGTTGGCGGTCTGCAGGCGGTAGTTGGCCGTCAGGTCGATGCCTGTCGTCTCTTCGTTGGCGATGTTGATCGGCGCGAAGCGGACGCTGGTGATGTTGCCGTCCGTATCGCGGATGACGCGCGCGATGGCGTCCACGCAGGTCGGTGAGTTGATGTCGACGGCGCCGCCGTCCTCGTTGGTGCCGAGGCGGCAGTTGGCTTCATCGATGCGCAGCTGCTCGCGGCTCTGGCTCTGCACCTGGTTCTCGACGCGGATCTTGTAGTAGTCCAGTGCCAGGTCGAAGTTGGCGAAGGGCGACCACACGATGCCCGCCGAGAACGACGTGCTGGTCTCGACGTCCAGGTCCATGTTGCCGGTGTACACGTCGAACGTGTTGATGTCCCAGGTGCCGTCGTCGTAGCAGTCGGCGTCGCTGAAGCCCGGCTCGTCGGTACGGCACTGGTAGTAGTCGGTCGACAGCGTGCGGTAGTAGTCGTCGCCGGCGAACAGGTAGTGCATGTCGGGCGCGCGGAAGCCGGTGCCGTACGAGCCGCGCACCAGCAGCGTGTCGACCGGGCGCCATTCCAGGCCAGCGCTGTAGGTGAACTTGCTGGGGTTCTTGTTGCCGTACTCGTAGCGATCGTAGCGGCCGGCCAGGCTCGCCTGCAACGAGGACAGCAGCGGCAGGCGCAATTCGCCCGCCACGCTCCAGCGGTCGCGGTCGCCGCTGCCGTCGCCGTAGCGGGGGCCGTAATAGGCGTCGGCCGTCAGCGCCAGCGGATCGGGATTGATGTCGTACGACTGCTGGCCGTACTCGATCGCGCCCGCGAAGCCGACATCGCCGGCCGGCATCGTGAACAGCACCGGGGTATCGAGGGTGAAGCTGAGGTTGTCGTTGTCGGCCTTGGGCCGGAACGTGGACATCGCGGCGATCGACGCGAATTCGGCCTGCGTCAGCGGCGTGAACAGGCGCGCCGGGTCGGGACTGAAGATGGCGTAGCCATCCGCGTCATAGCCCTGCTGTTCGCCCAGGAACAGGCGGTTGGCCGCAGCGGCGCGGATGCGGGGCATGCCCACGTCGGCGTTGTACTGGGAATGGTTGTAGGCGGCTTCCCAGTTCCAGTTGTCGCCGATCGCACCCTTCAGGCCCGTCGTGATGGCGAAGGTCTTCTGGGTGGTGACATTCATGCGGTTGCGCAGGCCGCCGATCTCCTCGGGCGTGAACTGGCGCGACCAGATTTCATAGTGGCCGGTGACCGCGTTGTAGAAGATCTTGTCGTTGTTGTCGGTCGAGTTGGGGTCGTGGAACTCCCAGCCCATGACATCGCTCACCACGTCGTTGCCGTTGGTGCCGGTCAGCAGCCTGACTTCCTGACGGCCGAGCTGGACGTCGGCGAACCAGGACAGGCTGTCCGAAAAGCGGTACTCGAACGAGCCGTAGGCGGTGAAGCCCTTGCGTTCGTTCTGTATCGTGCGATACGCGATGGCACGCTCGCTGCCGCAGTACGGCTCGCCGAAGCGGTCTTCCGCCAGCACCGTGGTGCCATCGTTCAAGCCGGCCATCGCCGCGCAATCGTCGTCGGGCGCGATGTTGACGTCGTCGTCCCAGTCGTAGCGCTGGGCGGTGAGGCGCGGCAGTTGGCGGCGGGTGGTCGGTGCGTCGAGGGTCGAATCCTGGTTGTTGCGCTCGTAGCCCCACAGGGGGCGCTTGTCGAGCAGTTCCAGACCCACGATGCCGCTGAAGGCGTCGCGCTCGAAGCCGGTGGTCAAGGTCAGGCGGTGCGATTCGCCGCCGTCGCGTTCGGTGGTGCCGTAGCGGTAGTCGATGGTGGTGCCGTCGGTGGACTTCTTGAGGATGAAGTTGATGACGCCGGCCATCGCGTCCGAGCCGTAGACCGCCGACGCGCTGCCGGTCAGCACTTCGATGCGGTCGATCATGCCGAGCGGGATGTTGCCGATATCGGTGAAGTTGCTGCGGCCATTGAGCGGCAGCGGGAAGTCCGCGATGCGGCGTCCGTTGATCAGTACCAGCGTGTGGTTGGGTCCCAGGCCACGCAGGTCGACCGCCTGTGCGCCCGGCGTCGACTGCGCGCTGGTGGTGTTCTGCTGGCCCTGCACGCTGCCGCTGTTCTGGCTGAGCGAGCGCAGCACGTCGGGAACGGAGGTGAAGCCGGCGGCCTGGATCTGTTCGGCGGTCACCACGGTGATCGGGGCCGGGCCCTCGATCTGCGCGCGCGGAATGCGCGAGCCGGTGACCTGCAGGGTCTCAAGCTGGGTTACGGGTTCTTCGGCCTGGGCGGCGCCGCCACCGGGAGGCGCCTCCTGGGGTGCGGGGCGTGGCGCGGGTGCGCGACGGGGTGTGGCGTCGGCCTGCACGATCAGCACGGCACCGGAAGCGTCGCGCTTGGCCTGGAAGCCGCTGCCCTGCAGCAGGCGGTCCAGGGCCTGGTCGGTGGTGGCGGCGCCCTGCACACCACGGGTACGCCGACCCTTCAGCTGGTCGGCGCGGTAGACCAGCTGCGTGCCGGACTGTTTGGCGAGCGTGTTGAGCGCCGTCGTCAGTTCGCCCGCAGGCAGGTCGATGCGGCCGGGGGCCGCCTGGGCCTGCGCGGCGAGCGCCACGCTACAGGCCGTACTCAACAACAGGACGCGCATTGGGTACCGCATCGACTCTCTCCCCGGGGGTGCTCGGTATGGCACCTGTTGGCTATCAGGACGAACGAACCGCGCAAATCCCCCCATGACCTTCGTCGTGGCGTGCGTGGCCTACCGCGTGTGCAGGACGATGCGGTCGGCGTGTCGCTCGGCGCGCACCGGGAATCCCTGTTCGAGCAGGTGCGCGAACCCCTCGGCATTGGACCAGCGGAAGTTGCCGCCCACGCGCAGGTCGGCGACGGCGTCGTCGGCCAGTTCCAGCTTGCGCGTGTTGAACCGGTTGAACTCGGCGGCGGCCTCCGCCAGCGAGGTGTCGTCGAAGGTCAGGAAGCCGTCGCGCCATTCCAGATAGCGTTCGGCGTCGGACACCGTCAGCGAGCGCACCAGCACGCCATTGCGGCCGGCGGTCGCCACGCTGCCGGCGGGCAGCAGCGACACCGGCTGCGCGCGGCCGTCGGGGCCGGTGCGGCTTTCCAGGCGCACCTTGCCCTCGGTCACCACCACGCGGACCTCTTCCGGATCGCGTCGCACGGAGAAGCGGGTACCGACGGCCGCCACGCGGCGCCCTTCCGTTTCCACCACGAACGGACGCCGGGTGTCGTGCGCCACATCGAAGAACGCTTCGCCGCGTGCCAGCGCCAGGTGGCGCTCGCCGCGACTGATGCGCACGTCCAGGCGACTGTCGCTGCTCAGCGTGGCGGTGGACCCGTCGGGCAGCGTGATCGTCTGGATCTCGCCTACCGCACTGGCGTAACTGGCCTGTTCGCGGCCGGTCAGTTGCCAGCTGCCCCAGGCGAGCGAGCCCAGCGCCAGTACCGCCAGCGTCGCCGCCAGTCCCTGCTGCCAGCCACGCCGCCGCTCGCCGCTGCGATCGCGCGGCGCGAAGGTGAGTTCGCGCAGGTCGGGCCGGGAATCCGGAAGCGCGGGGGCCGACGTCCTGCGCGGCGGCGTCACGCCCGCCGGCAGGCCGGCGGCGAAGGCCTGCAGGCGGCCGGTTTCCGTCCACGCCGCCTGCAGGCGCAGGTAGGCGACCTTGTGGCGCGACGACGCGCCCAGCCAGGCGTCCAGCGACTGCTGTTCGTCGTCCGTCCAGCCCTCCGCGTCGCGGCGTGCCAGCCAGTCGGCGGCCTGCTGTTCAATCTGCCTGCTGTCGGCCATGTCCATCGTCCTCGTCCGTGACGGGCCGGGCACGACGCCCGTCCAGCGCAGGCACGGCGTCGCCGCCGTACAGGTGGTCGGCGATCAGGCGCATCCCTTTGGCCAAATGCTTTTCCACGGTCTTCTCGCTGATGCCCAGTTGGCGGGCGACGTCCTTCTGCGGCAGTTCCTCCACGCGCCGCAGCCACACCACTTCGCGGCAACGGTCGGGGAGCCGGTCCAGGGCCTCGACCACGCGCTTGAGCGCCTGGCGGGTCCCGGTCCACCGCTCGGGCGACACCTCGTCGATCAGGTAGACGTTCGAGGACTCGAAATCACCCACTGGCTCGATCGACACCACCCGGCTGCGGCGCAGGCGGTCGGTCATCAGGTGGCGCGCGGTGGCGAACAGGAACGCCTTGGGCGCGTCCGGACGCACACGGCCCGCAGCTTCGTACACGCGCGCGTAGACCTCCTGGCGCAGGTCATGCCATTCGTCGCGGTGCGGCCAGCTGCGTTGCAGGAACAGCGCGAGCGCACGTTCGTGGATGAGGACTTCGCGGACGAACCAGTCGTCGAGTTCGGTGGACATGGCCGCACTCTATCCCAAGCGAAGCGCCGATCCGCATGGGGGAAGACGGCCGTCGCTTCGTCTCCACAAGGCATCGGTGCGTGGCATCCTGCCGCGACCTTCGACCCTGGGAGTACGGCATGGTGTCTGTCTTCGGCGTGTTGCGGCGCGGCGCGATCTGCGTGGTGGCGCTCGCCCTCTCATTGCCGGCGTTCGCCGCGAAACCCGCGCATTACGTGCTCGGCGACATCACCGCGAAGACGCCGGGCCAGGTGCAGCCCGGCCTGCTGCTGATGGGCGGCGGCGACCGCAACTTCGATGCGATGCGCTGGTTCATGAAGAAGGCCGGCAACGGCCACATCGTCGTGCTGCGTGCGTCGCAGGCGGGCGAGATCGGCGAGGAATTCTTCAATGAAGTCGGCGGCATCGTGTCGGTCGAGACCTACGTGTTCAGCGATCGCGAAAGCGCGAGCGATCCCGCCGTGCTGCGCAGCCTGAAGCGCGCCGACGGCATCTTCCTGGCCGGCGGCGACCAGTCGCGCTACGTGCGCTACTGGCGCGGCACGCCGGTCGGCGATGCCCTGGATGCGCACGTGCGCGCCGGCAAGCCGTTGGGCGGCACCAGCGCCGGCCTGGCCATGCAGGGCGAATATCTGTACGGCGCAATGGACGGCGGCAGCCAGATCAGCCCACGCGCGCTGGCCGATCCGCTCGGCCCGGACAACACCATCGAAACGGATTTCCTGAAGCTGGCGTTGCTGAAGGGCGTGCTGACGGATACGCACTTCAGCGAGCGCAACCGCCTCGGCCGCCTGATCGCGTTCGTCGCCAAGGCCGAGTCGATCGCAGGTCGCCCGCTCCTGGGCCTGGGCGTGGACGAAGACGCGGCGGTCGCGGTGGAAGGCGATGGCAGTGCACGCGTGTACGCCACCGCGCCCGGTGCCGGCGCGACGGTCGTGAAGGGTGGCTTCGCCCAGAAGCAGGTCGAAGACGAGGCGATGAACCTCGATCGCGTCGACACTGTCGTCGCCGGTGTCGATTCCGTGCTGCACCTGCCGAGCGGCCGCGTCGACAAGCCTGCTGCCGAACGCCACTACGCGGTGCGCAACGGCGTGCTGGTGGCACTGGACTCGCCGCTGCTGGTGATCCACGGCGGCGCGGGTGTCGAGCGCGCTGGCATGACGCCGGCGGATGAGGATGCCGCACGCAAGGCGCTGGAATCCGCACTGCGTGCCGGCCACGCTCAGTTGAAAGCCGGCAAGCCTGCGCTCGATGCCGTGACCGCGGCGATCACCGTGCTGGAGGATGCACCGCAGTTCAATGCGGGCCGCGGTGCGGTGTTCACGCACGACGGCAAGAACGAGCTGGATTCCTCGATCATGGACGGCGCCACCGGCAAGGCCGGCGCGGTCGCGGGCGTGCATCGCGTCAAGAACCCGATCACTCTCGCACGCGCGGTGATGGACGCGTCGCGCCACGTGATGATGGTCGGTGGCGGCGCCGAAGCATTCGCGAAAGAACAGGGCATCCCGCTGGTCGATCCCTCTTACTTCCGTACCGAGAAGCGCTGGCAGCAGCTGCAGGATGCGCTGAAGGAAGAGAGGCAGGCGCAGGCCAGCAACACCCCGCTGGAACTCCCGGGCAAGGCCTACTTCGGCACGGTCGGCGCGCTGGCGCTCGACGCGAAGGGCCAACTGGCGGCAGGCACCTCGACCGGCGGCATGACCAACAAGCGCTACGGCCGCGTAGGCGACGCGCCGATCATCGGCGCCGGTACCTGGGCCGACGACCGCTGCGCGTTCTCCGGCACCGGCTGGGGCGAGTACTACATCCGCGCGGCTGCGGCGCACGAGGTCTGCGCGCGCGTGCGCCTGGCCGGCTACAGCATCGCGCGCGCCTCGGAAGGCGTGATCAACCGCGACATCCCCAAGGCCGGCGGCGACGGCGGCGCCATCGCGCTGGGCGCCGACGGCAGCATGGCGTTCCCCTTCAATACGGAAGGCATGTACCGCGGCTGGATCGGCGCCGATGGCGTGCCGCACGTGGCGATCTACAAGGAAGACGCCCTGCCTGCGCGGTAGTGCAACGGCCGGGCTATGCTCCCTCCGTCGACAGCGAAGGGGGCATGGCATGAAGGGGAGTGTCGCAGCGGGATTGCTGGCCGTGGCGTTCACGGCAACGGCCGGCGAAAAGGTGGCCGAGCCGGTCAGGTTCTACGCCAATGCGCGCGTCGTGCTGGACGAGCAGGGCGTGCCGCAGCAGGTGCAAGCGAATGAAAAGCTGCCGCCTGTCGTGCGCGGGGTGATCGAGGAGCGCGTGCGGCATTGGCGCTTCGAGCCGGCGCGCGTCGGCGGTGTCGCCAAGGCGGGCGTGACGCATGTGTTCATGGACGCCTGTGCCGTGCCGTTGCCCGATGGCGGCATGCGCATGGCGCTGGACTACCGGTCCAATGGCCCGGCCCTCGCGCAGGGTGCGCTCATCGCAGCGCCACCGCGCTATCCGGTGGATGCCGCACGCGCGGGACGCGAGGGCAGCTTCCGCGTCGTGATCAACGTCGGCCAGGATGGCGCCGCGACCGTCGGCAGCATCGAGCCACTGACCGGCGCGTTGAAGCCGTTCGAGAAGACGTTGCGCGACTGGGTGGCCGCGATGCGCTACGTGCCCGAGCAGGTCGATGGGGTACCGATCGCCACCCAGTTGGCGATGCCGGTGGATTTCGCCATGGGCGGCATGAGCACGCGGCGCATGGAGAGGGAGGAAAAGGAACAGGCCGCCCAGTCGCCCGAATGCCGGGCGGCGGCCGGCCGTGACACGAACCCGCAGCGTCCGGTGGTACTGGATTCCCCGTTCAAGCCCAGGGAAACCGGCTGACCGGGCGGAAGGGCTGCGAAGGAAGGGCGGTCGTCGGGTGCGGCGTCCTTCCAGCATGACCTGGCAGACCCGGCAGACTCGGGACAGTGTGACGTGGGTCGCAAATGTGAATTCTGTAAGCTAAGATACGGATCACATTTGCAACCGACCCCTCCTTGCCTGGACGGCGTCTTGGGTCGGCGTGCCACCAGGGGCAAGCGGCAAGGTCGGTGAGTCTGACGGACCACGGGAGCGCCTCTTCCACAGAAGCGTCAGGGGATCCGTCCATCGATGTCGTACCGCGCTATTGATGTGTCGCGCCCGCGCGGCGCCTGTTCCGTAGCTTCACCCCTGACTGTCCTGCCCATCGCCATGACGCCTCGTCGCCGGGTGCGCGCGGTCGCGCGTGCGGGCCTGCTGCTGGCCAGCCTGCTGGTGGCCGGCTCCGCGCTGGCGCTGATCACCGGCACGTGGACCACCAACGGGTCGGCCTCGGCCACCGCCAATGTCAGCGGCATCACGGTCACCTGGACCGGTGCGGCCGACCAGAACTACGCCAGCGGTACCTTCAACACGGCGGCCGGTGGCTGGTGGACCAATCCCTATGGCGGCACGGTCCCTGGCGGCGCGTCGCTGGTGATGCTGCATGACAGCGGCACGCGCAACTACACCGTGACCTTCAGCAAGGCGGTCGACAACCCGGTGCTGCACATCGACCGCATCGGTGGTGCGCTCGGCAGCGATCCCAACAGTTCGCGCTGGACGCTCGGCGCCACCAGTTCGACCGGTGGCGCGGTGACGATGACCGAACTCAGCGGCAATCCGCAGTTCGTGCTGAGCGGCAGTACCTTCTTCCGCCAGACCGGCACCGCCTTCTCCGGTGAGGCGGACGGCGAATGCCGCACCGGCAACGCCGCCTCCGTGGCGCGCGGTGCGGCATGCGGCTCGATCCGTTTCAATGGCACGGGCATCACCCGCCTGACCTTCAGCGTGGCCCAGTCCGGTCCGACCGGCGGCGACGAACTGGAACTGCGCTGGAGCTTCGAGGGCTCCAACATCGTCGTGCGCAAGCAATCGGTCGGCGGCGCCGGCACGTTCGGCATCACCGCCAGCAGCGCACTGTCGCAAACGTTCAACCTGGTGACCACCGCGCAGAACACGCCCGTGTCGTCCTCGACGTACCCGGTGACGAACCACGCGGGCGCGATCACGCTGACCGAAACGACGGTGCCCGCCGGCTACGTGCTGACAGGCGCCACGTGTACCGACCAGAACAACGCCGCCGTCACCGCGACCGTCAACGCCGCCGCGCGCCAGGTCACGATCGCCGCAAGTGACTACCGCGCCAACCAGACCCTCACCTGCACGCTGACCAACAGTGCAACGGCGATGCTCGCGTTGGCGAAAACGTGGATCGACGCCGCGATCAACGACACCGCGACGCTGTCCGCGACCGGCGGTGCCAATGCGGCATCGCTGGCATCCACGGCGAACAGCGCGGCCGAAACCGACACCGGCACCGCCGTGCAGGTCGTGCCGGGCAACGTCATCGCCCTGGCCGAAACGCTGGGCGCCGGCAACGCACGCACATATGCGGCCAGCGCCTGGACCTGCTCGGGCGGCAACCTGAGCGGCAACACGTTGACGCTGACCGCTGCGCATGCGGGCCAGGCCATCGTCTGCACGATCACCAACCGCGGGCGCGTGACGGATGTGTCGGTGGTGAAGTCGAGCGCGTCCGGCACCGTCACCAGTGGACAGGTGACGAACTTCACCGTGGTCGTGTCGAATGCGGGCCCCACCGCAGCCGATGGCGCGGTGGTCAGCGATACGCCGGGCGCAAGCTTGAGCTGTCCGGTCGCCGGCAGCCCGATCAGCTGCGTCGCCAGCGGTGGCGCGGCGTGTCCGGGGGCGGCGGTGCTGCCGACGCTGGTCAGCGGCGGCGTGGCCGTGCCGACGCTGCCCTCCGGGGGCACCGTGACCTTCACCGTGCCCTGCCAGGTCACGGCCAGCGGACTCTGACCCGCCGGCGCGCTTCACAACGGCGCGACCAGTCTCCATGATGCGGCTCCGTTCTTCACTGCCCTGATGCAATGAGCCGTACTGCCTGGCTGTGGGTGGTGGTGCTGTTGACCGCCCTTGCGCTGGCTGCGACCTTCCTGGTCACGCCGCGCTTTCCTGTCCCCGTTCCCGACGCAGGGCCGCCGGTCACGCCGTTCGGCTGGAGCGGCCAGCTGTCGCTGGTGGCGGGCGACGGCGTGCGCGGGAGCCAGGATGGCGTGGGCGCACGGGCACGCTTCGACGATCCGTGGGGCATCGTCGTGATGGAAGACGGCACGCGCTATGTCGCCGACGCCGGCGACAGCAACCGCATCCGCCGGATCGCGCGCGACGGCACGGTGGCGACGCTGGCCGGAGGTCGCGAAGGCTTCATCGACGGGGTCGGCGCGGCAGCGGCGTTCCACACGCCGTCTGCACTGGCGCGCGATGCGCAGGGCAACCTCTACGTGGCGGATACCGGCAATCACGCCATCCGCAAGGTCACGCCGCAGGGCGTGGTGACGACGGTGGCGGGCACGGGCCAGCCCGGGTTCCGTGATGGACCGGCGACGCAGGCGCAGTTCAATGGGCCCATCGGGGTCGCGGTGGATGGCAGCGGGCGCATCTACGTGGCCGACACCTACAACGACCGGATCCGCCTGATCGCACGCGACGGCACCGTCACCACGGTGGCCGGCGGTGATGCGCCGGGCTTCCTCGATGGCAGTGGCGGCGAGGCGCGCTTCGACACGCCGACCGGTATCGCCGTGGACGCCACCGGCGTGGTGTGGGTCGCGGACCTGCGCAACGACGCGATCCGCAGGATCGGCCCGCACGGCGGTGTCAGCACGTTGCCGCTGCAACCGGACCTGCCGACGCAGGCGGGCCCGCGCCGGCCGTTGTCGCTGGCGCTCACGCACGATGGCCATCTGTATGTCGGCGAACTGTTCACGGGCCGCGTGATGCAGGTGATGCGCGACGGACGCTGGCACGCGCTGGCCGGTCATCTGCCGGGGCAGCGGCTGTCGCGCACGGCGGGACTGTCGGTTGATGCCCGTGGCGATGTGCATGTGACCGATGCAGGTGCCCATCGCGTGCATCGCATCGCGCGTCTGGCAGCGAATGCCGTGCCCGCCGCCGCGACGGTGGGGCCGTCACCGGATGATCCGTTACCCGCCACCGGCGGTCGCTGGCCGCTGCAGCCGCAGAATGGCTGGCATGAAGTGGTCGGGACGCTGGGAGAAGTGCGTGGCGACTACAGCGGCGAGAGTCGGCATCACCTGCACGGAGGGCTCGACATCCGCGGCGACGTCGGCGCCACCGTGCTTGCCATCGCCGATGGCAAGGTCAGCAGCCCCTCCGCTGCCTGGAACTTCGATGGCCTGAGCGAAGGCCTCGGTCTCGGCCCGCTGGACTACATCCACATGCGCGTCGGCCGCACGCCGCACGGCGACCTGCTGGATCCGGCGCGCTTCCAGCTGCTGCATGATCTCAGTGGCGACCCCAGCCGCATCCGCGTGCGTCGTGGCACGCGCTTTGCTGCGGGTGACGCATTGGGTACGGTCAACCGCATGGCGCACGTGCACCTGTCGATCGGCCCCTCGGGTTACGAGCGCAATGCGATCGCGCTCGGCTTCACCGGGTTCACCGATGCCTACCCGCCACGCATCGACGACGTCGCGCTGTTCGACACGCTCGACCAGCCCATCGACCAGCGCCGGGACGGCCGCGTCGTGGTGCCGCGCGAGCTGCAAGGCGTACGCATCGTGGTGGATGCATGGGACCAGGTGGACCGCAACCTGCCGCGCCGCCGCCTGGGCCTGTATGCACTGGGCTACCAGGTGCTGCGCGACGACGGCACGCCGGTGGCGGGTTTCGAAACGCCGCGCATGACCCTCGACTTCCGGCGCCTGCCGTCCGACGACGCGGTGCAGATCGCCTACGCACCCGGAAGCGGCATCACCGTGCACGGCAGCGCGGTCACGCGATTCAAGTACAGCGTCACCAATACCGTCCGCGATGGACACTGGGCGGAAGGCGCGTGGCAGGTCGGCGGGCTGCCAGCCGGCGATTACACCCTCAGGATCACTGCCCGCGACTACAGCGGCAACGAGGCGCAGGGCCGCCGCGACCTGAAACTGCGGCTTCAATAGGGCGAAACCCGCCCGCGAACTTTTCGATGCGTCATGTCGATCCGCGCCCTTGCGGTTCGTCGTTCTCCTGAAAGCGGCCGGAGTGTCCGGTACGCACGGTCAGGAGGATGCAATGCGCGTCATGGTCATCGTGAAGGCCAGTGAGGATTCGGAAGCCGGCCGCATGCCGGAGACCGGGCTGCTCGCTGAGATGGGCAGGTTCAACGAGGCGCTGGTCAAGGCCGGCATCATGCTGGCCGGCGAAGGATTGCATCCCACGTCGCGCGGGGTGCGCGTACGCTTCGATGGCAAGCAGCGTGTCGTCGTCGACGGCCCGTTCGGCGAGACCAAGGAACTGGTCGCCGGTTTCTGGTTGTGGCAGGTGCGCAACCTGGACGAAGCCATCGAATGGATCAAGCGCGCGCCGTTCGATGGCGGCGCGGAGATCGAACTGCGGCCGGTGTTCGACGTCGAGGATTTCGGCGACGCACTCACCCCCGAACTGCGCGAGCAGGAAGCGCGGCTCGCCGCGCAGCTGTCAGACAACCCACGCTGAGGCGACACCCATGAGCACCCAGATCTTCATCAACCTGCCGGTCCGCGACCTGGAGAAATCCAAAGCGTTCTTCGCCGCACTCGGCCACTCGACCAATCCGCAGTTCACCGATGAAAACGCCGCCTGCGTCGTCATCAGCGACACCATCTACGTCATGCTGCTGGTGGAGCCGTTCTTCCAAGGCTTCACGCGCAAGGCGATCTGCGATGCGCGCACGCATACGGAAGTGATCCTCTGCCTCTCCGCCGACAGCCGCGCAGCCGTCGACGGCATGGTGGGCAAAGCGCTCGCCGGCGGCGGCAGCGAGCCGATGGAAGCCAAGGACTATGGGTTCATGTACCAGCGCAGTTTCCAGGATCCCGATGGGCACCTGTGGGAGGTCGTGCACATGGACGAAGGCGCGATGCAGGCGGATTGATGTACATGAATGTAGGCGGCGAGACGCTCGGATCTGAATGTGAAAGCTTGCATGCGTCGTGCATCTGTCGTAAATGATGAGGCGACGCATGAGGCGAGAGGTGCATGAATGCAGGGCAGGAAGCCGACACTCCACGGACGTTCTTCGCGCCACGCGCGATCGCTGGCGCTGATATCGGCGATGATCGTCTCAACCGCAGGATGCCAGGGCATGGCGATGACGCAGGAATCGGGTGTGGAGGAAACGAGGGCTGGCGACACGGCTGCATCGGCATGGCCGTTGAAGTTTTTCCAGCACAACTTCGGCGCGCACTGTTTCGATACCATCGGCTGCAAGATCGTGTACAGCGGTTTCGTCCATGGCGTTGACCGTGACGACGAGGTAAGTCCTCCCGTTTCGTCCTATCGTGCAAGTCACGAGAAGCTTCTCAGTGCGGGGCACATCGCCCGGCGCAATTTTCCGGCGCCGGCGAAAGTGCAATGGCGCTCCAGGGATGGCGTGCCGCATGAAGCCGAAGTCGATATCGGCGAGATCTTCAAGGACCGCGTCGTGCTGCACAACGTGCCGCGCGACGAAATCTATGGCGATCTGGGTGATCCGGACATCATCCTTGAAGTGAACGATCGCACCATCAATGTCTACATGCGCGCCTTCGTGCCAACGAAGACATTGCAGGTGCCGGGCAACAAGTACAGCGGCTTCCGCGACGATCTGATCCTGGCTTGGACGAAAACCTACTGACACCTCCAGGGAGTGGAGCATGGGCGGCGAACGGCATCCTGATGGTGTAAGCACGGTACCGGCGACGGCATCGGATCTGGCGACGTTTCCGGACGCCAGCAGGCAACTCGCGAGCTTCCCGGCGCCGTTGCTCCGCGACGGCGATGCGCCGGACCATCGGCTGTTCGTCGCTGCCTTCGACGGCACCGGCAACAGCATGTACAAGGATGCGCCGGAGAACCACACCAACGTGGCGCGCATCGCGAAACAGCTCGAGCAGGCGAAGGACCCGACGATCGGCTTTGGATACGTCGAAGGCCCGGGTACGCAGGGTGGCCTCGGCGGCGTCATCGACTTGGCGACGGGCGGCACCTACGAAGCCCGCATGGAGGAAATGTACCTCCAGTTCATCCAGCAGGCCTCGACGTGGCTGCGGGACAATCCCGATGCCGACATCCGCATCGCCGCCATCGGATTCAGCCGGGGTGCCGAACAGGCGGCGGGCTTCACGCGCCTCGTGGAGGAGCGGGGCATCCAGGATCCGAGGGGCATGGATGTCGTGCGCGACCGTAACGGTCACATCGAAAGGCTCGAGCCCACGCGCCCCAATCTGCGCGAACCCGGCACCGTCATCCAGGCCGTCGGCCTGTTCGATCCGGTCGGCACCGGCGAGCCGCGCGACCACGATCGTCGCTTGCCGCCCTCGGTGGTGTCGGGCTTCCAGATCACCGCCGACGACGAGCGGCGCAACCTGTTCCAGTCCACGCGCGTGATGGATCCCGGGGTGACCGATGGCGGGCGCTTCCTCAACGTCACGGTGGCGGGTGCGCACAGCGACATCGGCGGCGGCTATTCGCAGGACGGCATCGGGATCCGCAGCGGCAACCTGATGATCGATTACCTCAACGCATTGAGCGACGAGCCCTACCTGGCCAAGCGCGAGGAGCCGACGGATCCCTCGCGCAACGTCATCCATCGCTCCGAAGAGCACCAGTTCTTCTACCGCACCTCGATCTACGACAAGGCCGGTATGCGAGGAATGCAGGAAGAGCTCGCGCCCGCGCCGCTGTGCAGGATCGACTGTCTGGATGCACAGCCTCGCAACCACGCACTGGCTTCGACGCTGGCATGGCGGCCGGTCGCCATCGGGGCGGTGCCGATGGAAGCATCCGGCAACGGTCGCATGGTCGAGCAGTTGCTCGACGCCGCACAGCGGGGCGATGGCGGTGCGATCGAGCGTCTCTCGCGCGAACAGTTGCATGGAGACGCCGGACAGGCGTGGCTGCGGGCGGGCCAGCAACGGCTGGAGGCCGCGTCCATCGAGCCGGCGCGCATCGAGCGACAGCACGAACCGGCCGCGCTCGCGCGCTGAGGCGCGCCCTGCGATCCCGTGACGGCGGGCGCTTGTCCGCCGTTGCCGTACTGCGTTTTAATCCGCGCGGGGATACGCGATGCCACGGGAGGCGTCCATGGGGTGGGGAACACGCAGTGCAGGCATTCTGCTGGGATGCCTGCTGGCGCCGCTGGCGCACGCACAGGTCGACCTGGAGCCGTTCCTGAAGAGGGACGTGTTGCAGACGCTGAAGATCTCGCCGACAGGCACGTATTACGCGATGACGGTCCCTCTGGAGGACCAGACCGTGCTGGCGGTGGTGCGGCGTGCGGACCAGGAGGTGACCGCCAAGATCTCGGCGGGCAGCGACAACGTCATCAGCAATGTCTGGTGGGTCAGCGACGAGCGTGTCGTCGTCTCGGTGGCGAAGAAATACGGTTCCCGCGACCAGCCTTACCCAACCGGTGAGCTGTGGGCCACCAATGCGGATGGCACGGCACGCCGGCAGATCTTCGCGCGCTACGGTCTGGACGGCAACGCGATGCAGCCCCGTGCGGCTTACCTGATCGACACGCTGCCCGACGACCCGCGCAAGGTGCTGGTCGGCATGTACGCACTGGACACGGCGACGCCCAGCACCCGGGTCGAACGGCTGGACGTGATGAACGGCAACATGGACACCGTGGCGACCGCACCGGTACGACGCGCGCGCTTCGTGGTGGACCCGTTGCGGCGCGTGCGCTTCGCCCTCGGTGCCGGCGACGACAATGTCAGCAAGCTCTACCACCGCGCGGACGACAAGGCACCGTGGACGCTGGTCAACGATGAGGGCGAGAGCGGTGTCGTGGCGTGGCCACTCGGCCTGTCGGCCGATGGATTGACCGCCTATCTGCAGGTGCAGCAGGCGAAGGGGCCGGACGCCATCGTCGCGCTGGATACCGTCGCCGGTACCCGCACGCAGGTGCTGCGCGACGCGGTCGTCGATCCGCACGACATCATCTACGCCGACGACGGGCGCACGCCGGTCGGCAGCTTCTTCATGCACGGCAAACTGCGCACCGCGTTCTTCGACGAGACGTCACCGACGGCACGCCTGTACCGGAAACTGGAACGGTCGTTCCCGGGATCCTCCATCGACATCACCTCCAGCACCCGTGACGGCAGGTGGAAGGTGGTGCACGCGTGGAGCGACACCAATCCGGGCGACTTCTTCCTGTTCGACACCACCACCAATGCAGCCGATCTGATATTCAGCCGGCGCAGCTGGCTGGATCCGGCCACGCTGGCCCCGAGCGAACTGGTCACCCTGCGTGCGCGCGACGGGCTGGCGTTGCACGGCTACCTGACCCGGCCGCGGGACGAGCGCGAGACGCCGAAGCCGCTGGTGGTGATGCCGCATGGTGGCCCCTTCGGCCTCTTCGATGGCTGGGAGGTCAACGACGAAGCGGAGATGCTGGTGCGCGCGGGCTACGCCGTGCTGCGCCTGAACTATCGCGGTTCCGGCAACTATGGCCGCGACTTCCAGCAGGCCGGTGCGCGACAGTGGGGACGCACGATGCAGGACGATCTCACCGACGCCACGCGCTGGGCGATCGAGCAGAAGATCGCCGACCCGCAACGCATCTGCCTGTACGGCGCCAGCTACGGTGCCTATGCATCGTTGATGGGTGTGGCCAAGGAGCCGGAGCTGTACCGGTGCGCGGCGGGCTACGTGGGCGTGTACGACCTGGCGCTCATGCACAAGCAGGATTCGCGCGACAGCCGCTCCAGCCGCACGTGGGTGGACGACTGGATCAGCGACGACCGTACCCGCCTGGCCGAGGTATCGCCCACGGCATTGGCGCAACGCATACGCGCGCCGGTGTTCCTGGCGGCGGGCGGCAAGGACGAAATCGCACCGCAGGCGCACAGCGAGCGCATGGAAAAAGCATTGGAA
Organism: uncultured Pseudoxanthomonas sp.; assembly: GCA_946886405.1. The sequence continues at coordinate 25,189 of CAMPIO010000049.1, forward strand.
GCCGCGGGCGTGCCGGTGGAGGCGCTGTACGTCCGCACCGAGGGCCACGGTTTCTACACCGAAGCCAACCAGCGCACGTACTACACGCGGCTGCTGGATTTCCTGTCGCGCCATCTGGGAGGCGCGAAGGCGAAATGACTCAGGCGCCCACGCGCCGGCGCACGGCGTCGAAGTCGCGCACCGGCCGCACTTCGATGCTGCCGGTGCCGATCCACGGGAATGCCTGCGCGATGCGCACCGCCTCGTCGAGGCTGTCGGCCTCGATCAGGTTGTAGCCGCCGAGGATCTCTTTCGTCTCGGCGAACGGGCCGTCGACGATGTGCGTCTTCCCGTTGCGCACGCGCACGGTGCGCGCGGTGCTGCCGTGTTCGAGTTGCTGCGATTCGATCAGCGTGCCCTGTGCCTTCAATTCGTCGGCATGGGTGATGCAGCCGTGCATCATCCGGTCGAATGCGCCATCGGGCAGCGCGTCGAGCAACTGGTCATCCGTGTAGATCATCAGCAGGAACTTCATGCGCCCTCCCGGCGTGCGGTACAGGCCGGGATTGTGCCACGCGGGGATGCAGGGTCCCTGTATCGCGATGAATATCGCGATGAAGCCACGATCACTCGGTGGTGGAAGAGCGGTACCACGCTTCGACGGTGCCCTTGACCTTCATCGTCATCGGGTTGCCGCGACGGTCCTTCGACTTGCCCACCGGCACGCGCACCCAGCCCTCGCTGATGCAGTACTCCTCCACATTGTCGCGCTCCACGCCGTTGAAGCGGATGCCCACGCCGCGGTCCATCGCCTCGGCGTTGTAGAACGGGCTGCGCGGGTCGGAGGCCAGGTGGTCGGGAGGCGTGTCGGACATGGGAAGGCGTCGTATGGTCGTCGGGGGCGCAAGGATAACCGAAGCCTCGCGCTTACCAGGCCACGCGGTTGCGGCTGCAGGTGAGCGTGGCCTGCAGCGTCAGCCTGCCG
>CAMPIO010000050.1 GCA_946886405.1 uncultured Pseudoxanthomonas sp.
TGCCGCTGGACTTGAGGAACGCCTCGGCGCGCTTGGCGATGCCGCGCGGGTCGCGCGAGTAGGCCTGCATCGTCGCCGGGTCGAGGATGTCGCAGGTCAGCACCAGCGTCGGGTCGGCGGTGAACGGGTCGAGGAAGGCGGTGCTGGCGTCGGGCAGCAGCACCATGTCGGAGTCGTGGATGCCCTTCCAGCCGCCGATCGAGGAGCCGTCGAACATCTTGCCGTCCTCGAACAGGCTTTCGTCGGCGATCGAGGCCGGGAAGGTCACGTGGTGCTGCACGCCGCGCATGTCGGCGAAGCGCAGGTCGATGAATTCGACGGCGTGGTCCTTGATGAGTTTTTCGACGGTTTCCAGGGACATGGCGGCTCTCAGGTAGGCGGGTTGGGATGCCCGCTGTTCAACGCAAGCCGCGTGCCAACCGGGATTGGCTCGCAAGTCACTGAATTTGCTGGCTGGCTGCCCGCTACGGATTCGCTGGAAGGCCATCCTGGTGCAACTCTTTCCAGTCGGCACCATGTTGGTGCATGGCGGCGAGCAGGTATTCTCCACGCCAGCGTTCCACCAACCCATCGCCGAGTCCCACGCGCCCATGTCCGACCTGCTCGCCGCGCTGCTGCTCGGCATCCTCGAAGGCTTCACCGAGTTCCTGCCGGTTTCCAGCACCGGCCACCTGTTGATCGCCCAGCACTGGCTCGGTGCCCGGCCGGACCTGTTCAACATCGTCATCCAGGCCGGCGCGATCCTCGCCACCACGCTGGTGTTCCGGCGCCGGATCTGGGAACTGGCGACCGGCTGCTGGCGTGATGCCGAGGCCCGCGACTACTCGATGAAGCTGGCGGCCGCCTTCCTGGTCACCGCACTGGTCGGCCTGCCCGTCCGCCTGGCCGGCTGGGAACTGCCGGAGACCGTCACCCCGATCGCGTGGGCGCTGATCATCGGCGGCGTGTGGATGCTGGTGGCCGAGCACTTCGCCGAAAAACGCGGCGATGTGGCCACCATCACGTGGAAGGTGGCGATCCTGGTGGGTCTGGCGCAGGTGGTGGCCGGCGTGTTCCCCGGTACCTCACGCTCGGCGGCGGCGATCTTCATGGCGATGCTGGCCGGCACCAGCCGGCGCTCGTCGGCGGCGGAGTTCGTCTTCCTGTTGGGCATTCCCACCATGTTCGCCGCCAGCGGTTACGCCTTCCTGGAACTGGTGAAGGACGACGCGCTGGGCAGCGAGAACTGGAGCGAAGTGGCGCTCGCGTTCGCCGCCGCCACTGCGACGGGCTTCGTGGTGGTGAAGTGGCTGCTGGGCTTCATCAAGGCGCACCGCTTCACCGGCTTCGCCATCTACCGCATCGTGCTGGGCGCGCTGCTGCTGTTGCTGATGCCCGTGGGCAGCTGAGCCGCCGCTCCCTGCTCCCTGTAGGAGCGACGTCAGTCGCGACCGCGCGGCCGGCATGCCCTGAAGCGGCTGTTCGCCATCCGGGCGCGCTGCGGCGCGTTCATCCCAATGCACGGTGAATGGCTATCGGGGCGCGGTCGCGACTGACGTCGCTCCTACAATCAAGCACGATGCCCGGCCTTCACCCCATTCCAACCTGCCGCGCGTTTGGATTGGGCCACCTTCGACGGAGAACGCCATGAAACGACTGCTGCTGCTTGCCTTGCCCCTGGCCCTTGCGGGCTGCCCCAAGCCGGCGGAACAGGCCGACGCGCCCGCGCCCACCGTGGCCGCCACCCCGGACGCACCGGTTGCCGCGTCGGTCGACACCGCTGCCCTGCTCCCCCAGTACCACTGGCAACTCATGGACGCCACCGACGCGCAGGGCAAACGCATCGATGCCTTGTTCGCACGTGCCGACAAGCCGCTGCAACTCGATTTCAAGGAAGGACGGCTGGGCGTGTCCAACGCCTGCAATCGCATGGGCGGCACCTACACGCTGTCGGACACCAGCCTTACCATCGGCCGACTGACGTCCACCATGATGGCCTGCACCGACAACGCGCTGATGGCGCTGGACCAGGAGATCGGCAAGCGGTTGGAAGGGACGTTGAAGGTCGCTGCCACGCAGGACGGCGTCGCCCAACTGACGCTCACCACCGCGACGGGCGACAAGCTCTTGTTCGCCGGCAACCCGACCGCCGAAACCCGCTACGGCGGCCCCGGTGAACGCGTGTTCCTGGAAGTCGCTTCGGAGACCAGGCCCTGCAGCCACCCGCTGATCCCCGACAAACAATGCCTGCAGGTGCGCGAGATCACCTACGACGACAAGGGCCTGAAAGTCGGCACACCGGGCGAGTTCCAGCACTTCTACGACAGCATCGAGGGCTACACGCATGAGCCCGGCATCCGCAACGTACTGCGCGTGGACCGCTACACGGTGAAGAACCCGCCGGCCGACGGATCTTCGAATGCGTACGTGCTGGACATGGTGGTGGAGTCGGCCAGCGAGAAGAAATGACGCTTCTCCGCACGATGCGCGCCGTGCCGGCATGGCGCGCATCGGTATCGCGGACCGGACGTTATAGTGGCGCGGCACCGGCCTCGACGCTCGACTCATGGACCACCCCGCAAGGAACGCCTCTTCTCTTCCCTGGATCGCGGTCGCCCTTCTCGCGGCCTCCGCCCTGCTGATGTGGTGGCCGGCGCTGCAGACACCGTTCTGGGGCGACGACTACGTGTTCCTGCATGCCGCGCACGCGACCAATGCGACGGGCGCGCCGTGGTGGTCGGATTTCTGGCCGTCGTCGCCTCCGCGCTTCTGGCGACCGCTCTCGCAGGAGGGCTACTGGCGTTGGATCGATGCATCGCTGGGCGGCAGTGCGCATGCCGCGCACGTGGTCAGCCTGGTCCTGCATGTGCTGGCCACGCTGGGCGTCGCGCTGTTCGCGTTCCGTCTGGCGCGCGCCTGTCGCTGGCCACATGCCGGGCGCATCGCCGCTCTCGCTGCCGCCGTGTACGGCGGACTGACGATGCACCTGCTGCCCGTGCACTGGGCGGCCGCCGCGAACAACGCCATGCTGACGCTGTTCACCACGCTGTTGCTGGCCGCGTGGGTCAGCGCGCGCGACGTGGCGGGAATGCGACGCACCGTCCTGCTGGCCTCGTTGCCGCTGTGGCTGGCACTGGCGCTGCTCTGCAAGGAGTCTGCGGCACTGACGCCCGCGCTGATGCTCGTGATCGCCGGATTCGTCGCCCTGCGCCGGCCCGATCGCGGCGAGATCGCCGCCTGGCTCGCGTGCGTTGCCGTCGTCGCGATCTGGTTGCTGCTGCGCACGCGCTTCACCGCCAACACCGACGAATCCTACGCGTTGAGCCTGGGCAGCAACGTGCTGCGCAATGCCGCGTCATTCGTTGCTTGGCTGCTGAACGTCCCGCGCGAAGCGATGCGCATGGCCGTCGCGGGCGAACGCCTGCACGGGCTGGCCTGGATCGCGGCGACCGCACTGCCGATGCTGGCCGCCTGGACGATCGCCGGCTGGCGCGGACGCGCGTTGCTGGCGCGGCGACAATGGCTGTGCGTCGGCGCATTCGCCGTGATCGCGTATGCACCTTACTTCCTGTTCGCGTGGAACAGCTACGAGTACTACGCAGCCATCGCCGTGATCCTGCCGGTGATCGTGCTGGCACGCTGCGTGGCGACCGATCGCGCCGCATGGCTGGTCGCCGCGTTGATCGCGGCCTCGTCATGGATCGCGGTGGAAGGCACGCGCCGGCTTGACCATCCCGGCCTCATCGGCCGCGCGCAGTGGGCAGAAGCGACGCTGCAGTCACTGCAGGAACAACGCATCGCCACGCCCCTGCATGTAAGCGTGGCGGACGACCAGCGCTTCTACGCCATCGGCCAGATGGGTCTGGCGTGGCGGCTCGGCATTGCGCCCGAACAGATCCGCGTGGCGCGGGAATGCCCGGCCACTGGCACGTGCCTGGTCATCGAGTCCGACGGGCGCTCACGCTGGCGCAACGCTGCCAGTCAACGGGAGCCGCGCTAGCGACGGGAAGACGGATTGAGCGTGTAGGTGCCGTGCACGAGCGCCTCTGCCAACACGTGTCCCTGCATCGCACGCTCGACATCGCCCGCGGCAAAGCGCGCCGGCAAGTCGAGCGTGGCGACATCCAGGGCGAACAGGCGGAAGAAGTAGCGGTGCACGCGCAGGTCGTTGAACGGCGGATACGGACCGTCGTAGCCGTAATAATCGCCGCCCATCTGCGCGTCGCCGGCGAACCAGCCGGTGTAGTCGTTCAGTCCCTGCCGCGCGCCTGCCGGCCCCGCGGGCGATGACTTGCCCTTGGCGGTGATGCCTTCGCTGCAGCTGCCGGCAGCGATCTCGCGCACGCCGGCCCCGATGTCCGCCATCGCCCAGTGGATGAAATGCGCGCGCGGCTGTTCGACCGGAATCTGCACGTCGTCGCGGCCCACCGTCTCGGGCACGGTCGGCGCATCCGGATCGATGCAGAGCAGGGCGAAGGACTTCGTTCCTTCCGGCACCCCGTCCCATGCCAGGTGCGGATTGCGATTGGCGGCGAACCCGTCGGGCTGCCCCATCGCGAACTCCGCCGGGATGGGTTTCATGTTCTCGAAACTGTTGCTCCACACGCGCATGCGTCGCTCCTGCAGGAGGGAAGGGGACATCAGGTTTCCGGATAACCGAGGCGCACTGCCACGGGTGTCAGCAGCGCGAACGGACCGGCCAGCGCTTGCGCGTAAGCGCGCCAGCGGCCCGGCTCGAATCCGATTCCGCCCGCCTGCGCCGGCACCGGCAGCTGCGCGCCGCCCAAGGCTTCACCGAGTGCGGAAGCCAGTCGACGCGGATCGTGTTCCATGCCGTCGATGCGGATCACCGTGGCCGGGTACGCCTGCTGTTCCAGCAACACCGCCAGATGCTCGAGCACACCGGCCAACCACGTCGCCGCGACATCGACGGTCGGAATCGCCATCATCGACGGCGCGCCCCAGGCCAGCCACTCCAGCAGCATGTCGCGCGGATCGCGCAGCGCGACCAGCAGATGTCCTTGCGGCAGGTGCGGACGCAAAGCCTGCAGCAGCGTGTTATCCCACCAGACCAGCCAGTCGATGACATTGCCACCCGGTGCACCGCGCCCCGGCAGGGCAGTCCTCCAGTCGGCGACCACCTGTACGGGATCGACGCCGCCGGCGAGCAACTGCTCCACCGTGGCGAACGGCTGCAGGCTGTCTTTCGGTGGCGTGGCGCCGAACCGGTCCGTCAGCACGGCGGCGCGGGCCTGCGCCAGCACGGCGACCATGCGCTCGACGCCCGAGCCCGGCGCGCCCCACAGGAACAGCGGCCGCTCACGGACGTCTTCAGGCACGCCTGCGAGCACCGGCCATGCCTGCTGCGCGGGACCCAGCAAGGGCAGCGGCAGGCTCTGCACCTGGTGCGACACCGCCCGTGCGCTCCAGCTTTCCACCGCGCCGGCGGCCTGTCCTGCGCGGTCCTGCGCCATACCCAGCCAGCCCAGCAGCATCGCGCGACCTTCCTCGCCGGGCGCGCGCGACAGCAGCGACTCGACGTAGGTCACCGCTGCGGCCGGATCACGTGCAATCAAGCCGTTCACCTTGCGCGCCTGCGCGGCACTGTGACCCGGGCTCACTTCGATCAGGCGCTCGGCAATGGCGTCCGCATCGTCGCCACGGCCGACATGTTCAAGCGCGGCGAGCCTGGCTTCGAGTGCGCGGACCGCTTGCGGTGCGGCCTCCATCCATCGCTGCGTGACGTCCAGCGCCGCCTCGCTGCCCACGTCTTCCAGGGCCAGCCGCGCCAGCCAGAGGTCCGGATTCGCCGGCGAGAATGCCAGGCAGGCATCCAGTGCCTGCGCGCCTTCGGTGCGCCGTCCCTGGCGGTGCCAGAGTTCCAGCAGGGCGGACAACAGCGTGCGGTCCTGCACCCCGCCCGCGAGCGCCGCCTGCAACAGCGGCGCGGCCTGTTCCAGCTGTCCCGCCTGCAGATGCAGACGCCCGGCGAGGCTGCGCGCACCCGCCGTCGCGCGCGCCGGGTCGGCCATCACCGGCGCCAGTACCTCGAGTGCTTCGTCCGGCCGTCCCTGGCGACCGATCACGCTGGCGATCAGCAGGGTGACCTCGGTGGCGGCGGGCAGCTTGTCGGCGATGTTGCGGAAGGCCTGTTCTGCGAAGGCGAGATGGCCGCGCGCCAGATAGACCGATCCGAGCGCATGCAGCAGTTGGGTGTCGTCCGGCGCGCGCGTCACCGCGTCCGCGAGGACCTTCAAGGCCCCTTCGGCATCGCCGTTCTGGAACCGCACCATGCCGTCGACGAACGCCAGCCGCGGATGGTCCGGCGCCACGCGCGCGGCGAGACGGTTCAGTCGCTCCGCTTCCGCGACTTCGCCCCGGGCCAGCGCGAGCTGCGCCTGCACGACGTAGGCGGTGAACTGGTTGGGATCCAGCCCGGTGGCCTGCGTCAGCGACGCCTGCGCCTCTTCCGTGCGACGGCTGCCGACCAGCACGCCGGCGCGTGCCAGGTGCAGGTCGGCGTTGTCGGGCGCGAGCGTGATGGCGCGATCGATGCTGGCCAGCGCCGCGTCGGTCTTGCCATCCTGCAGTTGCGCGGCGGACAGCCAGCGCAGCGCCTGCGGATCGTCGGGGCGCTCGGCGGCGAGCGCTTCGGCCGCAGTCAGGGCTTCGGCCACCGCGCCACGGCGCAGGGCATCCAGGATGGAGTCGTACATGGGGCTACCAGCGTTCGGTCAAACGCCGATTGTAGCGGGGCTTCCCGGCTCAGGCGGCGCTGCCGGCCAGCCGCTCGGCCACCCAGCGCTCGGCATAACCGTCGCCGGCGACGTTCTCGATGAAGGCGCAGTGCCCGCCCCACGGGGCGATTTCCAGCGTGGCGCTGGCGGGCAGCACCCAGTCGCGGAAGGTGTCGAACGGGATGACCGGGTCGTCCTCGGCCATCAGGATATGCGTCGGCACGTCGAGGTCCGCCAGCCGCTCGCCGGCGATGGCATAGCCGTCGAAGTAGGCGTCCAGCGTGCCGAACCCGGTATGACGCTGCACCAGCCAGTCGGTCAATGCGCGGATGTCCAGCGCCAGCACGGTATCGTCGAAATCGTGCCGCTGCGGGAACAGGTGGCGCTTGCGCTCCAGCGAACGGCGCCATTTGCGCGCGAAGTACCAGTCGTACAGCGGCAGCCCGTTCTCGATGCGGTCCATCGTCGTGGCGGGATCCAGCAGCGGGCAGACCGCCGCCACGTGCGCCAGCGCCAGCCCGGCCTGCGGTGCGCGCAGCGCCAGCCGCAGCGCGAAGTTGCCACCCAGCGAGTAGCCCGCCACCCGCATCGGGACGTCGCCGGCGAAGCGCCGCGACACGTCGAGCGCGGCGTGTACGACTTCGTCCAGCCGGTTGGAGTGGAACAGGTCTTCGTTGAGGTGGTGGGTGTCGCCGTGGTCGCGGAAGTTCAACCGGAACACGTCGAAGCCGCGCGCCAGCAGCTGCGCGGCGGTCAGCCGCATGTAGCTGGAATCGGCGCTGCCTTCCCAGCCGTGCAGCAGCAGCACCAGGCCACGCGGGGTGCGTCCGGGCATCTGGCTGTGGAAGCCCTGCAGGCGCACGCCGTCGCCCCCGTCCACGATGTACTCCAGCGTCACCGCCCCGCTGCCCGCCAGCGCGCGCAACCCGCGACGCCGGCGCAGCCCGCTGGAACCCAGCACCGATTGCAGGTGCGGATTGCGCAGCCAGCGCGGCGGTCGGTAGTCGGCGGCAGTGATCATGGGGTCATCGCGGCAACGTAAACATGAGGGTGGCACTGGCGAGCGGAGTATTCCCTCGAATACGTCGCACTGCCGTCATACCGGCCGCTCAGGCCCCCGCCATCGCCTGCACGATGCGTTCGCGCGACAGGTCGGCGATGCGCCGGCGGCCTTCGACGTCGGCAACGCGGATCGGTTCAAGGAAGCAGATGTCGGCCGTACGCGCCGGTTCGCCCAGCAGGCGCACGAAGTTGGCGAAGAAGCTCTCCTTCGGCCCGAACGCCACCACGGGTTGCGCGCTGCCATGCGCGCCGTAACGCAGCGCGACCGGCTGCACCGGCACGCCGGCTTCGACGGCGGCAAGGAAGATGCGCGCATGGAACGGCCCGACCTCGCGGCCATCGCGCGTGCGTCCTTCGGGGAACACCCCGACCGAACGCCCCTCGCGCAGGCGCCGCATCATGGCCTGCAGCACGCCACCGAGGGATTCCTGGCTGCCGCGCTGGTGGAAGATGGTCTGCCCCTGGGCCGCCAGCCAGCCCACCACGGGCCAGCCGCGGATCTCCTGTTTGGCGACGAAGCCCATCATGCGCTGGCTGTGCAGCGCCTCGATGTCGATCCAGCTGACATGGTTGGCCACGAACAGGGTCGGCCCCGGCAACGGCGTGCCGACCCGGCGTAGCCGGAACCCGAAGATGCGCATCAGTCCGCTCGACCACCAGCGCACCGACACATCGCCCACGCTTTCGTCGCCCACGCGTATCCACACCAGCAGCGGCGACAGGCACAGCAGGATGATCGGCAGGAAAACCAGCAGGTGGACCAGCAGCAACGGCACGCGGTACGCGTAGCGGAATGCCCGCGCCACGCCGCTGCCGCCAGCAACATGAACAGGGGGCGGCGTCATGTCGTCACGATAGCAGGAGTGAGGGGTGGAGGGGCAGGAGTGAGTGAAGAGGAGTGAGCGAAGGCAAAGGCTCTGGCTCTCCTCACTCCTCTCGCTCCCCACTAGCTCCTGGGCACGACCGCCAGCGTCAGCCGCGACACGCAGACCAGCTTGCCGTCGTCGTTCTCGATGCGGATCTCCCACAACTGCGTGCTGCGACCCACGTGCAGCGCACGCGCGGTGCCGGTGACCAGGCCGCTGCGCATCGCACGCACATGGTTGGCGTTGATCTCCAGGCCCACGACCATCTCCTTCGTGATGTCCACGCACAGGTTGCCGGCCACGCTGCCGAGCGTCTCGGCCAGCGCCACCGACGCACCTCCATGCAGGATCCCGTACGGCTGCACCGTGCGCGCATCCACCGGCATGGTGCCGCGCAGCCAGTCGTCACCGGCCTCGGTCATCACGATGCCGAGGTTCGACACCAGCGTATTGGCGGCATGGGCGTTGACGGCGGCGAGATCGACGGGGGCGCGGAAAGCCATGGCAGGTCCTTGGAGCGAGGAGTGAGTGGAGAGGAGTCAGGAGTGAGGGGGAAGGGTGCGAGCTTCGCTCGCTCCTCACTCCACTGCGCTCACTCCTGCCTTACAGGATCGGCACCAGCCCCGCACCGAACGCGGTGAGCACGCGGGTGTACAACCATTTCGGCCCCACATTGACCTCGGGGAAATCGCCGACTGCCACGTAGCACCGGTGGAAGGCGGGATCCTTCGGGGTCACCGGCAGCGGGCAGTCGGGGCCGGGCTGGAACTCGTAGCTGGTGGCGTAACGCCATGGCCAGATATCGAAGATCGGCAGCGCCTCGGACACCTTGCCCAGGCTGTAGTCCAGCCCGGAGAACACCGGCGGTTTGGCGCGCGGTGCGATCGTCCAGGCATTCTCCGGCGACATGTCGCGGCGGATACTGTCCGCCAGCGCCTGCGCGAAGGCGACGTCGCTGATCACCACCGCCGCTTCGGTGTTGTAGTTCTCCGAACGCGGGTCGAAGTTGTGCGTGCCGATCACCGCGGTCTCGCCGTCGATCACCATCGACTTCGCATGCAGCCCCATGCGCACGCCCGCGCGCTTCAGCGGCAGGGGTTCCGACCCCGCGCCGCTGCTGAGGAACGATGGCCGCGATTCGGTGCGCTGCAGGCGACGCGTGGTTTCGCCAGGGACGGGTTTCGACGAGGAGCCGCCCGACGGTCCGATCGAACCCGACGGCCCACGGATCCGGCCGCTGCCAACACCCTCCGCACCGGGCGACGCCAGCGGCGGGCCTTCCGGCATCAGTGCCGCGTAGTCCACCGGCGCATCTTCCGGGAACGGCTTGAACTCGTGGATGCGGAACCCGAACTCGCGCAGGTAACGGCGCTTGTACTTGAACGACATCGAATACACGATCGGGTTGTCGGTCGCCGCCAGGCTGTTGGTCGACACGATCACCTGCGGCGGCGGTTCGCGCGTGCGCATGTCGCGGAACATCGCCTGCGCCTGCTTCGACATCACCAGGTAAGGCGTCTGCAGCAACACTTCCGACTGTGCGCTGCGGATCAGCGCCTCGAGTTCTGGCGCGGCCGGCGCATCGTCCTCGCGGCGTTCGCGCCGGTGCTTCTGCGGCAGGTCGGCGATGTAGCGCACCGCGCCGACCGCGAATGCGGGGGCGACGAAGCGCGCCTGCATCACCGTCGGATCGCTCGCTTCCACGCGGGCTTCCTGCACGCGCGCCGGCCGCAGGTAGCGCGGCACCGGCATCGCCGGTACGCCTTCGTCCAGCAGCGTGCGCCCCACGTCGTTCAATCGCTCGGCAGGCACGCTGCGCCGCGCGTCCCAGAACGCCTGGAAGTTCGTCGCCATCGCCGCTGCTTCCGGCCCGGCGACCAGCACGTCGCGGTCGCGGAAGTTGTATTCCGCATCCCAGTCGAAATAGTCGTCCTGGTAGTTGCGCCCGCCACTGATGCCGATGCGGTCGTCCACCAGCAGCAGCTTGGTGTGCATGCGCTGGTTGAAGCGGCGGAAGCAGCACAGCACGCTGCCCGCATAGTCCAGGTAGTTCAGCTTGGCCTTGCCGAAGCTGGGGTTGTAGATGCGGATGGCGAAGTTCTGGTGCGCGCCGGACAACGCGGCGAGGATCTCCAGGTCGGCGATCGCCGACAGCTGGTCGATCAGCACCCGCACCTTCACCCCGCGCCGGGCGGCGGCCAGCAATTCGTCCAGCACCAGCCGCGCGCTGTCGTCCTTGTCGAAGATGTAGGTCTGCAGGTCGATGCGTTCGCGCGCGCTGCGGATCAGGTTCAACCGCGCCAGCAACGCGTCCGAACCCTTGTCCAGGATCACCGCGTAATGGCGCGGCGCCTCCGGCGTGGACGCGTCCGCTGCCTGCCCGGCCAGGTCGTACAGCGGCGACGGCAGCGCGCAGGCATCGGCCCGCGTGCACTCGATCACCGGCGAGCGGGCGGCGGCGGCGATGCCGGCCGCGCGGTCGCGCTGGCGGTCGGACAGACTGGCGCAGGCCGTGCCCAGCAGCGCAAGGCAGAGCACCGCGCAGCGCACGGCGACGGTAGGGAAACGGGAGGTCACTGCAGCTTTCCGCTCCGGATGCGCGCACGCAACACGAACACCACGCGGTCGCTGACCGCCAGCATCCAGTCATCCATGTCGTAGTCGCTGCGACGCACTGCGCCGGTGGCGACCACATCGCAGTCCACGGCGGGGCGTGAGCAGGTGGTGGCGGCCACGTCCAGGCTGCGCGGGCGGCTGATGCCCTTGATGCTCAGGTCGCCTTCCAGCGTGCCGCCGTCGTACAGCAACATCGGGTCGTAGGGCTTGGAGGTGAAGGTGACCACCGGGTAACGGTCGGCATCGAAGAACTTCTCGCTGCGCGCCCAGTCGCCATAGCGCGCGTGGTCGACGATCTCCACCTCGCGCGTGTACATGCGCAGACGCACCTGCTGGCGGCCATCCGGCAGATGCTCGACCGACCCCTCGTAGCGCGGGAACACCCCGTCCAGCACCTGCCCCCAGCGCGTACGCAGCTCGAACCCCAGGCGCGTATGCCCCGGATCGAAATCGTTCCTGCCCTGCGCCCACGCCGGCGCGATGCAGAGCATGGCCAGGCACAGCACGGCCAGCCATGCGGCCAGCGGCAGCTCCGATTTCATGGCCACCAGAACGCGGAGAGGTGGGCCACTCCCGGTTCGATGGCCGCGTCCACCGGCAGTGTCAGCACCACGACGCCGGCGGGCGGCATGCCGCGGTACTCGCTGGTCACCCCGGAATACATCAGCGCCGCCAACTGCTCGAAACCGGGGTTGTGCCCGACCATCAGGAGACGCTCGGCCTCGCGGTGCTGGTCGGCCAGGTCGGCCAGCGTGCCGGGCGTGGCTTCGTAGATGCGCTCTTCCAGCCGCTGCTCCACGTAGCCGAGCGCATCCAGCACCGCCTCCAGCGTCTCGCGGGCACGGCGGGCGGGCGAACACAGCACGCGGTCCGGCACCAGACCCTGCTCCTTCAACCAGCGGGCAGCGGACTCGGCCTCGGCCAGCCCCTGCGGCGACAGGGGACGGTCCAGGTCGGACTGGCCGGCCGTGGCAGGTTCGGCATGGGCATGGCGCAGCAGGATCAGTTCACGCATGGGGTACTTTCTCCTCAGGCCTCAGGCCTTCTTGATCCATTTCAACAACGGTTCCCAGTCGGCCTGGTGCTCCCGCACCTGCGCCGAGCGGTAATCGAACAGGCTGCGGCCCAGTCCCGCCATCACCACGTAGGCCTGGGTATCGCGCAGCTGGGTGATGACCGGGTAGGGCCAGGTCTTCAGCATCTCCACCGCCTGCTGCGACGCATTCGTCCACGGCTTGCTGCGGTTGACCACCAGCCCGACCGGCAGCTTGCGTTTGTGCACGCGCGGGATCTTGGCCATGGTGTTCAGGAAGCCGACGGTCGCCTCAATGTCCAGCGCAGACGGCAGCACCGGCACCACCACCGCATCGGCCTGCTCCAGGAAGCTTTCCAGGTCGCCGGCCATCGCGCCGGCCGGCGCATCGATCACCACGCGCTCGGCGTCTTCCGGCAGCCAGGCTTTCCACGCGCGCTTGCCGCTGGCGTCGATCGGCAGCACGGCCGTTTCCAGGTCCGCCCGGCGCTCGGCCCAGCGGGTGGAGGAATGCTGGGGGTCCACGTCCACCAGCACGGTGCGCTTGCCATCCAGTGCGAAATACGCCGCCAGATTGGTCGCCAGGGTGGTCTTGCCCGCGCCGCCCTTGGAGCTGGCGACCAGAATCGTCTTCATGCGCGCACCTCGTTGCTGGAGAACCCGGAGGGTACACCGGGGGCGATGAAGCAGAAAGGCAGGAGTGGGGGGAGGAGTGAGAAGTGAGGAGGAAATTCCGGGCCCCGCCTTCGCTCACTCCTCACTCCTCACTCCTCTCCCCTCACTCCTTGCTGTTATCGTTCCGTCCCCACGGAACGGATGCCCCATGAACGAGCTGCAGGACCTGACCGCGCTGATCCGCGCCAACACCCCGCTGATCGTCATCGAGACCCAGGACGAAGGCCGCGTGGTGGAACTGTTCCGGCAGGCGCTGGGCCAGGTGTGGCGGGCACTGTTCCGCTGGAGCATCACCGAGGGCCTGCGCCGGCTCGACATGGACCGCGAGGACGACGCCGTCGGCCCGCCCGACGCCAGCGCTGCCCTGCAGGCCATCAAGCAGGCCGAGCAGCGCGGCATCTACCTGCTGCTCGATTTCCACCCGTACCTGGGCTACGCCAGCAGCCAGCGCCAGCTGCGCGACATCATGCAGCGCCGCCACAGCCTGCCGCACGTGGTGGTGCTGGTCGGCGCGAAGATCGAACTGCCGGCCGAACTGGAAGCGCTGGCCGTGCGCTTCAACCCCCGCCTGCCCGACGGCAACGCCCTGCTGAAGATGGTGCGCGAGGAAGCCGAGCATTACACCCGCGAACACGGCGGCCGCCGCGTCGAGGCCGACGGCGAAGCGGTCAAGCAGATCGTGCGCAACCTGCAGGGCCTGAGCCTGGTCGACGCGCGCCGCATCGCGCGCCAGCTGATCTTCGCCGACGGCGCACTGACCGCCAGCGACCTGCCGGCACTGAACAAGCTGAAGTTCGAGCTGCTCAACCGCAGCGGCCACCTGCATTACGAATACGACACCGCGCGGTTCGCCGACGTCGCCGGTGCATCACGACTCAAGCGCTGGATCGAACAACGCCGCGCGGTGTTCGTCTCCGGCAATCCGCCCCCCGGCCTGGACCTGCCGAAGGGCGTGCTGCTGCTCGGTGTTCAGGGCTGCGGCAAATCGATGCTGGCCAAGGCCACGGCCGCGGGTTTCGGCGTGCCGCTGCTGCGGCTGGATTTCGGCACCCTGTACGACAAGTACCACGGCGAGACCGAGAAGAACCTGCGTGCCGCGCTGGCCTCGGCCGAGCAACTGGCGCCGTGCGTGCTGTGGATCGACGAAATAGAGAAGGGCCTGGCCAGCGGTGGCAGCGAGGATGGCGGCGTTTCCCGTCGCGTACTCGGTTACCTGCTCACGTGGATGGCCGAACGCAAGGCCGGCGCCGGCAGTGGGCAGGTGTTCCTTGTCGCGACGGCGAACCAGGTGCAGGACCTGCCGCCGGAACTGCTGCGCAAGGGCCGCTTCGACGAGATCTTCTTCGTCGACCTGCCCTCCCCCGACGCGCGCGTCGAGGTGCTGCGCGTGCATCTTTCCCGACGCGCGCTGGACCCGGAAGACTTCAACCTGCCCGCGCTCGCCGCCGCGGCCAACGGCTTTTCCGGCGCCGAACTGGAACAGGCCATCGTCTCAGCCCTGTACGCCGCCCACGCCGAACAGAAACCCCTCGACACCGACCTCGTCATGCACGAGATCCGCAGCACCCGCCCGCTGTCGGTGCTGATGGCCGAGCAGGTGCAGGCCTTGCGAGAGTGGGCGCAGGAGCGCACGGTGCCCGCGGACTGAGGCCTGCTGCCTCTACCCATCCCGGTTGTGGGAGCGACGCGAGTCGCGAGCTTTTCGGCAGCCCCGGTCAGCGCGCGAGGCGGTAGCAGCAAGCGGAGAGCTTACGCACTTCACCCACCGCATACGGTCACGGACGCATGCTGGCGTTCCCACCGAGACACCGCCATGCCCCGCAAGCGCAGCCCCTCACATGTCCTGGGCACGCAACTGATCGATCTGGGAGCGGCGGCCGCGCCCGTCGTGTCGCGGCGCCTGATGCAGATGGCCACCGCCGGCGCCACCCCTTCCGCACGCGACCGCCGCGAATTCGTGCGCATGTCCAGTGAGAAGGTGTCCGCGGCGTGGGAGTCGTGGGGCGCGATGGCCGATTACGCCACGCGCTTGAACACGGCTGCCACGCAGGCCGCGTTGGCGTTCTGGATGCCGTGGGCCTTCGCCGCGAAGCCACTGCCGTCGGCCGAGGACGCACTGATCTCGATGGCCACCGCCGGCGTACAGCCCTATCGCCGCATCGCCGTGGCCAACCATCGCCGCCTGAGCAGGCGCACGCCGCGCCGGTGATCGGCAGCGACATCCCCGCCCCTTTGTAGAAGCGACGTCAGTCGCGACCGCACGTCGACCGACCTCAGTACCCGGGCTTCACGCCCTGGACGGCAAACATCGGCTTCTGTTCGTCATTCCCGCGAAGACGTGAAGCGCTTCACAACGGCCGAATGGCCGCTCACCCCGTGTCTTTGCCTGCAATGGCTTGAAGTCGCTGGATCCCCGCCTGACCAGACGTGCGTCTGTTGAAAGCTGCGGGGACGACGGTAGCTATTCGGACCTTCCGTGATACGCACTGCGTTTCGAATCGCCTGATGCAGTGAGCAGGAGGGGCCAGTCTAGGCCCCGAAACATCACTCTTCGGACCGGGTGCAGAACTGCGATACCACCTTGACGTACTCATGCATGGGAGGAAGGCCGACGCTGGCACGGCGGACATCGACCTCCTCAGGTTGCTCTATCTCCCGTGGCGCCCATTCGGATTTACCGACGCATCGGCCTTGCGTACCAAATCGCTGCGGAGCATGCGTCCTGTCCCACAGGTAAGCGTAGTTGGACGCGGTCGCTTCGCCTGAAGCCACCAGAGGCTCCATCAAACTCAACGCACGCTTCTGGAACGCAGGGTCCATGTCGGCATGCTGTGCCAGCAAGAAGGCGGCGTCTGCGCCATCCCTCCCGACGAGCGAATACGTCGGCCATCCATGACGATCGACAATCTCCTTCAAGCGGGCGGTATTGCGTCTATCCACCGTCGCGCCTGCCTCCGCCGTAACCGACGACTGTGTCCGGGCTTCCTGATCCGCGGCTCGCATCGCAAGAAGCTCGTCCCTGAGCGAAGGCTCGAGCGGCGTCTTGTCGGCCGCCTGTTGCCCCGTGGCAAGCGCAACGTAGAAGAGTGCTGAGATGATCTTCATGAGAATCGTGGCTCCATCAAACGGCACTACGCGCTCGTTGCCGAGACCGGGGTCAGGTTATCTCTCTTCCCGATGATGGAATTCAGCCATGCGGTCTGACTCCGGCAGCGGATGTGTGGCGGGTCGTCAGGCCACGTCCGCCAGCGGTCCGTGACGGTAGCGGAGCATGAGCCGCTTGATGCCAGAGCTGCCGAAGATAAGCCAGGCGGCGAGCACCAGTTCCGCCACCGTGGTGACGACACTGGCGATCTGCTCGTAACCCCACGGGACGTACGCCGCGCCCACCTGGCGGGAAAGCAGGAACAGGGTGGCCCAGTAGAGCGCGTCCGGCAGTGCATAGGCCAACACCCAGGCGCCCAGCAGGGTCAGCCCGACGGAGAGTGCCACCGGGCCGCTCATCGCGGTCTCGGAGCGCGGCTCGCGCATGGCAGGCAGCAGCTTTCTGGCGATGGTGAGCGGGAAGAACCAGAGCGCCGCGCACACAGACAGGCTGCCCATCAGCACCACGCCGACCAGCACCAGCGAGGGCCGCGATTCCGGCTGATCGAGCAGCGCCATCGCGCTCGGGAACGAGCGTGCCACGGTCACCAGCAGGAACACCGCGAAAATGCGTACGGCTACGGCAACGAGATCTTCCCTGGCCATGCGGTGTTTCCCCTTGGGTATGGTGCTGGATGGAGTTTTCAGGATGCGGCGATTCAGGCCCGGCGTTCAAGCGACACCGACATGCGCAGACGGTCAGCCGTTGCTGGCCTGACCTTCGAGCTCGCCCGCCACATGCGCGGCGATCTCCCGGGTGTTCTTTACGAACTCCGCCTCCAGGTCGATGCCGCATTTGTTGGCGAGGACCAGAATCGACCAGAGGCAGTCCGACAGTTCATGGCCGAGCTTCGTCTTGTGGTCGTCGATGGTCCGGACGCCCGCATCGGCCTGGATCAGTTTGGCCAGATCGCCGACGTCCCCCACGAAGCCCAGCGCGAGTTCCTGCGTCGTCCAGACCCGGCCATACCGCAAGGTCTCGAGCTGTTCGTACAGCGCGTTCAACTGGAGTGCCGCTTTTTCGAGATCGCTGAAGTCCACCTGTTCTCCCCTTGTCGCCTCAAGTCCTTCGGTTTCCTTGCTGCTCTGGCAGCGCCTCGTCAATCACCTGGCAGCACACTAACCCGCACTCCGGTAGATGAAGATACCCGCAATCACCACGTCAGAGCTCGGATCCTGAAGCCTCGAGGGGATGAACGAAGATTCCGGGTCGAGCATGAAGACGCCGCTCTGCTCGACGAAGAATTCATACGTGATGATGTAGAGGCCTTGATGATTGCGATAGACCCTCTTGGGCTTCAGCTCTGCCACGGCTTCGGGCCAATGCGACGAGGGTATCTCGCCTTCCGGGTAATCAAGCAGCACGTCGCGCACTGCGGCCAGACGCTGGGCGTGGTCGCGCGGGAGCGATGGCGCACAGCCAACGGGGGTCATCGAGAGCAGCAGCAGGCAAAACCATGAAAGCAGCTGCTTCGCATTTCGTGCTTGAGCCATGGTGGGGAGCCGTAACCAAGTAGGGTAAGTTGAGCCATAGGCAATACCGATCACGCGGTATCCGGAGCGCCAATCGCAGACGCAGCATCCCGCATTCCGTCGCTCCACCATGGTTTCCGATGACGGCGAAAAGGCGCGATGGGTATCGCCGCGGCTCTACCCATCCTCCGCGTGCTTTGTAGGAGCGACGTAAGTCGCGACCGCACGCCATCAGGCCGATGGCGCACCCCGCGTCACCACACCGACACGATTCCCTCCGCAATCGCACGCCACGTCGCCGTCCGGCTGCCGACGATATCCATGCTGTGAGCCAGCAGGAACAGGCCGATGATCGGCAGGTACGGGCCCTTCAGCGCCGGCTGGTGATAACGGAACTTCGCCAGCAGCATGAACGCCACCAGCGTGGCGTAGATGAACACGATGACCAGCAGGATGCCGGGCATGCCGCCCACCACGTACAGCCCCAGCCGTGCCAGCCCGGGGGTCGCCGTGACCAGCGCCGTCGCCACCACGAACGCGACGTGCCGGTGCAACTGGCGCCGTCGCCACAACGCCAGACCGTAGAACAGCAGCAACAGCAGCAGGCCGTTGACGGGCTGCGCGAGCATCGACAACGCCGCATTGCGCGACATCTCGTCCAGTGCGTTGGCGAACGCATGTTTCATCACCGGCACGGCGGTGAGCACGAACAACGCGACAATGGCGAGGGAACTCCACCCCAGTGCGCGGTGCAGGCCAGGACGTCGCACGCGGATCAGGAACGGCTGCACGGCCAGCAACACGAACCACGCCATCGCCACCAGTACGTGCAGGTGGATGACTGCCGGCACCGCGACCGATGACGATGCCGCACGACTGAAGTACCCGAAGAACGGCGTGCCCGGCACCGCTGGCGTGAAACCCGCGACAACCATCACCAGCAACGCCACGAAGAAGAAACCGACGTTCCGGTAAGGACGCCCCATCTGCGCGGCCACGCGCCGCACCTGATCCATGCCCACGTCCATCACACCCCCCCGGTTTGATTGCTTCTCAACGAGCAGCACGGAAAACCCTGACGATTCCGGCAACGTTGGACCATGCGCTCGATCCAATGCCCCGTCGTGGGAGCGACGTCAGTCGCGATCGCACACCATCCGCTACGCCTCAGTCCGCCAGCGGCGCCAAGCAGATATGTCTCCAGCCCCTTGCAGCGCTCGCGTGATGTACACCGTCAGGAGGAACGGCACGATAGAGCGGCCCTCAGTCGCTATTCTTGCAGCTCGGCAGTTCCTCGCGGGGGCGCACGTAGAATTCACTGCCGAAGCAGTACGACGTCCTCAGCGCGCCCTCCATCTGACGCGCGTAGATCGTGTACCGCTTGGCCAGGTTCACCCGCAGTCCACAGTCGGAATCGCCGTACCCCGTCATGATCTGGACGCGCCGGGGGCCTTTCCCCTTGATGTACTCGGACACCTCGAAAGTGACTCGCACGTCGTCCAGGAACCCGCTGTAGCCGAGCATGTCTTCTGCCGGTGGCGCACCGAATAGCGAGGCGAGCGTCGCACGGACCTGTCCCCATGCACTCCGCGCCGGGGGCGACGACCGCATCTCTTCGATCTTTACCGGGCTACCGACGAATACCAGCGCCGCCTTCCCCAGCGGCGATCCTTCACGGTCTTCCGGTGAACACAGGCAGGCGAACGCATTGCCCGCCATGCAGGCCGCGAGCAGCGCCAAGTATCGCCATCGTGGCGTGCGCCTCATGATCACCCCTCCTCGAACCTGCCTCACACGGATGCGCGCATCCGCCGATCATCCCTGCGTGTTCTTCTCATCCCACGCCATCGGCTGCCACAGCTCCACCTTGTTGCCTTCGGGATCCATGATCCACGCGAACTTGCCGTTCTCGTGCGATTCGGGACCCTTGACGATCTGCACGTCGGCGGCGCGCAACTGGACCAGCAGCGCGTCGAGGTCGTCCACCCGGTAGTTGATCATGAAGGCGCTATCGCTCGGGCTGAACCACTGGCTGTCCTTGTCCGCCACTGTCCACACAGTCAGCCCCTGATCGTCGGCCCTGTCCTCCGGCCAACGCAGCACGGCGCCACCCCACGTCTCCAGCGGCAGCCCGAGATGCGTGTGGTACCACGCTGCCAGCGCCGCACTGTCGTGGCGGCTCTTGAAGAACACCCCGCCGATCCCCGTCACTTTCGCCATCGTTGTTCTCCAGGAGCCTGTCTGTTTCGCGCTGTCCACGGATCGACGTCGCGCTTCGGAAACACGCTGACCACGAGCGATCAGAATGTCGTCGTATGCCTCAGATAAACATCAAGCGTGTATGCGAACGCGTAGTCGCGCATCTTCGCCCGCTGCTCTTCCCGATAGCGCGCGGGGTCCAGGTAGATACCTGCACGGGTGCTGGTCTCCGAGACGACCGCCGTTGCCTTCTCGAACGCGATGAACGGCACGATGCACGCCGCGTAGGCCGCCGTCGCCACTTCGGTAGGCGTCCCTTTGACAGGGGTCAGCGCACTGGCGAAGCGGCGCGCATAGTCCGCGTGGCAGTCCAGCACGGCCTTGGCGTGTCGATCGTCGCCGAATAGTGGATCGGACGGCGCTTCGGCCTGGGCCAGCGGAACGAAGGCCATCAGCAAGACGAGGCTCGTCAGCGCATTCAATCGCATGGGATTCTCCTTGGAGTATCGGGAAGGGAGCGCGCCGACGGGATCGGGAAACGCACCCGCCACATTGGGCATCAGCCCTGGTTTTCCGTTCGCCAAGGAACCGGTTGCATGCAGTTCGCGTTGACGGACACGGCGCGTTGCGGATCGATCTCCTCGATCCATGCACGGAAGTGGGCGGCATCCGTCCTGCGGTAGCGGACGATATACGCCTTGCCGGGCTGGAAATCATGCGCGAGCGATGTGCCGCCGACACGATGCGACATCACCCTGTCCGTCGTGAAATAGCTCACGGATACCGTTCTGCGACCCGGCGCGAACACGACCTTGGCGACCTGGAATGCCGGGAAAGTGATGGTATCGAGTTGCTGGAAATGCACCACGCCCACGCCTTCCCCGAGGCAATGCTCCTTCACCAGCACGGATGCGGTGGATCCATCGCTTCCCGGTTCCGTGTAGGTACCCGTCGTTGGCACGGACAGGCTTGAGCATGCCGCCATGAGGAGTATCAGTGGAAGGACAGCGCATCGTTTCTGCATCAGTTCCTCGGCGTCCATGACAGGGTTCTTCAGGGTGAGCATGGCGAGGGGCGACGGGCCGCGCAAGTCTCGTCCACGCTGCCGACAGCCTCGCGCCTGTTCCGATAGCAGGCATACGCTGCCGAACCGCGCCAGACAAGGCCAGGCCCCCGTGTGCTTGCACCCCCGCGCACGCATCTGGGATGCTCGCCCCTTCACCGGCAGGAGGCTCGACCACCGCCCGCGTCCCGGCTCCCGGTCCGGGAACCTTGGCGGGATGGAACGGTCGACAGAGACGAAGGAACGAAGGGGACACGATGATCGAGTTGCAGGGCGTGCAGCGGCACTACGCCATGAGTGGACAGACCGTGCGGGCGCTGGCCGGGGTGGACCTGCACATCGGACAGGGGGAATTCGTCGCCATCACCGGCGCGTCGGGCTCCGGCAAGTCCAGCCTGCTCAACATCCTCGGCTGCCTGGACCGTCCCAGCACCGGCACGTATCTGTTCGAAGGCCGCGACGTGGCCACCTTCGACGACGAGGCCAGCAGCGACCTGCGCAACCGGCGCATCGGCTTCGTGTTCCAGAGCTTCCACCTGCTGCCACGGCTGACCGTGCTGGAGAACGTCATGCTGCCGCTGCGCTTCCACCGCCAGCCGCCACCCGGCACGCACGAACGCGCACTCTCGCTGCTGGACCGCGTCGGCCTGGCCGAGCGCCGGGATCATCGGCCCAGTGAACTCTCGGGCGGACAGATGCAGCGCGCCGCCATCGCGCGCGCCCTGCTGCTGCAGCCGGCGTTGCTGCTGGCCGACGAGCCCACCGGCAACCTGGATTCGAAGAGCGCCGCCGATGTGTTGGCGCTGATCGACGAGGTGCATGCCGGCGGCCAGACCGTGGTGCTGGTGACTCATGACAACGACATCGCCGGACGCGCACCGCGCCAGGTGAAGTTGCGCGACGGCAAGGTGGAATCCGATGCGCTCCAGTAAGACATGGTTGACCGCGCTGGTCCTTGTCGCCGCTGCGCCCGCGCAGGCGGTCGTGCTGACGGGCGAAGTGCGCGCCATCGACGCGCAACAGATCCTTACCCCGCAGTCCAACAGCGGGCCGGTCGTGATCCGCTACTACGTGCCGGAAGGCGAGCGGGTGAAGAAGGGCGACGTGGTGCTGCGCATCGATCCCGGCCAGTCCGCCAGCCGTATTCCGGAGCTGGAACTGCAGATCGAGCAGACACAGGCGAAGGACGCCAAGGACATCGCGGTGCTGCAGGTCGCGGCAGTGACCGCCGAAATGGCGCTGGTGGATGCCGAAGCAGAGCTTGCTACCGCGAAACTGGATGCCACCATCCCGCCCGACCTGATCTCCGGCCTGGACTACGACCGCAACCAGGGCGAACTGGATCGCACCACGCGAGAAGTGGCATTGAAGCGGAAAGATCTGTCCGAAGCGCGCGAAGCAGTTCAACGGCGTGTTGAGGACGGGCGACTGCAGGTGCAGAAGCTGGTGATGCAGCGCGATTACCACGCGGCACTCGTCCGCACCGCGGAAGTCGTTGCAGACCGCGACGGCATCGTCGTACATGGCTTCAACCCGATGACCGGTGGCAGGATGGATGAAGGGGTTTCGACGATGCCGGGCAGCAAGGCGGGCGAGGTGGTCAGCGGCGGACGCATGGACGTGCGCGCCTGGGCGCTCGAGCCGGACCGTCGTGGCTTGGCGGTCGGCCAGCACGTCGACATCGCCTTCGATGCCATGCCCGCACGCAAGGTGACGGGGCGCATCGCGTTCATCACCGGCGCGCCCGAGCGCCGTCAGGAATGGGGTGAGGGCCGCTATTTCACCCTGGACATCACGCTGGACGCGCACTCGCTCCCGCTGATGCCCGGCATGAGCGTGCGGGTGATCGCGAAGCCGGCCAGCGTGTCGCCGGCGAAGGGGAAGACGCCATGATGCTGCGTGCTTGCATGTTTGCAGTGGCCCTGATGGTCGGTATGCCTGCTGCGCACGCGGCCACCTTGCGCATCGATGGCGAGGTCTACGCGCAACGCAGCGCGCAGCTGATCCCGCCTGCCGTGGATCGCATGTGGCAGTTCAACATTACCCAGTTGGCGGCAGACGGCCTGCCGGTGAAGAAGGGCGACATCGTTATCGCCTTCGACAGCAGCGACCTGATGCGCCAGCTCAGCGAGAAACAGAGCCTGCTGCAGGAAAAGAAACGCGAACTCGAGAACCTGACGCTGGACGTGGCCGAGCGTGAACGCAGCCAGCACTTGCTCACGGCGCAGGCCGAGGCCGAACGCGACAAGGCTGCCCGCAAGACGCAGCAGCCGCGCGAGCTGATCGCCGCACTCGAGTACGACAAGCTGGTCGAGGACCGCCGCCGCACCGAGCGTCGCGCTGTACTGGCGCAGGAAGGCGAGCGCGCTGCGGCCGAGCAGCGACGGCAGGAGCTCAGGCTGGTCACCGCCGAGGTTCGGCAGGCGCAAGCCGACGTGACGCGCCTGCAGACGTCGATCGCGGCGCTGAACCTGCTCGCGCCACGCGACGGTGTGCTGATGCACAAGAGCAGTTGGAACAACGAGAAGTTCGATGTCGGTTCGCAGGTCTGGCGCGGCCAGGCTGTGGCCGAGATCCCGGATCCAGCCACACTGGCGGTGCGCGCTCAGCTGCCCGAACGCGACCTGCTGCGTGTCAAGGTGGGCGTGCGTGCCCGAATCGTCATCGAAGGCGGCGGCGGCAGCGCGTACTACGGCAAGGTGGCCAGTATCGGCAATGCCGTACGCAGCAAGTCGCAGGTGCAGCCGGTGCCGGTGCTTGATCTTGAGATCCGCCTGGACGACACGAAGGCGAAACTGCGTCCCGGCCAGGCGGTGCGCGTGGAGTTGACCGTGCCGGACATCGCCGGAGGTGCGAAATGATCGGCAGGATGCAACGCGCGACGCTGCTGACGGTGGCCATGATGCTGGCGGCCTGCGGCAACGACGACATGCCGGTCGCCAGTGAGACGGTGGCACAAGGCCCGGTGACGATCCATGTCCGCGGCGAAGGCGAGCTGCGCTCGGCCAAGCCGACGCCGTTGAACGTGCCCGGCAAGAACTGGGCGCAGCGGCAGGTGGTGTGGATGGTGCCGGAAGGCAGTCTGGTGAAGAAGGGCGACGTGCTGGCGCGCTTCCAATCGCCCGAAGGCGAACAGCAACTGGCGCAGGCGATGATCGACCTGCAGCGCAATGCGCTGGCGCGCGCGGCGAAGGAGAGCGGGCTGGATTCGGCGCAGGGCCGCGTGGAAGTGGACCTTTCCCTGGTAGCGGTGCAGCTTGGCATCGCACAGCGTTACGCCGATGCCGACCTCAGCACGGTCGCGCGCAACCAGGTGCTGGATGCGATCGAGGACAAGGAGTACCTGCAGGTGCGGCAGGGCACACTGCAGTGGCAGCGTGACCAGTCGGGCGTGCGCGGTGGCGCCGAACTGGCGGTGCTGGATGCGCAACGCGCCACCTTCGACATGAACGCCAAGACGCGCCGCGACGACCTGCAGGCGCTGGAGCTGCGTGCGCCGAACGATGGCGTGTTGCTGCTGGCCGCCAACTGGTCGGGTGACAAGCCGATGGTCGGCGCCAACCTGCGCGCGGGCTTCGAGTTCGGCAGCCTGCCGGATACCTCGTCGATGGAAGTGGAAATCGACCTGCCGCAGATCGAAGCGCAGGGCGTGCAGGCGGGGGACGCGGTGGTACTGCATCCACTGGGGCGCCCCGACCAGCGCATCGACAGCAAACTCTCGTGGGTCGCCAGCGCGGCCAAGGTGCGCACCCGTGAGAGCCCGGTGAAATTCCTTTCGATGCGCGCGCCGATTCCCGCCGACGCCATCGAACGCTACCGGCTGATCCCGGGCCAGCGCTTCACCGCCTCGGTCGTGCTGCTCGACGCCAGGGACGCGATCGCGGTGCCGAACGTGGCGATCGAACAGCGCGACGACCGCCATTGGGTGCAGGTGAAGCAGGGCAACGACTACGTAGCGCGCGAAGTGAAGCTTGGCGTGCGCGGCACGGCCCGGTCGCAGGTCCTGTCGGGCCTGAAGGCCGGTGACCAGGTGCGCCTGTCGCAGGTCGACGTGCCCGCGCCCGGCGAAGACAAAGACAAGGACGCGATGGACGCCGGTGGCGATGACGCCGCCACCGATGACGCAGAAGGAAAAAGCGCATGACCGGCCTGTTCAACCGTCTGCCCACCGTCTGGCGCGAAGCAGTGGAAGAGCTGTGGCGTCGCCGCCTGCGCACGCTGCTGACGCTGCTCGGCATGATTTTCGGCGTGGGCGCCATCGTGGCGATGCAGGCGGTCGGCGAAGGCAGCCGGCGCGAGGCTTTGCGGTTGGTCGAAGGCCTGGGCCTGCACAACCTGATCGCCGAAGCGAAGTCGCAGGACGAGGACACGCTGAAGGAAACCCGCGAGCGCAGCCTGGGCCTGACCGTCGCCGATGCCGACGCCGCGCTCAGTGTGGTGCCCGGCGCGGAACGCCATGCCGCCGAGAAACAGGTGCGCACGCACACGGTCTTCAGCGATACGGGACGCAGTGATGCGCAGGCCAGCGGTGTGAGCGCCAACTGGTTCGACCTGTCGTCACTGAAGATCGCCAAGGGCCGTGCCTTCAATGCCGATGACGAAGCCGCGCTGGCGGCGGTCGCGGTGCTCGGTCATCAGGCCGCGGCCGACCTGTTCCCGAGGGGCGACGCCGTGGGCGGGCTGATCAAGGTCAACCACGTGTGGCTGGAAGTGATCGGCGTGCTCGCCGACCGCGACCTGGGCCAGGACGATTTCGAAGGCGTGCAGCTGGGTTCGGAGAGCAACCGCATCTACGCGCCGCTCGCCAGCGTGCGGGCCCGCTTCCGCTTCCAGCCGCAGGAAGACGAAGTGGACCGCTTCCTGCTGCGGCTCGACGATCCCCAACGCCTGGCGGCGGGCGCCGGCGTGCTGTCGGCGGTGCTGGACCAGCGGCATGCCGGCATGACCGACTACCAGTTGATCGTGCCGCAGCAGCTGTTCCAGCAGCACCAGCAGACGCAGCGCATC
>CAMPIO010000051.1 GCA_946886405.1 uncultured Pseudoxanthomonas sp.
CTCGTCCTCGTCGGCCGGCGCCATCACCACCATGTTCGGCACGCAGCGCAGGTAGCTCAGGTCCAGGTTGCCGGCGTGGGTAGCGCCGTCGGGACCGACCACGCCGCCGCGGTCGATGGCGAACAGTACGTCCAACTGCTGGATGGCCACGTCGTGCACCAGCTGGTCGTAACCGCGCTGCAGGAACGTCGAGTAGATCGCCACCACCGGCTTGCTGCCTTCGCACGCCATGCCCGCCGCCAGCGTCACCGCATGCTGCTCGGCGATGGCGACGTCGAAATAGCGGTCGGGGTATTCCTTGCTGAAACGCACGAGACCCGAGCCCTCGCGCATCGCGGGAGTGATCGCCAGCAGCTTCGATTCGCTGGCGGCCATGTCGCACAGCCAGTCGCTGAAGATGTCGGTGTAGGTCGGCTTCTTCGCGCCCCCCTTGCTGACCAGGCCCTTCTCGGGATCGAAAGGACCTACGGCGTGATAACCGATCTGGTCACCCTCGGCCAGCTCGTATCCCTTGCCCTTGGTGGTCAGGATATGGAGCAACTGCGGACCCTTGAGGGTCTTCAGTGTCTTCAGCGCACCGACCAGTGCTTCGACGTCATGGCCATCAATCGGGCCGGTGTAGTGGAAGCCCATCTGTTCGAACAGCGTGGACGGCACGAACATGCCCTTCCAGTGCTCTTCCCAGCGGCGCATGAAACGTGCCGGTGGCTTCTTCTTGTCGCCCAGCAGTTTCTTGCCGCCCTCGCGCAACGCGTTGAGCGTGCGGCTGCTGCTCAGCCGGCCCAGCATCTTGGTCAGACCGCCGACGTTCTCGGAGATCGACATCTGGTTGTCGTTGAGGATCACCAGCAGGTTCGGTTCCGGCTCCATGCCGCCGGCATGGTTGAGTGCTTCGAATGCCATGCCTGCCGTCATCGCACCATCGCCGATCACCGCGACCACCTTGCGGTCGTCGCCTTGCTGCTGCAGCGCGATGGCCATGCCGAGTGCGGCAGAGATCGAGGTGGACGAATGCCCGACGCCGAAGGTGTCGTACTCGCTTTCTTCGCGCTTCGGAAACGGCGCCACGCCGTCTTTCTGTTTCACCGAGTGGATGGTGTCGCGGCGGCCGGTCAGGATCTTGTGCGGGTACGTCTGGTGGCCGACGTCCCACACCAGGCGGTCGCGCGGGGTATCGAACAGATAGTGCAGGGCGACGGTCAGTTCGATGACGCCCAGGCCCGCACCGAAATGCCCGCCACTCTTGCCGACCGACTCGATCAGGTAACCGCGCAGTTCCTCGGCGATGGCGGGCAGTTCGGATTCGTCGAACTGGCGCAGGTCGGCCGGGACATGGATGCGGGACAGGCGGGGGTAGCGGTCGGGGGCGATCATTGGCAGCAGGCTTCTTCTGAGCCTTTATTGTCCCCCCCCGATGTGAAGCGGGGCAAGCAAGCGCGTGAAGCCGGCATGAGGCCGGCCTCAGCGGTTCAGGAAGGTCGCGGCGAGTCCTGCCGGATCAAGCGGACAGCTTGGACTTCTTCGGTAGCTGCGCCTTCAGGAAAGCCATCTGGTCGGCCAGAATGTTGCGGTTCGACAGGATCAGGTGTTCGATCCAGCTGGGCCGATACGGCACCGCGAGCAACGGCATGTGGGCCTGCTGCGGGGTGCGGTTGCTCTTGCGCGAATTGCAGTGGAAGCAGGCCGTCACCACGTTCTCCCAGATGTCCCTTCCGCCCTTGGACAGCGGCAGCACATGGTCGCGGGTCAGGTGGGGACGCGAGTACTCATGCCCGCAATACAGGCACAGGTGGGCATCCCGGGCGAACAGGGCGGTGTTGGTGAGTGTCGGCGTGGGCGACAGAGCATGCGCGCGGGCGTGCCCGCGCGAGGCCACGATCGGGTGCAATTCGATCAGGCTCTGTTCGCCGGTCATGCGGGAGACGCCGCCGTGCACATGCAGGCAGGGGTCGCCCAGCGTCCACGCGACGGCGCCGCGCGCATACAGGCAGGTCGCGTCCTGCCAATTGATCCAGTCCAGCACGCGCCCATGCGCATCCAGCGACAACAGTCGCAGGGCGGCGGGATGTGGGCGGGGAGACGACGGAGACGGGACCGGCGTTGGGAGGGAGCCGGTCTGGACCAGGTGAAGCTGAGCTCTGTCTGCTTCCATGGAGAAGCAGGTTATACCCAAATGTTGACGAAATGTGTATCGAGCACGGCTTTTCGTCGGAGGAGCGCGTCGTCCGCACTCCTCCGGCGCGTCATCACGCCTCGCCGAAGCGCGCGTCGTCCATCGCCATCAGCGTGTCGGCACCGGACTCGATGGCCGCCGCATGCGCCAGCGTGCGCGGCAGGATGCGGGCGAAGTAGAACCGGGCGGTTTCGCGCTTGGCTTGCTTGAAGGCATCGCCATGCGACGACGCCTCGGCCGCCGCGACGCTGCGCGCCCACCAGTAGGCGAGGACCACATAGCCGGAATAGAACAGGTAGTCGGTGCTGGCTGCGCCGATCTCCTCCGCATTCGTCGCCGCGCGCTGCAGGATGTTCTTCGTCAGCCCGGCCCATTCGGCAGCCTTCTGCTGCAATGGATCGATGAACTCGGTCAGCGATGCATCATCCTTGTGCTGCTGGACGAAGGCATGCACGTCGGCCAGGAACAGCTTCAGTCCCGCGGCCTGCGTGGCGGCCGTCTTGCGGCCCATCAGGTCCAGCGCCTGGATGCCGGTGGTGCCTTCGTACAGTGTGGTGATGCGTGCATCGCGCGCCAGCTGTTCCATGCCGTGTTCGTGGATGTAGCCGTGTCCACCGAAGCACTGCAGTGCGTGATACGTGTTCTCGATGCCCCATTCGGTCTGGCATGCCTTCGAGATGGGCGTGAGGAAGCTGACCAGCATATCGGCGCGTTCGCGTTCGGCTGCGTCCTGAGCGTGGTTGGCGACATCGATCAGCGTGCCGGCATGCAGGGCGAGCAGGCGGCTGCCCTCTACCAATGACTTCACCGTCAGCAGCATGCGGCGCACGTCCGGATGTACGAGGATCGGATCGGCGGGTTTGTCGGGGAATTTCGCGCCACTCAGCGAGCGTGTCTGCAGGCGTTCACGCGCATAGCGCAGCGCATTCTGGTAAGCGCGTTCGCTCAGGCCGATGCCCTGCAGACCGACACCGAGGCGAGCGGTGTTCATCATGGTGAACATCGCTTGCAGGCCCTTGTGCGGCTGGCCGACCAGATAGCCCTGCGCACCGTCGAAGTTCATCACGCACGTCACCGACGCCTTGATGCCCATCTTGTGTTCGATCGAGCCGCACGCCACCGCATTGCGTTCGCCGACCGCGCCGTCGCGCGCGACCTTGAACTTCGGCGTGACGAACAGCGAGATGCCTTTCGCGCCTGCGGGTGCATCCGGCAGTTTGGCGAGGACCAGGTGCACGATGTTGTCGGTCAGGTCGTGCTCGCCGGCGGTGATGAAGATCTTGGTGCCGGTGATGGCATAGCTGCCATCGGCATTCGGTTCGGCCCTGGTCTTCAGCAGGCCGAGGTCGGTGCCGCAATGCGGTTCGGTCAGGCACATCGTGCCGGTCCAGCGGCCGTCGACCAGCGGCTTCAGGAAGACCTCCTGCTGCCACGCCTCGCCGTGATGTTTGAGCGCTTCCACCGCGCCATGCGACAGCAACGGGAAGTTGCCCCAGGCCAGGTTGCTGGCATTGACCAGTTCGTTGAGCGGTACGCCCATCGTGTGCGGCAGGCCCTGGCCGCCGAAGTCGGGCGACGAGGTCAGTCCGGTCCAGCCGCCTTCCACGAACTGCGCGTACGCTGCTTTGAAACCGGGCGGTGTGGTGACCTCGCCGGTGGCCTTGTCGAGCTGGCTGCCGATCTCGTCGCCCACGCTGTTCAATGGCGCGAGAACGGTTTCCGTGAAGCGCGCGGCTTCGTCCAGGACGGCGTCCAGGATGTCGCGGGTCGCCTCGTTGTAGCCAAGCCGCTGGAACAGCGGTTCGACGCCGAGGACGTCATACAGGGCGAAGCGGAGGTCGGTCAGGGGAGCTTTATAGGACGCGGGCATGCGGTTTCTCGAAATCGCGGAGAGGGAAACGTGTGCGCGTTCAGCGCAGCACGCCGTCCAGGCCGGGGACGGGATTGAGGGTGTTGCGGGTGTCGATGTCGAACGTACGCTGCTTGGCCTCTTCCGGCGTCGCGCTGGCGCTGCCCTTCAAGGTGTAGGGCAGCGTGCGACGACCAGCGAGGGCATCCGCCACCACGATCCGGCCGGCGCTGCTGGGCGAGAACGACACCGTGACGACGTCAGCCGACTCCGGGCCGACCGACAGGCCGGGTGCCGCGCGCAACTTCCCCGCCTCCTGGTCTCCGACCTGTACGTCGACCTCCACGGTGTCGAAGCGCATCGGGATGCTGCTGTAGTTCTGTAGCCGCAGGTCCACGGCCCACTGGCCATCCGCTTCTACGGTCAACTGCTGCACGCTGACCGCAGGGTCTGAGACGCGCCGCACCACGCCATCGCCACACCCGGTCAGCAGGGCGGTCACGGCAAGCAGTGCCAGCAGGGAAGTACGTCGCATCATGCCGCCGCTCCGTCAGGGAATGCGGCAGGATACTACGGCGTATGGCGCCCGGGATGACGGTGCGGCGTATCAGTCATGCTGCACCGCGTCAGCCTTCCAGACGAAGGTGGCGACGCTGCGCGCCGGCAAGGTGTAGTCGAACGCCCGTCCGGCCTGTCCCACGCTGAACCTGCGCCTCTGATTCGCGGAATTGACGACCAGCAACACCAGCGAACCGTCGTCGACATTGCGGAAGGCGACGTTGTCGAGGTCGTGGATGGCCTCGCTGGAGGCGATGCGATGCGCGCCGGGGCGCACGAAGCGGCTGGCGTGCGCCAACGCGTAGTACTCATCGGTGCGGGTGACCGCGCCCGTGCGCGAATCGATGGTGACCACGCCGCGGCACGTACTGCAGCCGCCAGCGTAGGGCCCGTTGTTCTCATCCAGCGCCAGGTTCCAGAAGAGCGCGCCGCGCGCCCAGTGCCGCGCGCTGCGGATGATGATGTTCTTCATCTGCAAGGGAAGCCCGCCGCTGCGCACCGGTTCCCAGTCGCCACCGGAGCACTCGGTCATGTAGGCGTCCTTGTCCGGGAACGCGTCATGCACGGGCGACTGCGCCGTCACGTCGCCCCCGTAGCAATGCCACGCCACGGCATCAACGTACTGGCGGGCCTTCGCGTCGCCCAGCACGCCCAAAGGTTCCTGCGGCTTGTCCCAGTTGTGATCCCAGTCGAAGATCAACGGGCCGTCGCCACGCGCGGCGATCATCGGTCCCAGGTGGTCGCCGATCAGTCGCGCCCGCGCCGGCGCGTTGAGGCGCATGCCGGGGTAGTCCTTGGGTTCATAATCCGGCTCGTTCTGCACGGTGAGCGCGAACACCGGAATGCCTTCCGCTGCGTACGCATCGACATACTTCAGCAGGTAACGCGAGAACGCATCGTAGTACTGCGGCAAAAGCTTGCCCTGGATCAGGCTGTTGGTGTCCTTCATCCAGCCGGGCGCACTCCAGGGCGACGCCATGATCTTCAATTGCGGGTTTATCGCCCGCATCGCGCGCGCCACCGGGATCACGTCGCCGCGGTTCCCGTCGATGCTGAAGTGCTTCAGATCGGGGTC
Organism: uncultured Pseudoxanthomonas sp.; assembly: GCA_946886405.1. Next base: position 5,656 of record CAMPIO010000051.1, read on the forward strand.
GGGCTTTCCGTCCGGCGTGTCATCAAGGCTGTAGTGATGGCGCGAGAAATCCGACGCTCCGATCGTCAGCCGGGAAAAGCTCAGGCCCAGCCCGTCGCCGTCGCGCCCGAACAATTCCTTCAACAGCGCATCGCGCTGCGTGGGATCCAGCTTGTGCTGGATCAGCCAGGCCGAAGAATCGGTCAATGAAGCACCGAAGCCGACCATCTCCTGGAACTGCCGTGTTTCGTCGATGAGGATGCGTGGCTGCTTCGCCGCGCCAGCCGTCCTGAACCGGGCTGGCGTCGATGCCGCCAGCGCTGTTTCGTGATCTGCGGTCGTGATCCATACGGCAACGTCTTGTGCATGAACTTGCAGCGGCGCCGCAAGCGCGAGGGACGCGAGCAGCAAGCGGGGGTGAAGGCGTCGAAGCAAATGTCGCGTCATGGCGGGATCCTCTCGCGGGCGTCGCGAATTCCCTCCGGAATCCACGCAAAGCGGGTGCTGCAACGCAGCGTAATTTTCGGTCGACACGTGGACACGCCAAGCAAACGCGATCCTGCATGCGTCCATATGTCACGGTTGTTAGGAATTTGTTGACAGTCCATTGAAGCTTCTATATGACAGCGCTGTCAACAACGGTCGGAGAGGGACCAGACGATGCGCTCGAATCACAACAAAAATCCGTCCTCGCGCCGTGCGCTGCGCAGGCAGCACCTGGCCGTCGCGTGCTGCCTCGCACTGGCGCTTCCCGTGGTCGCAAGCGCGCAGCAGGCGGCGGCTCCCGCCGACCCGACCGTGGAAACGCTCGACACCGTGAAGGTCACCGGCATCCGTGCCGCCATCGCCAATGCCGTCGAGACCAAGAACGAGTCCAGTTCGATCGTCGAAGCGATCTCCGCGGAAGACATCGGCAAGCTGCCCGATATCAGCATCGCGGATTCCATTTCGCGCTTGCCTGGCTTGACCATGCAGCGTCTCGATGGCCGCGGGCAGGTAATCCATATTCGCGGCATGTCCGAGCAGTTCGCAGGCACGCTGCTCAATGGCCGCGAGCAGGTGACCACGGGCGACAACCGGGGTGTGGAACTCGATCAATACCCCGCCGAGCTGATCAACGGCGTCACGGTCTACAAGACCCCCGATGCCTCGCTGGTGGGTCAGGGCATTTCCGGTACGGTCGACCTGCAGTCGATCCGTCCGCTGTCGTTCGGCGAGCGACGCATCGTCTTCACCGGACAGGGCGAGACCAACTCGTTCGACAAACTTACCGAAGGTGGCGACAACAAGGGTTATCGCGTATCCGCTTCCTACGTTGACCAGTTTGCCGACGACACTGTGGGCTTCGCGATTGGCGTGGCGCGGATGGACGCACCGTTCCAGGAGAAGCATTACAAGTCGTGGTGGTGGGCGGACACCGACATGTGGGGCGCACCACAGCCCGGCAAGCCCGCAGGCGCGATTGCGCTGCAAGGTGCGGAAGCCTGGGTGAAATCGCGCGACACCACACGCGACGGCGTCATGGCGGTGCTGGAATTCAAGCCGAACGACCGCTGGCACAGCGTGCTGGATGTCTACGCCTCGCGCTTCGACCAGGAAGAGTGGATGCGCGGCGCGATGTGGAGCAACGATCCCTGGTTCAACAACGGCGCCGTCAGCTACAGCAACGCGAGTACGACCAACTACCACGGCACCTCCGTGGTCACCGGTGGCACGTTGAACGGCATTCAGCCGGCGATCCGCAACGACAACAACACCCGCGAGTCGCGGCTGTTTTCCGCCGGCTGGAACAACGAATTCAAGCTCAACGAAACGTGGACGCTGGCCACCGACCTCAGTTACTCGCGCGCCAAGGTCGAGGACTCCAAGCTCGAAACCTATGCGGGTCGCCTGGGTGGCATTTCTGCCGACTTCCGCGTGCGCCTGACGCCCGGCTTCGGGTACTACGCGCTGCCGGACATGGCGGACCCGTCCGCCGTCTACCTGCGCGACCCGCAGAACTGGGGCCATGACGGCCGACTGGAGGACAGTCACCAGAAGGACGAAATGAAGGCTTTCCGCGTGGCCGTCAACCACGTCATCGAGTCGTCCGACTTCCTGCGCAGCTGGGATGCCGGCGTCCACGTCAGCAAGCGCACCAAGGAAAAGAGCGCGGAGGTCTATTTCGCCGATCTGCCGGGCCGCACGCCGACACTGATCGATCCTTCGTTGCTGTCCACGCCGACGGACCTCGGATTCGCCGGCATGGGTCGGGTCATCACTTACGATCCGCGCGCCTTGCTGTCGCGGTACTACGATGTGTACATCAGCGAGTCGAACGACGATCTGCAGAAGGACGCGATCACCGACGAGGACGTGAAGACGTTCTACTTCAAGGCCAACCTCGACATGGACCTCACCGATACGGTGCGCCTGAGGGGTAATGCCGGCGTGCAGTACATCCGTACCGATCAGACGTCGGAAGGTGTCGTCATCCAGCAGAACGAGAACGGCCAGGCGCTCGTGGCCGGCACGGCGGGCGCGTCCTATGGCGACATCCTGCCCAGCCTCAACCTGGTGGCGGACTTCGGCAACGGCTGGAACCTGCGCTTCGGTGCTGCCCGCGAGATGATGCGCGCACGCATCAATGACATGGGTGCGCGTGCGAGTGTCTATGTGCAGACGTCGCAGGGCGGGCCGTCCGAGTGGCGCGGCAGCGGTGGCAATCCGGCGCTCGAGCCGTACCGTGCCAATGCCTACGATCTTTCGATCGAGAAGTATTTCGGCGAAGCGAGCTACGTCGCGCTGGCGGCGTTCTACAAGGACATGGATTCGTACATCTACACCCGCGAGATCCCCTGGGACTTCTCCGGCTACGACTACGAAGGTACCCAGCCGCCGGCTTCCAACCTCGGTGTGTTCTCCACGCCCGCCAACGGAACCGGTGGTTACATGCGCGGTTACGAGTTCTCCACGGCGCTGGGCGGCGAACTGATCCACGACGCGCTAGACGGCTTCGGCCTGCTGCTCAATGCGTCGTACACCGAGTCGTCGATCGATCCGGACGGTCCGGATATCGGGTCGGGTACCGACACGTTCCCGGGATTGTCCAAGATCGTTGCCAATGCCACGGTGTACTACGAAAAACACGGTTTCTCGGCGCGCGTCAGCCAGCGCTTCCGCGACCCGTACCGCGGTGAATACGGCTCGATCTTCAACCAGCGCACGTATCGGTATACGTTGAACGAGCGCACGATCGACCTGCAGCTCGGCTACGACTTCCCGGAATCCAGCCGTCTGTCGGGCCTGTCGATCCTGTTCCAGGTGAACAACCTCAACAACGAGCCCTTCAGCACCGAAGTCAGTTCCGGCACGCATCCGGATCTGTTCTTCCCGGAGGAGTACACGGAATACGGCCGCCAGTATCTGCTCGGCTTCCGCTACAAGCTGTGACCGCGGGACTGCGTTGATCATCGACGTATCCGACGGGACGCGGGGCCAGATCCTGCGTCCCGTCGGGCTTTCATCAAGGCGCGGATCCTGTCGGGGATGTCGTGCGCGCCGCCACCAAGGGAGAAGCGAGTGAATCCGATCCGAATGACCCTGCTGGGGGCCAGCCTGCTGGCCTGCCTGTCGTGTACGGCCAAGAAGGAGCCAGAGCAGAAGGCCACCGAGGCGACCGCCAGTGATGCCGCGGAACTGAAGGACTGGCCGGCGCTGAAGAGCAGCTTCGCGAAAGATCCTGCCGTGGAAGCGCGTGCGGCCGAGATCCTCGCGAGCATGACGCTGGAACAGAAGATCGGCCAGATGGTGCAGCCGGAGATCAAGTCGATCACGCCCGCCGAGGTGCGCACGTACTACATCGGCTCGGTACTCAACGGTGGCGGCTCTTGGCCGGCGATGAACAAGCGCGCGAAGGTCGAGGACTGGGTCAAGCTGGCGGACGCCTACTACGACGCCTCCATGGGCACCGATGCGAAGATCCCGGTGCCGATGATCTGGGGCACCGATGCGGTGCACGGCCACAGCAATGTCTTTGGCGCGACGATCTTTCCGCACAACATCGGCCTGGGCGCCGCGCACGATGTCGAGCTGATCGAGCGCATCGCCGAAGCCACGGGCCAATCGACGCGCGCCACCGGTGTCGCATGGACATTCGCACCGACCGTCGCCGTGGCGCAGGACGCGCGTTGGGGCCGCACCTACGAGAGCTACTCATCGCAGCCGGCACTGATACGCGAGTACGCGGCTGCCTACGTCAAAGGCATGCAGGGCGTGCTGGACAAGGATGGCAATGTCGTTGCGACGGCCAAGCACTTCATTGGCGACGGCGCCACCGACGGTGGCAAGGACCAGGGCAATGCGACGATCACCCAATCGCAGATGATCAACGTCCACGGCCAGGGTTATTACGGTGCCATCGAAGCCGGTGTGCAGACGGTCATGGCGTCTTTCAACAGCTGGAACGACGTGGCTGCCGGCAAGGACTACGGAAAGATGCACGGTACGCGCGACCTGCTGACGGTGGCGCTGAAGGAGAAGATGGGCTTCGACGGTTTCGTCGTCTCCGACTGGAATGGCATCGGCCAGGTGACCGGCTGCAGCGATGACAGCTGCCCGCAGGCGATCAATGCCGGCATCGACATGGTGATGGTCCCCGACAAGTGGAAGGCCTTCATCACCAACACGATCGCGCAGGTGAAGTCCGGCGAGATACCCCAAGCACGCATCGATGATGCGGTGATGCGGATCCTGCGCGTCAAGCTGCGTGCGGGGTTGTGGGACCACAAGCCGTCGGCCAGCCAGTACGCCGGCAAGGTGGAATCGCTGGTGCATCGCGATCTGGCACGTCGCGCAGCGCGCGAGTCGCTGGTGTTGCTGAAGAACGATGGTGGCGCGCTGCCGTTGAAGAAAGGCCAGCGCGTGCTGCTGGTCGGCAAGAGCGCGGACAGCATCTCCAACCAGACCGGCGGATGGTCGCTCACGTGGCAGGGCACCGACAACACCAACGCGGACTTCCCCAACGCCGACAGCCTGGCTGCCGGCTTGCGCGAACAGTTGGGTGACGCCCAGGTGATCCTGCGCGAAAGCGCCGAGGGCGTGGACCCGGCCAGCTACGACGTCATCGTCGCCGCCATCGGCGAAACGCCGTACGCGGAAACGAATGGCGATATCGTGCCGTCGGACACGATGGCGCATAGCCGTCGCCACCCGGAAGACCTGGCCACGCTGAAGGCCGCCGCCGCTACCGGCAAGCCGGTCGTCACGGTGTTCCTGTCCGGCCGCGCGCTCTACGCCAACGACCTGATCAACCTGTCCAACAGTTTCGTCGCCGCATGGCTGCCGGGCACGGAAGGCAAGGGCGTCACCGACGTGCTGGTGGCGGGCGCCGATGGCAAGCCGGCGCATGATTTCCGCGGCAAGCTGACGTTCCCATGGCCGGCCGTTGCATGCCCGAAGTCCGACAGCGCACCGCAGTTCGCGCTGGATGGCGGTCTGCGTTATGGCGACAGCGGCAACGTCGGCAAGCTGCCGGAAGACAGCGCAGCGAGTTGTGGCGAAGCCACCGCGATGGGCGTCTTCAATCAGTCCGACATCGCGCCCTTCACCCTGCAGATGGCCGCAGGCGGCGCGGAGCAGGCCGTGGGTTCCGACATGAACACCACCCAGCGCTGGCCACAGGCCAAACCCGCGCTGCAAGTGGCTACCGTGCAGGTGAACACGCAGCAGGATGCCAAGGAAGTCACCTGGCTGGCGCCCGCCCGCTTCTTCGCCCGCAATCCATCGAAGAACAACCTCACCTCGATGGCGACCGCACGCGGTGCCGTGCAGTTCGACGTGATCGTCAAGCAGGCACCCACCAGGCCGGTGCAGTTCACCGTCGCCTGCGGCGCGAATTGTGGCGTGAGCCTCGACCTTACTACGACTTTCTCCGGCGATGCCGTCGGCAGGAAGCAGACGGTCAAGGTGCCGCTGGCCTGCTTCGGCAAGCTGGGGGCGGACCTGAGTGGCGTGGACACGCCCTTCAGCATCACCGCCGACGCGCCGTTCGCGGCGGCATTCACCAACATCCAGGTGGTGGCCGGTGCGGCCGATGCTGCGGATGCGGTGAAGTGCGCGCAGTAGGTCGGTTCCTGCAGCGCCCCGCTGTATCACGGCGGGGCGCTGACGCAGTGCAAGTTGCAATCGCGCGGCGGCTCCGTAGGCTGGCCGCTCCGTCCGGATTCCATACCAGCAGGCATACCAATCCATGACCACCCAAACGACCCGATGGTCGCAGTTCGGCGTGCTGATCACCGTGTTCTTCTTCTGGGGTTTCGTTGCCGCCAGCAACGACATCCTGATCCCGGTGTTCAAGAAAGCCTTCAACCTGACGCAGGCGCAGAGCCAGTATGTCGCCGTCGCCTTCTACGTGGCCTATACCGTGGGGTCGCTCATCTATGTGGCGGTCTCCAAGATCATCGGCCTCGATCTGCTCAACAAGATCGGTTACAAGAACGGCATCTGCCTGGGTCTGGTGATCTCAGCGCTCGGCACGCTGCTGTTCTACCCAGCCGCCAACAGCGGCTCCTTTGGCCTGATGCTGTCGGGACTCTTCATCGTCGGCCTGGGTTTCTCGCTGCAGCAGATCGCGGCCAACCCGCTGGCCATTGTCATCGGTGATCCCAAGACCGGTGCGCAGCGGCTGACGCTGGCCGGCGGCATCAACAACTTCGGCACCACCATTGGCCCGCTGCTGGTCAGCGTGGCCATCTTCGGCAGCGTACTGTCGGGCGGCACCGAAGCCAGCATCGAAAGCGTCAAGACGCCGTACCTGGTGCTGGGCGTAGCCTTCATCCTGGTGGCGATCTTCCTGAAGTTCTCGTCGGTGCCCAACCACATCGACCTGGAGAAGCTGTCGGAGTCCGAAGCGCAGGACACGAGCAAGCTGATTCACAAGAAATCGGCGCTGGGCTATCCGCAGCTGGTGCTGGGCATGATCGCCATCTTCGTCTACGTGGGTGTGGAAGTGTCGACCATCAGCAACCTGCCGGCCTACCTGGAATCGCCTGAGGGTCTGGGCCTGGAGACTTCGCAGATCGCGCCGTTCGTGTCGCTGTACTGGGCCAGCCTGATGATCGGCCGCTGGGGCGGCGCGGCCGGGGCGTTCAACGTCGGTTCCGGTGCCAAGCGCTGGCTGACGCTGCTGCTGCCGTACGTGGCGTTCGGCGTGTTCCTGGCCGTCAACGCGATCATGAAGCATGAGGTCTCGCAGTTCTTCGGCTACGCCGCCGTCATCGTGCTGATGATCCTGGCCACGCTGGCGAGCAAGGGCAACCCGGCGCGCATGCTGCTGTACTTCGCCATCTGCGGCATCGCCGCGCTGCTGATCGGCATGTTCACCACCGGCTGGACCAGCGTGGTGGCCTTCATCAGCGTGGGTCTGTTCTGCAGCACGATGTGGCCGTGCATCTTCGCGCTGGCCATCACCGGGCTCGGCAACAAGACCAACCAGGGCAGCAGCCTGCTGATCATGATGATCATGGGCGGCGGCTTTGTCAGCCTTGCGCAGGGCGCACTGGCGGACCAGGTGGGCGTGCATTTCAGCTTCATCGTCGGCGTGGTGTGTTTCGCCTACTTGGCGTTCTACGCCATCGCGGCCACCCGCACGTTGCGCAAGCAGGGCATCGATCTGGACAAGCTCGCCGCCAGCAGCGGCCACTGAGTGTGGTGCGCGCCGGAGAGAGGCCGGCGCGCATCCTCCAAGCCACCTGGCTGCTCTCCAGCCCGGTGGCTTTTTTTTGGTTCTCCTTTGCGCCATCGCCGTAAAGGCGCACCATCGGCGCCGGGCCTGGATACCGGAGACAGCAATGACGAAGGCGAGGCGGTGCGGAGGGTGGCGTCGATGGTGCCTGCGCGTGGCGGTGGCACTGGCCGTGCTGGGGATCGGCACATGGGCCGCATTCCAGTTCAGTCCATGGCCCTCGGTCCTGTTGATCCGCTGGGTGTTCGACCGGGGCGCCGCTGATGCCTCCGCTGCCCTGCGCAAGCATCTGCCCGCGGGCGTGACCGAGAAACGCGACCTGTCCTACGATGCGACGGATCCCGATGCCGTGCTCGACGTCTATTTCCCCGCTAGCGTGCAGGGAAGCAGCCAGCGGATGACGACGGTGGTATGGGTGCATGGCGGTGGCTTCGTATCCGGCCGCCGTCAGGACGTCGCCAACTACCTGCGCATCCTTGCCGCGCGCGGCGTCGTGGTCGTCAACATGGACTACACGATTGCGCCGGAAGCGACATGGCCCACGCCTGCGCGGCAGCTCAACGCGGCACTCGCCTACCTGCAGGCGCATGCGGACAAACTGAACATCGATTCCAGCCGCATCGTGCTGGCGGGGGATTCGGCGGGCGCGCAGATCGCCGCCGAGATGGCCGCCATCACCACATCGCCGCAGCATGCGCAGCGGGTCGGCATCACGCCCGCGCTGCAACCTGCGCAGCTCGCGGGGACCGTGCTTTTCTGCGGCCCCTACGACGCTGGCCTGGTGCAATGGGACAGCCCGTTCGCGGGCTTCATGCGCACCGTATTGTGGTCGTATCTAGGGGAGAAAGCGTTCCGCGACGACCCCAGGCTCGACACTTTTTCGGTCGCGCGCCACGTCACGTCCGACTTTCCGCCGTCCTTTGTCAGTGCAGGCAATGCCGATCCGCTGGAGCCGCATTCGCGCGCACTGGTGGCTGCGCTCGAAAAGCAGGGTGTGAAGGTGGACGCGCTGTTCTTCCCGAAGGACTACACGCCCGCACTGGCGCATGAGTACCAGTTCAACCTCGATACCGAGGCGGGCCGTCTGGCGATGGAGCGCAGCGTCGCGTTTCTCGACGGCCTGAAGCGCGAGCCTGCCATCGCTCGCTGAGACTGCATCAACCCACCAACGCGATCCCGGTATCAACGCCGCGTTGCACCTGCGCAGGCTGACGATCCGCGTATCTGCACAGCAGCCCGGCGCGCTGGCGGGCCCACTGGGTGGCCCATCCGATGGCGCGTTCTTCGCAACGCACTGCCATCTCGAACGGCGAGATGTCGCCCATGTCCACGAGCACGCGCAGCACCAGGCCGGCGTTGACGGGACGGATTTCGGCGATGGTCGTATCGTCCACACGCAGGTCATGGCCGGCATCGGTGCGGTGCCACGCAAAGCGGTCAGGAAGGACATGCGGCGATGTCTTGATGACGATGTTCACGCGAGGGTTCCCGGAGAAGCGGTACGCGGACCTTGGGGCAAGACGCGTGCAAGCGGCGTCAATGCCAGTCCTCGCGAGGGTGGGCGCCGGGCCAGGGGGTCGCAGCCACGTGAATGACGGTTCGGGCAGGAGATCCTGCCTCTGCTCGCATGGACGATCGATGCCGTCGGCGGATCAGTCGAGCGGGGTAAGGGGCTTCTGGTCGACGTGATCGATCAGCGGGGTGCAACGATCGATGAGTGCCGCGATGGCAGGCAACTGAAGTGCACCGCGTTGATCCTCGAAGCTGCGCCAGAACTCGGTGACGAAGACGCCGTCCGGGTCGTCCTGAACGCCGCTGATGAGGTACTCGATGCAGCCCGGGCTTTGGCACGCCACGTTCGCCACTTCACCCAGGACGTCGATGAAGGCCTCTCTGGATCCGGCCTTCACCTTTATGAAAGTGGCCAGCCCATAACCGTAGCTGCTGGTAGGCAGATGCGTGGTTTCGTACATGACGGTCAATATGGATCCGATGGCTGCGAAGCGCGTGGGTCAAAAGTCACATTTGAGCTTCCGCGCACTGCTTCCCGCATCCGGCCGCGTGAACAGGGTTTCATTTCAGGCATCCACGCTGCCCGGGTCGCCGTCCAGGCAGGAAGGCCGCGAATGATGCGCGGGAGCTTTCCGCGGCGCTCGCCTCTGTCCGGATAAGCGTGCTTGCGTCGATATGCGGTAAAGCACGATGTTCCCGATCAGAGCTGCAAGCGGGCAGTGGATGTCGATGCCCGACCGATTTTCCGAGCTCTTCGCCATGCTTCCCGACGCAAACTCCCGCACCATCCTCAGGGTGTGCGGTGCCACCTTCCTCCTGCTCGCAACGTGGTTGCATGGAAATGGCAAGGGATTTGAGCGTGGCCAGTCGCGCTGCGAGGAGGCGGATCTTTCCGCGGGACAGGCACGCCACTGCAGTCCCTGCCGGTCCAAGTACATTCCATTGCCCTCTGAGCAAAGCAAGGGCCTGACGTCGTAGCGCTAGCGCGGTGGACAGCGCCCCGTCGCCCACTCGGCTTCCGCTGCATCGCGTGCGGCGTTGGCGGCAGCGGCGTCAGACGCTGCTTCCGCGAGCTTCTGCTGGTTTTTCTCGGTAGGCGATGCGACCGCACGCTGGCGCTGTTCTTCATAGTGCCTGTCGACCTTGGCGGCCTCACGCTGCGCGTGGGCCACGCCGGCGCAGGCAGGCTCAGGTTCGCCACGCGCAAGTCCATCGCCACCGCAGGCGGTCAGGAAGACGGCCGACACCACCATGAGCGCTCGCATGCGCATTGCCTTCCATCGTGACGAGAAGGGCTGCAGCCTACGCGTGGGGGCTTTATCGCAGCGTGAAGCGCGGAGCATCGGGAGATCGCGCGGGGATCTCCAGCACAGGCACCTAGAAGCGTGCGCCCACCGGCAGATAGCGCCATTGGCCTGCGGGCATCTTCGACAGCGCGATACGGCCGATGCGCAACCGCCGGATCGACACCACGTCCAGTCCGCCTTCGCGACAGCGGTGCCGAAGTTCGCCGGATTGCACGTTCTTGATCGCGAAACGCAGGCGTACCTCGTTCTGCCAGCTCACCTTGCAGGGTGCCAATCCCTGGCCGCGATAGGTCGCCACGTGGCCGATGCGGCTGAGGGTGTAGGGATCGGTGGTGCCGCGGATTTCCACCACGAACTCCTGCTCGATCTGAGCGTAGTCCTCGGTCAGGCGGCGCCATACGCGACCATCCTGGCTCAGCACCATCAGCCCGCTGGCCTCGTCGTCCAGCGGCACCAGCGGCGTCAGGCGTTGCAAGTGGCGCTTCAGTGCGCGCACGCCGCTGTCGTCTTGGTCCATGTGTGTCGCCGGCGTGACCAGGCTCCCCGTCTCCTGCCAGACGGCGCCTTCGGGTTTGTGCAGCACCAGGGTGGCCGGCTCGGTGGCGCCGAGTTCCGCCGCCGGATCGACCTCTACGCGTTCGGTGGTAACCGGATGCTGCGGCGCTTCGATCGTCTCGCCATCCACGGTGACCCACCCTCCCTCGATGTACTGCTCGGCCTCCGTGCGCGAGCACCCGGTCAGTTCTGCGACGCGTTTGGCAAGGCGGATGGGTTCGGACACGGGACAGCACCGGATATTGCAGGGCCGCTAGTGTAAAGATAGCGGGCAGGTCCCGCAGGGCCGCCGCCTTCCCGCCACCAGACAGATACCCGATGAAAACGCCCCCCGGACTCCAGGCACTGATCGACGATGGCGTGATCGATCGCGTACTGCGTCCGCTGAAAAGCGGCAAGGAAGCGTCCGTGTACGTCGTGCATGCGGGAGGAGAAGTCCGCTGCGCCAAAGTCTACAAGGACATGGCTCAACGCAGTTTCCAGCAGCGCACCGTGTACCAGGAGGGACGCAAGGTCCGGGGCAGCCGCGAAGCGCGTGCGATGGGCAAGGCCACGCGATACGGGCGCAAGCAGCAGGAAGTGGCGTGGAAGAACGCCGAAGTCGACGCGCTGTACCAGTTGCGCGATGCCGGTGTGCGCGTTCCGGAACCCTTCGGCTACGTGCACGGCGTGCTGGTGATGGAACTCGTCGCAGATGCTGCCGGCCATTCTGCGCCGCGCCTGGGCGAAGTGGACCTGAGCCCGGAGCAGGCGCGCGACTTCCATAGCTTCCTGGTGCGCGAAGTGGTGAAGATGCTGTGCGCGGGCCTGATCCACGGCGACCTGTCGGAGTACAACGTCCTGGTGGGTGAGGACGGCCCCGTGATCATCGATTTCCCGCAAGTCGTCGACGCCGCCGGCAACAACGCCAGTCGCCGCCTGCTGTTGCGCGACGTCAATGCGCTGACCGCGCGACTGGGCCGGTATGCACCGGAGTTGCTGGATACCTGGTATGGCGAGGAAATGTGGGCGCTTTACGAAGCAGGTGCCCTGTATCCCGACACCGAGCTGACAGGCGTATTCGCCCACGACGCGTCCCGCGTGGACGTGGACGTGGACGGCGTCCGGCACGCCATCGAGGACGCCAGGCAGGAGGCGATCATCCGCCAGCAGGGCAGGGAGGCCGCAGCGGCGGACTGAGGCGGGGTGTCGCGAGCGCAACCAGGACAAACAAAAAGGCCTGCGTCGAGGCAGGCCTTTCGAAACAATATGGTGGCCCGGGGCGGATTCGAACCACCGACACGCGGATTTTCAATCCGCTGCTCTACCAACTGAGCTACCAGGCCATGATCTGTCGCAGGTCGGCTGCGCCGGTGCGAAGGCCGCAGATGATACGTATCAGGGCGTGGGATGGCAAGCCGCATGCCGGCTGAATGCGGACCGGCGTGGACGGGACAGCCTGCCGGGCTGGGCGCATGATCCCGGGGCCTCTTCCCCTCCGTTACACGCCACGAAGGAGTCCATCCATGCGCCGTCTGATGCTTGCGTCCCTTGCCCTCTCGACCGCCGCCACGCTTGCGGCCTGCGCCACCGGCCCGAAGCAGACCAGTGCCGAGAAGCTCGCCTTCTACCGGGCTCACGCCAGCGAACCGGTGAAAAGCTTCCGCTATTCCGGCAGCATCAATGGCTGGACCCCGTTGGGCGACAAGGCGCTGACGGTGTGGACCAAGCCCAGCGAAGCCTATCTGCTGGAACTCAGCGGCCCCTGCCAGGACCTGGACTTCGCCCCGGCCATCAGCATTACCAACCAGATGAACCAGGTGTCGGCGAGGTTCGACGACGTGGTGCCGCGTGGTGGCGGCACGGCCAGCATCATCATCCCCTGCCGCATCGAGACCATTCGGCCGCTGGACGTGAAGGCGCTGCGCGCCAGCCAGAAAGAGTTGCGCGAAGCCGCTGCGGTGGAGCGCGAAGCGCAACGCTGAGGCCGCAGCCGGTCCGCGTCACGGCGAGGGCACGTAACCGGCCGGCTTGTCCGCACCGCCGCCGAACAGGAACTTCTCCAGTTCCGCCTCCAGGAAGGCGCGGTGCTTGGGATCGCGCGGCGACAGCCGGTTCTCGTTGATCAGCATCGTCTGGTGCGCCAGCCATGCCGCCCAGGCTGGTTTGCCAATGTCCGCGTAGATGCGCTTGCCCAGCTCGCCGGGGTAGGGAACGAAGTCGAGCCCTTCCGTGTCGCGTTGTTCGTACAGGCAGAAGACAGTTCGCGACATCAGTCAATTCCCTAGCAGTTTGCGGATTGGCGCCGGCAGGCCCAGCGCAGCGAGATCGCCACGCGCCACCCAGCGCAGGGCTTGCCCCGCACCCGATACGGGATCTTCATTGTCGCGCACCACGTCGCGCAGGGCGACCCTGCGCAGGCGCAGCGGCTGCAGGTGCAGGCGGTAGTGGCTGAATGTGTGCACGACCACGGGTAGTTCTTCGGCGTTGTCGTACGTGCCTTTCACTTCGCGCGCGAACCAGTCGCGCATGCCGGCGTCGGTGTCCGCTTGCGGCAACGTCCACAGCGACGCCCAGATGCCGGTTTGCGGGCGACGCTGCAGCAGGATTTCGCCCTCTGCGTTCTCCAGCCACAGCGCCACGGCCTCGCGTTCGGGCAGGACCTTCGATGGCTTGGAGGTGGGCAGCGTGCCGGTAAGCCCGTCGCGCCGCGCGACACAGTCGTCCTGCACGGGGCACACCACGCAGGCGGGCCTGGCGCGTGTGCACAGCGTGGCGCCGAAATCCATCTGCGCCTGCGTGTAGTCGGCCAGCCGGCCGTCGGGCACATGGCGCAGATGGTCTTCAGCCAACGCCCACAGTTGCTTTTCCACCGCAGGCAGACCGGGCCAGCCGGCAATGCCGTGGAAACGCGTGAGCACGCGCTTGACGTTGCCGTCGAGGATGGGGAAACGGTCGTTCCACGCCTGCGACAGGATCGCGCCGGCGGTGCTGCGGCCGATGCCGGGCAGCGCACGCAGTGCCTCGACATCGCGCGGCAGGTCGCCTCCATGGTCGGCGGCGCAGGTTTTCGCGGCGGCATGCAGGTTGCGGGCACGGGCGTAGTAACCCAGTCCCGCCCAGTGCGCCATCACGTCGTCGGTGGACGCGGCCGCGAGATCGGGCAGGGTGGGGAAGCGCTCGACGAAGCGCAGAAAATACGGAATGACCGTGGCGACCTGCGTCTGCTGCAGCATGATTTCCGACAGCCACACGCGATACGGCGTGCGCGGATGCTGCCAGGGCAGGTCATGGCGACCATATCCGTCAAACCACGCCAGTAAGCGCTGGGCGAAGATCATGCTGTCGGCGATCATCCGGCGATGCACCCGTAGGAGCGGCCCATGGCCGCGATGCTCTTGCTTGATCGGAAGGGAAAAGCACCGCGGCCATGGGCCGCTCCTGCAGGGAATGCAGTGCGGTCAGCCGCCACCCAGCGCTTCCGGCAACAGCGCGTCGACGAAGGATTCCGCATCGAACACGCGCAGGTCTTCCACGCGTTCGCCGATGCCGGCGTAGCGGATCGGAATGCCGAACTCGCGTGCCAGCGCGAACACCACGCCACCCTTCGCCGTGCCATCCAGCTTGGTGACCACCAGGCCGGTGACACCGACGGCGGCGTGGAACTGGCGCAGCTGCGAGAGTGCGTTCTGGCCCGTGGTGCCGTCGATGACCATCAGCACTTCATGCGGTGCATCCACATCGATCTTGCCGAGGACGCGACGGATCTTGCCCAGCTCGTTCATCAGTCCGGTCTGGGTATGCAGTCGGCCGGCGGTGTCGGCAATCAGCACGTCGAAACTGCGCGACTTGGCCGATTGCAGCGCGTCGAACGCGACTGAGGCGGCATCCGCATCCTGACCCTGCGCGACCACCGGCACACCGTTGCGTTCGCCCCACGTCTGCAACTGCGCGACGGCAGCGGCGCGGAAGGTATCGCCGGCCGCCAGCATCAGGCTGTGGCCGTCCTGCTTGAAGCGGCGGGCCAGCTTGCCGATGGTGGTGGTCTTGCCGACGCCGTTGACGCCGACCGTCAGCACGACGAAGGGCTTGCGGGTGGCGTCGATCACCAGCGGTTTCGCCACCGGCGTAATCAGCGCGATCAGGTCCAGGCGCAGCGCTTTCAGCAGCGCCTGCGCATCGGCGAACTCGCGCTCCTTCATCCGCTTGCGCAGGTCGTCGATGATCGCGGTGGTCGCCGGTACGCCCACGTCGGCGGTCAGCAGCGCGGTCTCGATTTCGTCCAGCAGGTCGTCGTCCAGGCGCGGGTTGCGCGTGAACAGGCCGGCCAGGCCCAGCGCGGCGCTGGTGCGGCGCAGGCGGTCGCGCCAGCCTGACTTGCCGGCGGCGGCCGCAGGAGCGGCATCGGCTTCGAGCTCCCTCTCGATCGCTTGCGGGGGAGAGGGCTGGTGGGAGGGCGCAGGCGCGGCAGTTTCTGGCCGCGCGACGCTTTCCCCCTCATCCGCCTTCGACACCGGCTCCCCCGTGTGCGGAGGAGAAGGGGGTGCACCGTCTGCCGGCAACGGCTCGCTGGGCGCGCGCGGAAAAGCGGCGGCGAGTTCCTCGTTGCTGGGGCGTGTCGGGGCGGCGTCCGGGCCGTCCTGGGGCTTCTTGCGGCGGAAAAAACCGATCATTGCAGGGGGTATCTCGAAGAGGGCGACATGCTAACACCCGGTTATCGGAGGCTTGGGTACAGGACTCAAGTGGGGCCGGCGCCGGCCGATATCGAGGGCGGAAAACCCGGAATCCCCGCATGAACGCCATCACCGGCATCGCCACCTCGGGCCTGCGCGCCGCTTCGTCCGGTCTGCAGACCGCGGCGCACAATCTCGCCAACCTGGCCACGCCCGATGCCGGGAGGCAGTCGGTGGCACTGTCGGTCAAGGCTGGCGGCGGCGTGTCCGCAACGGTGGTGGAAGCGCCGGCCGATCCGGCCGCGCCCCTCGAAGACGTGGCCGCGATGCTGACGTACAAGGCGATGGCCGGCGCCAACCTGTTCGTGCTGAAGGTGGCCGATCAGACGCTGGGCAGCCTGCTGGATACCCGAGCCTGAACCACACCCCGTAGCCCGGGTAGAGCGCAGCGAAACCCGGGATGCTGTTCGCGTGAAGGGCTTCGACGGCGCATGGCAGATCGCGCGGTCCCGGGTTTCGCCTTTGGCTCTACCCGGGCTACGGATCATGGGGTTACCGGTAGCCCGGGTAGAGCGCAGCGAAACCCGGGGACGCGGTTAGGCCGACAGCTCCAGCAGCAGCGCGTTGAGCCGCTTCACGTAGCCGGCCGGGTCCTTGAGACTTTCGCCGGCGGCAAGTGCGGCCTGGTCGAACAGCACGCGGGTCAGGTTGTTGAAGCGGTTCGCATCGCTTTCCGCATCGAGCTTGGCGATGAGCGGATGCTCCGGGTTGAACTCGAACACCGGTTTGCTTTCCGGGGCCGCCTGGCCACTGGCTTCCAGCAACTGGCGCATCTGCACGCCCAGGTCGCCCTGGCCTATGGCGAGGATGGCGGGCGAGTCGGTCAAGCGGTGTGAGACGCGCACATCGGACACGTCCAGGCCCAGCACGGTCTTGATGCGGCCGGTGAGGGCCTCCTTCGCCTTGGCGCTCTCTTCCTGCGCCTTTTTCTCGTCCTCGCTGTCCAGCGCACCCAGGTCGAGGTCGCCGCGGGCGACGTCGACGAAGGACTTGCCGTCGAACTCGGTCAGGTAGCCCATCAGCCACTCGTCGATGCGGTCGGTGAGCAGCAGGACCTCGATGCCCTTCTTGCGGAAGATCTCCAGGTGCGGGCTGTCCTTGATCTGCGCATGCGACTCGCCGGTGAGGAAGTACAGCTTGTCCTGGTTCTCCTGCAGTCGCGCGACGTAGTCGGCCAGCGACACGCTGGGCGCGCCCGAGGTGTCGTGCGTGGAGGCGAAGCGCAGCAGGCCGGCGATCTTCTCGCGATTGGCGTAATCCTCGGCCGGACCTTCCTTCAGCACCTGGCCGAAGTTCGTCCAGAACGCCTTGTAATCCTCGGGCTTGTCCTTGGCGAGATTCTCCAGCATGTCGAGCGCGCGCTTGGTCAGCGCCGAGCGCATCGAGTCGACCACCGGGCCGGCTTGCAGGATCTCGCGCGAGACGTTGAGCGACAGGTCCGACGAATCCACCACGCCGCGCAGGAAGCGCAGGTACAGCGGCAGGAACTGTTCGGCCTGGTCCATGATGAAGACGCGCTGCACGTACAGCTTCAGGCCCTTGGCGCCGTCGCGGTGGTACAGGTCGAACGGCGCACGGCCCGGCACGTACAGCAGCGAGGTGTAGTCCAGCTTGCCTTCGACCTTGTTGTGGCTCCATGCCGCCGGATCGGTGAAGTCGTGCGCGATGTGCTTGTAGAACTCGGTGTATTCCTCATCCTTGATCTCGGACTTGGCGCGCGTCCACAACGCGCTCGCCTTGTTGACGGCCTCCCACTCCACGGAGGCGGGTGCGTCTTCGCCATGCTGCTCCTTCGGCATCTCGATAGGCAGACCGACGTGGTCGGAGTACTTCTTGATGATGCCGCGCAGCTTCCAGCCATCGGCGAAGCCTTCCTCGCCGTCCTTCAGGTGCAGCACGATGCGCGTGCCGCGTTCGGGCTTGTCGAGGGTGGCGACTTCGAAATCGCCCTCGCCGGCGCTGGACCAGTGCACGCCCTCGCCGGCGGGCAGGCCGGCGCGGCGGCTGTACACGTCCACGCGGTCGGCCACGATGAAGGCGCTGTAGAAGCCCACGCCGAACTGGCCGATCAGGTTGGCGTCCTTCTTCTGGTCGCCGGACAGCGCGTGCAGGAACTCGCCCGTACCCGACTTGGCGATGGTGCCCAGATGGGCGATGGCCTCGTCGCGGCTCATGCCGATGCCGTTGTCGTCGATGGTCACCGTGCGCGCGTCGGCATCGAAGCCGACGCGGATGCGCAGGGTGGGGTCTTCCTCCAGCAGGCCGGGTTCCTTCAGGGCCTCGAAGCGCAGCTTGTCGGCGGCATCGGCGGCATTGGACACCAGCTCGCGCAGGAAGATTTCCTTGTTCGAATACAGCGAATGGATCATCAGCTGCAGCAGCTGCTTCACTTCGGTCTGGAAGCCCAGGGTCTCTTTGCGGGTCTCAACGGTCATCGCGGTCGTGCTCCATGGAATTCGTCGGGGCCGCGCGAAGCGGCCGATGCGTCCGGTGTATGGGTCCGAGGCGGCTTTCTCAAGCTGTGCGGGCGTCCGTGGTGCACGGCGCGGCTATCATGCGGAGCCCTCCGCCTCCCCTTGTCCGATGCCCCGCAACCCGCGTCCCCGCTCTTCGTGCTCCACTGCCGCCCCGCGTGGCGAAGGCCAGGTGCGGATCATCGGTGGGCGCTGGCGTGGCACCAAGCTGGCCGTGCCGGCCCGGCCCGGACGGCGCCCCAGCCGCGCCCGCGGGCGCGAGACCCTGTTCAATTGGCTGATGCCGGCATTGCCGGGCGCGCGCGTACTGGATCTGTTCGCGGGCACGGGGGTGTTGGGGCTGGAAGCGCTGTCGCGCGGGGCTGCCCACGCCACGCTGGTGGAGCGCGACCCCGGGCTGGCCGCCTTGCTGCGCGAGTCGGCGGACAAGCTGTCCGCGCAGGCCGAGGTGCACGCCGCTGATGCGCTGGCATGGCTGGCCGGGCGTCAGGAGGTCTTCGATCTGGTATTCCTGGACCCGCCGTTCGCGGACGGTCTGTGGGCACGTGCGCTGGACGCGCTGGCGCCTCGCCTGGCGCCTGGTGCCTGGGTCTACGTGGAATCGCCGGCGGCGGTCGAACCGGCCGTGCCGCGAGGCTGGGCGCTGCACCGGGAGGGCGCGACCCGGGACGTGCGCTATGCCCTGTACCGGACCCCGGCTGCGCAACCCACTGTTACACTGCGCTCCGACGATCTGCCGGCGACGACTGAATGACTGTGGCGCGCACCCGGACGGCCGTGTATCCCGGCACGTTCGATCCCATCACCAATGGCCATATCGACCTGATCGACCGCGCTGCGCCGCTGTTCGAGCGCGTGATCATCGGGGTGGCGGAAAGCCCGGGCAAAGGACCGGCGCTGCCGCTCGCCCAGCGCGTCGAACTGGCCCGCCAGGCGGTGGCCAAGCATGCGCACGTGGAAGTCCAGGGTTTCGACGGTCTGCTCGCGCACTTCGTCAAGGACGTCGGTGGCGGCGTGCTGCTGCGCGGCCTGCGCGCAGTGTCCGACTTCGAATACGAATTCCAGCTGGCCAGCATGAACCGCCATCTGATCCCGGAAGTCGAGACGCTGTTCCTGACCCCGGCCGAGCAGTACGGCTTCATTTCCTCTTCGCTGGTGCGCGAGATCGCCCGGCTGGGGGGTGACGTGTCCGGCTTCGTGCCGCCGGCCGTCACTGCGGCGCTGAAAGCGCAGTGGCAGAACGACAAGCAGGGCGCCTGAGCGCCACGATTCCGATAACCGCTTTACCAAGAGGGGGATTACCCATGAAGAAGTTCGCAAGCCGCATCATGCTCACCGCCTGCCTCGTGCTGCCGTTCGCGGCGTGCAAGAAGCAGGAAGAAGCCCCGGCCGAGCCGGCCGAAGTCGCCCTGGTCGCGCCGACCACGACCGAAGACGGTCCGTGGAAGGAATACCTGAGCAAGGTGGTCGACGCCAACATGGGCACGATCACCAACACGCCGTACGTGTACTACCTGCCCGCCGAGACGGATGCGGAGTTCGAAGCCAAGTACGGCCGTCAGCTGGAGCAGGCCAAGGGCGCGGTGGCGCGTGGCGTCAGCAGTGGCAACCTGATCGCGTTCGGCTCGCCGTCCAGCACCAAGATCGCCGACCTGGCCGTCGCCGCGTTCACCGGCGTTGAAGCCGACGCGTTCAAGGGCGTGCGCGTGCTGTTCATCGGCAAGGCCGAAGACAGCGAGCGCGTGAAGGCCGCCGTGGCCCCGAGCAGCGCCGAATACGTGTTC
>CAMPIO010000052.1 GCA_946886405.1 uncultured Pseudoxanthomonas sp.
ACCAGCGTGGTCTTGCCGGCGCCGTTCTCGCCGACCAGGGCCAGCACTTCGCCGGACCGCAGGTGGAAGTCCAGGTGCCTGACCGCCCAGCGTTCGGCGTCGGGATAACGGAAGCCGACGTTCTCGAACACGAAGCCCTGCGTGATCGGGCGCGGGATCGGCGCGGCGTCGGCGGGCGAGGCGATCTCGGGTTCGATCTCGAAGAACGAGAACAGATCGTCCAGGTACAGCGCCTGACCGGCCACCTGAGAGAAACCGATCAGCAGGCCTTCCAGCAGTTGGCGCAGGCGCAGGAAACTGCCCGCGAGAAAGGTCAGGTCGCCGATGCTGAAGTCGCCGCGCACCGTGCGCCAGGCGATGTAGGCGTACGCGACGTAATAACCGAGCGTGCCCAGCGCGGCGAGCACGGTGCCCCACAGCGCACGCCGGCGCGCGAGCGCGCGGTTGGCCAGGAAGAACTTCTCCGCCAGCGTGCGGTAGCGTTCGATCAGGAAGCGGTGGAGGTTGAAGATCTTCACCTCCTTCGCGGTTTCCACGCTGGCACCCATCTGGCGCAGGTATTCCAGCTGGCGGCGCTCGGGCGTCCACTGGAAGTTGAGCGAGTAGCCCAAGGCGTTGAAGTGCGCCTCGCCGACGAAGGCCGGAATCAGCGCGACCGCGAGCAGGGCGATCAGCCACGGCGCGTAGACGAGCAGGCCGGCGGCGAAGGTCGCCACGGTGATCGCGTCCTGCACCTGGCCGAACAACTGGCTCATCAGGTTCATGCGCCCCATCGTCTGGCGGCGGGCGCGGTCCAGCTTGTCCTGCAGGTCGGGGTCTTCGAAATCCTCCAGGTCGAGCGTGGCGGCGTGCTCCATCAGTCGCACGCTGGTCGCATTGGTGAACAGCTCCGACAGCAGCGCATCGGCGTAGCTCACCAGCCGGCCGAGCAGGTCGGAGCCGATGGCCAGCGCGAATTCCAGCGCCAGCAGCGTCGCCAACGTGTCCAGTTGTCCGCTGCGCCAGGCATCGCCCAGCGAACCGAAATCCAGGCCCAGCCCGACCAGCCGGATGGCTTCGTCGATGATGAGCTTGGCGATGTACAGCGTGACCACCGGCACGAAGGCGCGCAGCAGGCGCAGGCCCAGGCTCGCCAGCGTCAATACGCGGCTGGTCTGCCAGATCTGGCGCAGGAACGGACCGAGGTTGCGCATCGCATCGAAGCGTTCGCGCAGGTTGGGTCCGGTAGCTTGGGCTGTGCGCGGGGACGGCATCGTGGACGGGCTGGAGCGGCCATGCGGCGATACGGGGTAATCTAGCCCAACTCACAGGGGGTCGAGATGAAGAAGCTCGTCGTGATGGCGTGCCTGCTGCTCGCGGGCGTGCCGGTGCTGGCCATGGACAAGGTATCGCCGCAGGCGAAGCAGGTAGCGCAGCAGCAGGGGCGCGTGCGTGTCGTGGTGCTGATGGAGGACCTCGAACGCGGCACGCCGGGTGCGCTGCGCAACATGGTGCTCGCGAAGGAGCAGCGCCTGCGTCGCCAGGGTGATGCCGTGCTCGGCACGCTGCCGGCAGCGGGGTACAGACTGCATCGCCGCTTCGCGCGCGTTCCCGCGCTGGTCGTGGATGCCGATGCGACCACGCTTGCGCGGCTCGAACGCAACGTCTGGGTGCGCAAGGTGGACATCGACCGCGGTGGCACCGGTGGCGCCGTCGCACCCGACGAGAGTGCGGTGCTCAACCGCGTGGACCTGCTGCAGGGCGTCGGGCTGGATGGCCGGGGGATCAAGGTCGCCGTCGTCGATACCGGTGTGGACACGGATCACCCCGACGTGGCGCCGCGTGTGGTGGGCCAGCAATGCTTCTGCTCGCGCATCTCCGGCAGCGGCGGATGTTGTCCGAACGGGCAGGCCAGCCAATCCGGCGCAGGCGCGGCGGAGGACGACCACGGCCATGGCACCAACGTCAGCGGCATCATGGTGGGTGCGGGCAACGTGGCACCGCGCGGTGCGCTGCCAGCCGCGCAGCTGGTCGCCGTCAAGGTGCTGGATGGCGGCAACAGCTTCTGCTGCACGTCGGATGTCGTCGCCGCGCTGGACTGGATCGCCACGCAGCACCCGGACACCGATGTGGTCAACCTCAGCCTGGGCACCTGGGACCTGTTCGCGGGCGCCTGCGACGCCTCGACGTCCTACCTCGCCGCGCTGAATAGCGCCGTCGATACGTTGAACGCGCAAGGCACGGTGGTAGTGGCGTCCAGCGGCAACCAGGGCGATCTGCAACGGATGGCCGCACCCGCCTGCCTGAGCAATGTGCTGGGCGTGGCCGCGACGTGGGACATGACGGCGGGATCGACCACGTTCCTCGGCTGCACCGAGGCGTCGCGCGCGCCCCGCCAGCCCACGTGTTTCAGCAATCGCAGCACCACGACGGCGCTGTTCGCCGCCGGTGCGTTCGTCCAGTCCGCCGGCTTGAACGGCGGAACGTCCTCGTACGGCGGCACGTCCCAGGCGGCGCCGATGGTCGCCGCGTGCGCGGCGGCGTTGCGGCAGGCGGCGCCGTTGGCCACGCCGGCGCAACGCATGGCGGCGCTGCAGCTTTCGCCGCTGCGACTGGCAGACCCGGCCACGGGCAGGAACTATCCGTTCCTGGATTGCGTGGATGCGGCGAAACTCCTCGATCCCGCGCGTTTCCTCGTCCGCATGAACGGCTCGCAGCCGCTCATTCCCGGCCGCCCGGCGCCGGCACTGCCGGCGGCCACGATTCCGGTGTTGCGCGTGCCGGGTGAAGGGCGGGTGCCGCCACGTCCCGCGAGCGCCCGCGGATCGCGCGTACTCGAGCGCTGACGAATCGCGTCAGCGCGCTGCGAGCGCGACCGCCAACGGCTGCACGGACACCGCCTGGCCCGGCTCCACGCGTTCTCCGCCGCGCACGACCAGGCGATCGCCGGCAAGGACGCCACCGGTGACTTCGACCAGTCCATCCACTTCCGCGCCGGTCTTTACCGGTACACGCTCGGCCTTGCCGGCGGTGTCCACGCGCATGACGAAGTCGCCTTCGCGCCGCAGGATCACCGCGTCGCGAGGTACCGCGACCACCGTGCGCGTCCCGGCGCTGGGCAGGCCCACGTCGACCGCGGTGCCGACGGGAATGTCCAGGCCTTCCACCGCAATGCGCAGTTCAAGCTGGCGTGAAGCCTCATCGCCCACCGGCACCAGTGCACTGACGGGATAGGTGCGTTCCTCGCCCGCGCTGCGCACGCGCACCTCGGTGCCGACGGACAGATGACGGGCCAGGTCGACGGGTGCGCGCACGCGGACTTCCTGCGCGCCCGTATCCACTAGCCGCGCGACCGAACCGCCGGTGACCAGGTATTCGCCGATCTGCGTCAGGCGCTCGGCAACGATGCCGTCGAACGGTGCGCGGACCACCATCTGCGTGCGCTGGTGGCGCGTCTGCGCAAGCTGCGACAGCGCACGCGCACGTTCCTGGGCCAGCACGTCGCGGTCGGCGCGCAGCTGTTCGTACTGCGCGCGGGCGATGTTCTGCTGCGCGGCGAGTTGCGCGTAGCGCTGTTCCTGCCGGTTGGCCAGCGCCAGCTGCGCCTGGATGCGTGCCAGGTCGGCCTGGCCCTCCTGCTCGCGCAGGCGCAGCGTGGTGTCGTCGAGCACGGCCAGCGCCTGGCCACGTCGCACGCGCTGTCCAACCTCCACGACCTCGATGACGCGCCCGTCCTGTTCACCGGCCACGCGCGCATCACGACGGCTGATGACGCTGCCAGGCGACCAGTGGCGCGGTGCGAACGCCGTGCTGACCGCGGGCGCGACGCTGACGATGGCGGCGGGCGCGTCCGGCGTTCCGGAAGGCGCGCTGGCATCGGCGTCCCGTTTCACCAGGGGGAGGGCGAGGACGCCGGCCAGCGCGAGGGCGAGCAGCAGTTTGGGCAGGGGACGCATGGGATTCTCCGGAGCAGGGGTCAGGAAACGGCGTGGGGAAGCGGGGCGTCGACGGCGTCGCGCGACGGTCGCGGCGCGCGTTCGCCCGCCAGGCGCAGCAGCGCCGGTACGAGCACGACGGTGAACAGCAGGCTCAGTGCCACGCCGCCGACGGATACGGCGGCGAGTCCGCGGTAGATCACCGCGCCAGGGCCCGGGTTGATCGCCATCGGCAGCGCACCGAGCACGCCGGTCAGCGCAGCGATCAGGATGGGGCGCAGTCGCTGGTCGAGTGCCTGTTTCAATGCGTCGTCCAGCGAGGCACCGGCGGCCTGCGCGTCACGCGCTTGCGCGACCAGCAGGATCGCGTTGTTGATCACCATGCCGAGCAGCATGATGAAGCCGATCATCGACAGCAGGTCCAGTGTCTGGCCCGCCGCGAGATCGAGCACGCGCAGGCCGGCAACGCCGCCCAGCACCGCCATCGGCAGCGTGGCCATGACGAAGGCGCTGTCGCGCAGCGACTTGAACATCGCGGCCATCAGCATGAACAGCACGACCAGCGCGAGCGCGAAATTCACGCCCATGCTGCGCACCACTTCGCCCAGGCGATCGGCGCTGCCGGAGATGCGGATGGCGGCGTCCGGTGGAAGGACATCGCGCAGCGACGGCACGATCTCGTCGTTGACGATGTCCAGCGCGGCTTCCAGCGACATCGTCGCGGGAGGATCGACGGTCAGCGTCACGGTGCGGCGGCGATCGATGCGGCGCAGCTGGTTCGGCGCCAGCACGGTGTCCACCTGGGCCAGGTCGGCCAGGCTCAGTACGCCGCCCTGCGGCGTGGCGAGGGGGGCGGCGCCAAGGCCTTCGACATCGTCGCCGCGGTTGCTGCGCAGGATGATGGCGAGGCGGCGGTCGCCGTCGAAGTACTCCCCCAGCCATTGGCCGTCGCCCAGGGTGCGCACGACGGAGCCCAGTTCCGGGCGGCGCCAGCCGACCTCGGCCAGGCGGCGGTCGTCGGGGTTGATGCGCAGCTCGGGCGTGCCGGCATCGGCATTCGGCCAGGCCTGCACGTTGGCGCCGGCGAAGCGGTCCGACAGCAGCTTGCGTCCGGCCTCGGCAGCCCGCGTCAGCGCATCGCCATCGCCGTGCTGCAGGTGGATGGCGATGGCGCGCGCGGAGCCGCCGAAGCTGCCGAACAGTTCGCCCTCGCTGGCGAAGGCGCGCGTGTCGGGGAAGCCGACCACTATCTCGTCGCGCACGATGCGCTCGAGTTCGCCGATGTCGTCGGGATCCACCACGCGCGCGCCGAGCGAGCCGCCGCCGGGCCACAGGTTGAGGTACCAGTTGCTCAGCTGCGGGCCCTTCTCGCCGTCCATGTACGGCCGCATGCGCTCCAGCACGACGGGCGCGATCTCGCGGTTGACCCGTTCCGGGCTCATGCCGGGCGGGAAATTGAAGAACGCATCGACGGCGGCGCGCTTCACCGGCGGCAGGTAGTCGATCTGCGGCATCAGCACGGCGGCGAGCAGCGCCGGCGCCAGCACCAGCGCGCCCACCCACGCCCACTGGCGCTTGCGTCCGTCGGTGACACGCAATGCCCAGTCGCTGATGCGCGACCAGGCGCGGTGCTGCGCGACATCCCCTGGACGCGTGCGAAGCCACGTGCCAGCCGCCGCAGGCAACACGGTGACCGCGACCAGCAGCGAGATGCCCACGGCGATGGAGATGGTCAGCGCCAGGTCGGCGAACAGTTGGCCTTCCACGTCCTCCATGAAGATCACCGGCAGGAACACCGCTACCGTGGTCAGTGTGGAGGCGACCAGCGCGCCGCCCACCTGTCGCGTGCCTTCCAGTGCCGCACGTCCCGCAGGAGCGCCTTCCTCGCGCAGGCGCACGATGTTCTCCGCCACCACCACGGCGGCATCCATCACCATGCCCACGGCGAAGGCCAGGCCGGCCAGCGAGATGACGTTGAGGCTGCGACCCGTAAGCTGCAGCACGATGAAGGTGGCCAGCAGCGAGATCGGAATCGCGCAGGCGATCAAGGCGGTGGCACGCACGTCGCGCAGGAACCACCACAGGCAACCGATGGCCAGCAGCACGCCGGCGGTCAGGCTGCCTGAGAGCAGGCCGAGCGCCCGGTTGATGAACACCGAGGCATCGAAGCTCTGCGCGATGTCCAGGCCCAGCGGCGTGAGTTCCTGCTCCTTCACCTCGGCGACGACGCGCTTCACCTCGTCCAGCGTGTCCAGCACGTTGGCGCCGCTTTCGCGAAGGATGCGCAGACCGATGGCGGGATTGCCGTTCTGGTAGGCAAAGAAGCGCTGCTCCGGGCGCTTCACTTCGACCGCGGCGACGTCACCCAGGCGCACCGGACGTCCATCGCGCCAGGCGAGGATCAGGTCGCCCATCGTCTCCGGCGAGTAGCGGCCGGCGAAGCGGAGCACGTACTCGCGACGGCCCGCTTCGACCACACCACCGGACACGTCGGTGGCGCGCGCGGCGACCGCGGCGACATCGGGAATCTGGATGCCGAGCGCCGCGGCGCGCTCCAGGTCCAGGGTGATGGTCAGTTCGTCTTCCGCGCCGCCGTTGATCTCCACGCCGGCCACGCCATCGACCGAGGTCAGGCGCGGCACGATGCGGTCCTCGATCAGCTGGCGGTAGTCGAGGACGTCGCCTGACGTCCCCGGCAGCTTCTGTACGAAGAAGTACGTCAGCGAGTTGTTGGCATTGTCGGCACCGGTCTGTACGACGGGCGGCGTCGCATCGCGTGGCAGGGGCTGCAGCCGGTTCATCCGCGACAGCACTTCCACCAGCATCGCGTCCATGTCGCTGCCGACGGCGAAGGTCAGGTTGATGAAACTGTTGCCGGCGCTGACGTTGGAGGCGATCTCCTCCAGTCCCGGCAGACCCTGCATCACCGCTTCGATCGGCTCGGCGATCTCCGACTCCATTTCCTGCGGGGACGCGGCACGCCACGAGGTCTGGATGGACATCTGCGGCCGCTCGATGTCGGGGAACAGCTGCAGCGGCAGCTTCAGCAGGCTCATCAGGCCAAGCGCACAGACCATCGCCACCACGACCGCGACAGCGGCCGGATTGCGCAGGGAGGCATCGGTGAGTTTCATCGTGCAGGTCCGCGTGGTGGTCGGCGGTGCGCACGATGCGCGGATGTTTTCTTTCGCTTATGAGCCGGAAGTCATGCGCTGCGTGAGATTGCGGCGAGCGGAGGAGGCGGTGCGTCGAACCGAGGCTTGAGAGTCTGTGTTACGCAGCTCGGATGCTTTCTGTAGGAGCGACGTCAGTCGCGACCGCACGACCGATGTGCCATTGCGACTGCGAATGACACCGGGGTCGGACAAGGAAAGGTCACATCGGCCTTCAACGCGGGTCGGCGCGTGCGGTCGCGACTGACGTCGCTCCTACAATGGATAGCCGCGCTTACAACAACACCGACAGCTTGTCGCGATGGCTGCGCGACAGTTTCAACTCCTGGCCGCAGTCGAGCAGCAGGAAGCTTTCGCCATTGGTGTGCGGCCGCATTTCGACCACGCGGCGTGCATTGACGATGGTGGAGCGGTGGATGCGGGGAAAGCGCTGCGGATCGAGCTGCTTTTCCAGGTCGCGCATGGTGGCGCGGAGGATCAGCGTGTTGCCGTTCGGCGTGTCGCCGTCGGTGTGGATGCACATGTAGTCGCCGGCGGCATCGATCCAGCGGATGCTGTGCAGGTCCACGCGCACGGTGCGGCCGCCGTCGCGCACGGCCAGCTTCTCCTCGCGACGCAGCAGGTCTAGCGCATCGGGCTTGAGTGCTTCGTCGAGGTCCAGCGGTGGGCGGCCACTGAGCTCGCCCAGCAGGCCGAGCAGGTGGGCGCAATGGCCGCTGGCCTCGCGTTGCGCGCGCGCCTGTCGCACCCGGGCGAGCGCCTGGGCCAGTCGCGACTCTTCCACCGGTTTGAGCAGGTAGTCGGTGGCCGAGGCCTCGAAGGCGCGGATGGCGTAGTGGTCGTAGGCGGTGACGAAGACCACCAGCGGCATCTCGCTGGCGGGCAGGGTACGCAAAGTCTGGAAGCCATCCATGCCGGGCATCTGCACGTCGAGGAACATCAGGTCCGGCCGGTGTTCGCGCAGTCCTGCGAGCGCCGAGGCCCCGTCGCCGTAGTGGCCGACGATGTCCACGTCCGGGTGGGCGGCCAGCCGGATCTCCAGGCCGCGCCGTGCCAGGGGCTCGTCGTCGACGATGACGGCGCGCAGCGTGGTGGCGGCAGGTGCGTCCAAGCGTCAGCTCCCTATTGTCTGCGAGGTTTCGAAGGGCAGGCGCAGCGTGACCTCGATGCCGCGTTCGCGATTGCGCACGGAGAAGCCGCTGGCATCTCCGTACAGCACACTCAGGCGTTCGCGGGTGTTGCGCAGGCCCACGCCCTTGCCGGGTGGCAATTCCGTGCCCTCGAGGCTGCCGCAGCCGGGGCCGTCATCGGAGACGCGCAGCACCAGGTGGCCGCCGTCGCGTTCGGCTTCGATACGCAACAGGCCGCCGGCCACCTGCTTGGCGACGGCGTACTTGATGGCGTTCTCCACCAGCGGCTGCAGCAGCAGGCTCGGCAGCAACGCGCGCCAGCAGTCCTCGTCGATGGCGGTCTCGATGCGCAGGCGTTCGGCGAAGCGGATCTTCTCGATGTCCAGATAGAGCGTCAACGCATCGAGTTCCTGCCGCAGCGTGACCCGCTGCATCGGGTCGTTGTCCAGCGAGTGGCGCAGGAACGACGACAGCCCCTGCACCATGCGGTTGGCGGTGGCGTTGTCGCGATCGAGGATCAGCGTGGAAATGGCATTGAGCGTGTTGAACAGGAAGTGCGGATTGAGCTGATAGCGCAGCATCTTCAGCTGGGCCTGGTGCGCCATGCTGCGCGCGGCGAGCGTGCGCCGCGCCTCGTCCTGGAACTGGCGGTAGTACTTGATGCCGAGGTACAGCCCCACCCAGGCGAGCACGACGTAGATGTAACCCAGCGAATGCGCCACGAACTCCAGATGGTTCGTGGGCGCGCAGTTCTCGCAGAAGCGCAGCATGACCGCGCGGCTGGTCAGGTTCATCACCGTGGAGGCGGCCAGCATCGGCAGGACCATGGCGGCGGCGAGCTGTCCGGGCTTCAGTCGCCAGCACGCACGCAACAGCTGGCGCAGGATCGCCGTGGCGGCAAATCCCGTGCATGCCGCCGTGAACGGCACGATCCAGTAGCCGGTGGGCTTGCCGTAGGCGATCGCCTGCAGCGAACCGAGCGCGAAGTACGCCAGCCAGCCGCCTGTCTGGAGGCTCCAGAAGGCCTGATGCCGTGGAAGATCGAGGGGATGGGCCGATGTGATGGCCATGGCGGGCTCGTGAAGACACAGGTGGCGCCATGCTAATGCCATGCCTGTCCGCGTGCCGCACGGTTCATCGGACGCGTCGCACGCCCTGGCGCATGTGGGATCGGGATCAACCCAGTGGGCCGGGCGGTTCCCCCTCGCCACCCGATTGCAACGCCACCGGCAGGTGCCAGCCGTAGGTCACCGCCATCATGCGCAAGCCGAAGCAGAGCCCTGCGCCGACCAGGGCGCACGGCAGCGCGGGAAGCGAAAGCCAGTGGCCCAATGCCACCACGAGGGCGCCGGCCAACGCCGCCACGGCGTACAACTCCGCACGCAGCACCAGCGGGACCTGCGCCAGCAGCACGTCGCGGGCAATACCGCCACCGATGCCGGTCAGCATGCCCATCGCGGCGGCCATGGGCGGGGAGATGCCGTATTCCAGTGCCTTCTGCGTGCCGGCCACCGCGAACAACGCCAGGCCCATCGCATCGAACATGCGCACGGGGTGGTGGAGTTTCTCGATCAACGGAGCACGGAAGAACGTCACGATGCCTGCCGCGAGCGATGTCACCGGATAGCGCCAGTCGCTGAGCGCCGCCGGTGGGGTAGCGCCGATCAGCAGGTCGCGCGTGATGCCACCGGCCGTTGCTGCCGCGAATGACAGCACCAGGACACCGAAAATATCCAGACGCCGACGCACACCCAGCATGGCGCCGCTGAGCGCGAACACGAACGTGCCGACCAGATCGAGGATGAGGACCAGGGTTTCCATGGCCCCCATTGTGCCGCGTCGTCGGCCCGGGGTCAGGGCAGGATCGGCTGCATGCCCACGCCCAGGCGGTTCCACGCGTTGATGGTGGCGACGGCCATCGTCAGTTCGGCGATGCCGTGCTCGTCGAAATGGTCTTTCAGCGCTTCGTACGTCGCATCGGCGGGCGCGCCCGAGGGCAGGGTGGTCAACGCCTCGGCCCAGGCAAGCGCGGCGCTTTCGCGGGCGTCGAAGAAGCGGCTGTCGCGCCAGCCGGCCAGCGTGTCCAGCTTGCGAGGCTCCACACCGGCCTTGCGCAGCGCGCCGCCGTGCATGTCCATGCAGTAGGCGCAACCGTTGATCTGGGAAACACGCAAGAAGACCAGTTCGAGGAACTCCTTGCCCAGCGCGCCGTTGTGCAGGGCGGTGCTGGCGGCGTAAAGGCTGCGGAACGCTTCGGGGACGTGCTTGGGATAGTCGACGCGATGGAACTTCTGGCTCATGGCAGGGCTTCCGTGGCGGCCACCGTGGCCGCCTTCACTACCAGGACGCGCCACCGTCCTTCGCCGTGACAGCCGTGCCCAACTTGTCCGGATTGGCGACGGTGAACAGCTCGCTGATGCGTTCGCCATCGCTCACCGCCACCATCACCGCCGCCAGCGTGCCGTCGCGGTAACGCAGGATGGCGGGCTCGCCGTTGACGGTCCCCATGCGCCAGGTGATCGCCGGATCCTGTCGGCGATACGCCGCCCAGAACAGCCGCGCGATCCGTACCGCGCCCAGCAGCGGACGAATGACCGCCACGGCTTTGCCGCCGCCGTCGGAGACCAGTTGCGCGTCCTCGCGCAGCAGGGCGGTGATAGCGGACTGGTCGCCGCGTTGCGCGGCCTGCATGAAACGCTCCAGCAGGCGGCGGTGGTTCTCGCGGGGAACGTCGAAGCGCGGCCGGCCCGCCTGCACGCGTTCGCGCGCGCGATGGACCATCTGCCGGCAGTTGGCCTCGCTCTGGCCCAGCAGCGGCGCGATCTGCGCGTAGTCGTAGTCGAAGGCCTCCTTCAGCAGGAAGGCCGCGCGCTCTTCCGGGCCCAGCCGTTCCAGCACGGCGAGGAAGGCCAGCGAGACCTGCTCGGCGACCTCGGCGGAATGCTCGGGGGTCGGAGACTCGTCGATCTCCGAGGGGGCGGGAAGCCATGGCCCGGTGTAGTGCTCGCGCTGCATGCGTGCGGCGCGGAGGCGGTCGATGCCCAGTCGCGTGGCGGCGGTGACCAGCCAGGCCTCCGGGTCGCGGATGCCGGTCCTGTCGACCTGCTGCCAGCGCAGCCAGGTGTCCTGGACCACATCTTCCGCGTCGCTGCGGCTGCCGAGCAGGCGATAGGAAAGCCCGAACAGGCGGGAGCGGTGGGTTTCGAAGGTGTTCTCGGCGTTCATGCGACCAAAGACGGGCGAGGGCGCGGATCCGTGACAGCCAGGCGGGGTGTCACTTTGGCCTAAAATGACGGCTTCCGCCCGCGACCCACCGGCAGCTCCGGCATTCCGCTCCCATGACCTCGATCAAGCAAGAAGACCTCATCCAGTCCATCGCCGATGGTCTGCAATACATCAGCTACTACCACCCGGTCGACTACATCCAGAACCTCGCCGCTGCCTACGAGCGCGAGGAATCGCCGGCCGCGAAGGACGCCATCGCGCAGATCCTGATCAATTCGCGCATGTGCGCCGAAGGCCACCGCCCGATCTGCCAGGACACCGGCATCGTCACGGTGTTCCTCGAGATCGGCATGGACGTGCGCTGGGACGACGCCACCATGGGTGTCGAAGACATGGTCCACGAGGGCGTGCGCCGCGCCTACAACCACCCGGACAACAAGCTGCGCGCCAGCGTGCTGGCCGACCCGGCCGGCAAGCGCACCAACACCAAGGACAACACGCCGGGCGTGGTGAACGTCAAGGTCGTGCCGGGCAACACCGTCGACGTGATCGTCGCCGCAAAGGGCGGCGGTTCGGAAGCGAAGTCGAAGTTCGCCATGCTCAACCCCTCCGACTCCATCGTCGACTGGGTGCTGAAGACCGTGCCGACGATGGGCGCCGGTTGGTGTCCGCCGGGCATGCTTGGCATCGGCATCGGCGGCACCGCCGAGAAGGCGATGCTGCTGGCGAAGGAATCGCTGATGGAGGCCATCGACATCACCGACCTGCAGGCGCGTGGCGCGTCCAACCGTGCCGAGGAACTGCGCCTGGAGCTGTACGAGAAGGTCAACGCACTCGGCATCGGCGCGCAGGGCCTGGGTGGCCTGACCACGGTGCTCGACATCAAGGTGAAGGACTACCCGACCCATGCGGCGAACCTGCCGGTGGCGATGATCCCGAACTGCGCTGCCACCCGCCATGCGCACTTCACCCTCGACGGCAGCGGCCCGGTGATGCTGGACCCGCCGTCGCTGGAAGACTGGCCGGAGCTGACTTACGACGCATCGAAGGGCCGTCGCGTCGATCTCGACACGCTGACGCCCGCCGATGTCGCCAGCTGGAAGCCGGGCGAGGTGCTGCTGCTCAACGGCAAGCTGCTGACCGGCCGCGATGCCGCGCACAAGCGCATGGTCGACATGCTCAACAAGGGCGAGCCGCTGCCGGTCGATCTGAAAGGCCGCTTCATCTACTACGTCGGCCCGGTCGATCCGGTGCGCGATGAGGTCGTCGGCCCCGCCGGTCCGACCACCGCCACGCGCATGGACAAGTTCACCGAGCAGGTGCTGGCGCAGACCGGCCTGCTGGGCATGGTCGGCAAGGCCGAACGGGGTCCCACCGCCATCGAGGCGATCCGCAAGCACCAATCCGCCTATCTGATGGCGGTCGGTGGTGCGGCTTACCTGGTGTCCAAGGCCATCAAGGCGGCGAAGGTGGTCGGTTTCGCCGACCTGGGCATGGAAGCGATCTACGAGTTCACCGTGCAGGACATGCCGGTGACGGTGGCCGTCGATTCGCAGGGTACCTCGGTGCACAACACCGGCCCGAGGGAATGGCAGGCGCGGATCGGGAAGATTCCGGTGGTGGTGGCGTAAGTGCTGTTCCCTTCTCCCTGCGGGAGAAGGTGCCCGTAGGGCGGATGAGGGTAGGGCGCAGCCATGATGCTCGGGCATCCGGACTTGCGTTTGCCCTCGCCCCAACCCCTCTCCCGCAGGGAGAGGGGCTTTGACTCCAGGAGCCACTGCATGTCCACGACCCTCTACTACTCCCGCAGCACCGCGAGCCTGGTCGTTCATTGGCTGCTGATCGAACTCGGCATTCCGCACGAGCTACATGAGTTGGACTTCGACAAGCGCGACCAGAAATCGGACGATTACCTGAAGCTCAATGCCGCCGGCGTGGTGCCGACGCTGGTGATGGACGGACAGGTGATCACCGAGACCGCCGCGATCCTGATGCACCTCGCGGATACGCACCCGCGCGCGGAACTCGCGCCGGCAGTGGCCACCACGCAGCGCGCGCAGTACTACCGCTGGATGCTGTTCTGCGCCAATACGCTGATGCCGGCGTATCGCGCGTGGTTCTATTCGGACGAAATCGCGGGCGAGGCCAACAGCCAGGCCACGCAGGATCACGCACGGGCCAAGCTGGAAAAGGCGTGGACCCAGGTCGCCGACCACCTGGAAGCGCAGGGTCCGTACCTGCTCGGCGCGCAACGCAGTGCGGCCGATTTCCTGCTGACGATGCTGATGCGCTGGTCGCGCAACATGCCGAAGCCGACGGATACCTGGCCTGTGCTGCAGGCCTACGCGCAGCGCATGAAGGCGTTGCCGAGCTTCAGGGAAGTCTATGCGCGGGAAGGGCTGACGGATTGGACGTGACGGCATGCAGCCGTTTGTAGGAGCGACGTAAGTCGCGACCGCGGACTGGAGATGGTGTTGAACCCAAGGCTGCCGTTGGACCATGGCTGACACGCATCGCATGGAGTGGCATTTCCACCCGTCTCGGCGTGCGGTCGCGACTTACGTCGCTCCTACAAGGAGCGCTGGGATCGCTCAGTCCACGTACTCGTCGAACTTCTTCCCGCCCTGGAACGGCATCAGGTGCTGGCGCACGATGCCGCGCGGCACCGTCTCCAGCTTCATCACCCCGTATTCCTCGGGCCAGTCTTCCTGCTTCGGCGGCAGCTTGAACGTGCCCATCAGCATGTCCACCAGCGGCAGGTGGATGGCGTAGTTCACGTCCAGGTAGTCCTTGTGCCGCGCGTGATGCCAGTGGTGGTAACGCGGCAGTACCAGCAGGTATTCCAGCACGCCGAAGCGGAGGCCGAGGTTGGCATGCGCCAGCACCGCCTGCAGGCCGACCAGGATCACGTACGCATTCACCGCCGGCGTCGAGAAGCCCAGCACCAGCAGCGGCAGCAGCACCGCACTGCGGGTCAGCACGATCTCGACGATGTGGATGCGCGAACCCGCCAGCCAATCCATCTCGCGGCTGGAGTGGTGCACGGCATGGAAGCGCCAGAGCCACGGAATGTTGTGGTACGCGCGATGCAGGAGGGCCTGCGCCAGGTCGGCCACGAACACGGCGATCAGGAATTGCGCCCACACCGGCAGCGACTGGATGGCGTCTTTCAGCGCCGGAAATGCGGCCAGCCCGGCGATCGTCGAGGTCGATGCCGTCACCAGGATCAGGATGAACTGCACCAGCATGTGGCTCATGAAGAAGTAGGTGACGTCGGTGCGCCAGCCTTGGCGAAGCGGCGAGATCCGGCGCTTGCCGAGGTAGTGCTCGAGCGGCACGAACACCAGCGCCGAGAAGAAAAGCGAGATGACGAACCAGTCCAGCCCCAGCGAATACGGTGTCTTGCCGATGGCATCGAACTGCACGTTGGTGCCACCCAGCAATACGGCGAGCGTGGCGCTGCCGACACCCACCAGTGCAATGCGCTTGTTGCGGTCGCGCAGGATCGCCCAGGTGCCCATGGCGAACGCCGCTGCCAGGCCGACCAGCAGCAGGTGGCGGGCGAACTGTTCGTTGTAGGCCGCGCGGAATTCCTTGCTCGTCAGCAGTTCCGGAAAATGGAAGCAGGCCACGGCCATCAGGCTGAGCAGGCCCAGCAGGGCAGAGGAATAGGCGAAGAACGAGCGGCGTTGGCGTGACATGGAGCGTCCTGGCAGGCGATGCGATTCCTGCGCAGGATCTTACGTCAGGTGAGACGGTTTCCGGCCGCGTCGACGACCGGTTCGCCGTCTTCCTTGGTGAAGGCGCCACGTTGCGGCTGCGGCAGGATGTCCAGCACCTCTTCGGAAGGACGACACAGCTTCGTGCCTGTCGGGGTGACCACGATAGGCCGGTTGATCAGCACCGGATGCGCAATCATGGCGTCGAGCAGCGCATCGTCATGGGCGTCGGCCAGCCCGAGTTCGGCGTAGGCCGGCTCTTTGGTACGGACCACGTCGCGAACGGGTATGCCCATCGACACGATCAAGGACTGGAGCCTGGCGCGGTCCGGCGGTGTCTTGAGGTATTCGATGACCCGGGGTTCGATACCGGCGTTGCGGATCAGGCCGAGCGTGTTGCGCGACGTGCCGCAGGCGGGGTTGTGGTAGATCGTCACCTCGTCCATCAGTACCAGTCCAGCAGCGAGATGCCCAGGCCGACATACGTGGCCTTGTGGTTGTAATCGATCAGGCTTTCGCCATACCCATGGAACACCTGCACGTGGCCGCGGAAGGCGCGGTTGATCGGGAAGCCGTAGTCCACCTGAAGCGCACCGTGCGACTTGTCGCCACCGCGCAACGAATGCCGGCCGAGCACGGTGAAGACATGGCCGTCGCGCGCGTAGGTGAGCATGGCATCGCCGCGCCCGATGTAGTCCTCGATGTCCGGGTTGTCGTCGTCGTTGCCGTCAGGCACGCGGTACCACGGACGAACCACCAAAGCCCAGTTCTCGCGATCGAGGCCGACGGTGGCGATGACGCGGTTCCAGCTGCGCGACAGCGGGTCGCTGCGGCCATTGGACTGGTGGTTGAGCGCGATGCCGGCCATGCGGCCTTTCCAGCCGGCGATGCTGTAGTTGTTGCGGAACACCAGCATCACTTCAGGCTCGTAGTTGGTCTCGCGGAACGGGCGCGATTCCTCACCGTTGTAGACCTGCCAGCGCGAGCTCTGGGTGTAGGCGCCCCAGACGTCGCCATTGTCGCCGAAGACGTTCTCCGCGAACTTGGTCTTGAAGCTCAGCTGGAACTTCGCCTCGATGTCCTGCAGGTCCTGCGCTTCGGTCACCGTGTTGTCGGGATTGGGCGAGGACGGCGTCTCGTTGACCTGACTGGTCCAGAACGCCGGCAGCAGGTACATGGGCTTGTACGCGCGCAACTGGAACACCCCCAGCTTGGAATCCTTGGCCAGCTCCCAGCGGCTGTCGAGCAGCGAGCCGCGGCCGGCGTTGGCGATCAGGTCGGCGTCGGTGGCGTCATCGACGCGGAACCAGACCCCCATGCGGCGGCGTGCGCGCTCGCTCAGGGGCAGGTCTGCGGCCTTGGCCGCCTCGACCTCGGCACGTGCCTTGGCGCGGGCTTCTGCTTCTGCCTGTTTCGCCGCCAGTGCCTGTTCGTCGGCCTGGCGCGTATCGGTGGCCGTACGGCCGAGCGCATCGTCGTAGCAGGCGAGGCGGGCGGCATCGTTCTCCAGCAGGAAGCAGGCTTCAGCCGACGTCGTGGCGAGCGGACTTTCCTGCGCCTGGCCGGCAAGCGGAAGGGCAATGCCGATGACCAGGGGCAGCAGTCGTGTGCGAGGCGTCATGCAGGGGCTCGGGGAGGGGGGTGTCGCCATTCTGCCAGTGAAGCAGGACACGGGCGCTCAGAAGATCCAGGCGAACACGAACAGGCCCAGCATCGCGAACGTCAGGCCCAGCTTCAGCACCACGCCCAGCACGATGCCCAGCCATGTCCCCAAACCGACCTTCGTCGCCTGCCGCAGCTCACGTCCGTGCCAGAGTTCGCCGAGCAGAGCGCCGACGAACGGGCCGGCCAGCAGGCCGATGGGCATGAAGAACAGGCCGGCGAAGGTCCCGATCACCGTGCCCCACAGCGCTTTGCGACTGGCGCCGACGCGCTGTGCGCCGATGGCGGTGGAAAAGATGTCGGCGGCGAACGACAGCGCCGTCAACACGCCCAACACCACCAGCGTCATCCAGCCGATCTGCTGGAAGTCGCCTGCCCACGCCGCCAGCAGCATCCCGGCGAACA
The DNA here is from genome assembly GCA_946886405.1 of uncultured Pseudoxanthomonas sp. Next base: position 17,229 of record CAMPIO010000052.1, read on the forward strand.
CCAGCGGCAGGCCGGGCAGGGCAGGCAGGATCACGCCGGCCACGCCCACCAGGATCAGTACGACCGCCAAGGCGTAATAAAGCATCTGGATGTCCAATCAAATCTCCTGAGGAATCAATGGGTTGCCGGGGGTTGACTTTTCGACTCACATGTTTGCATTTTGCCAAATGCCGGGTTACCGTGCGCTCGCTGCCGTTGCCAAGGTCACCGTGAATCGTGGCCTGATGGGGTAGATCCATGATCCGCTGCATCCTTGTACCTCGCTTCCTCCTTGCAACCAGCCGCCCAGCAGGCGTATCCACCACCCGTTTCAAGGAGCAAGTAGATGTCTGATCGTGAAACCGGAACCGTCAAATGGTTCAACGATGCCAAGGGCTTCGGCTTCATCAGCCGTGAGAATGGTGAAGACGTGTTCGTGCATTTCCGTGCCATCCAGACCCAGGGCTTCAAGAGCCTGAAGGAAGGCCAGAAGGTCAGCTTCACCGTCGTGCAGGGCCAGAAGGGCCTGCAGGCGGATGCCGTACAGCCGGTCTGAGTTGAAGCACCGAACCGCGCGAAGGCGCGGGCTCCACAGGAAAAAGCCCGGCGGAAGCCGGGCTTTTTCTTTGTGCGCGGGAACGGTGGACGATCAGCGGATCACCACGCGACCATTCTGGATGCGGACATAGGTGTTCTCGCGTACGCCCCCCAGGTCGTGCTGGCTGATGGTCACGCGCCGGCCATCATCCATGCGGACCGTGATGTTGTAGGTGTCGCCGGTGGTGCGGTTCTGGATTGCGTTGCCGGCGGCGGCACCGGCAACGGCACCCGCGACGGTGGAGACGTTCTTGTTGCCTTCGCTGCCGCCGGTGCGGTCCGAGATCTGGCGGCCCGCGACCGCGCCGACAATGCCGCCGAGTACAGCGCCCGTGGCGGACGGTGCACTGCGACCGGACGACACCGTGTCGATGCGTTCGACGATGCCACAGTCTGCGCAGTAGCGACTGGCCGGCGCGCTGTTGTAGCCGCCGCCGTAACCGCTATTGCCGTAGCCGGGCGATGTACTGGCGCAGCCGGCGAGAGCGACGGTGGCGGTCAGGCCGATGGCGAGCAGACGCATGTTCATGGGTGCCTCCTGTGGATGGGTGGGCCGACAGTGTTGTGCGGTCCGTCCAGGGGCATGCTCCACATCGCGGTGTGAACATCATGACAATCGGGCCGCTTGCGCGGCCCGATTGTCAGGTGCGATTCATGCCGTGGAACGCGTCACCCGCGGAAATCCTGATGGCAGGCTTTGCAGTCGGCGCCGACCTTCTCGACCAGGGCGCCCGCTGCCGCACAGTCGGTGGGCGGTGCGCTCAGGGCGGCATCCAGGTCTGCGCGGAACTGGCTGGTATGGGTCTTGAAGCGCTGGTCGTCCGCGATGCCCGGGAACGCCATGTCCAGGTCGTTCGCCATCGCGCGCAGCGTGCGTACGTGCGGAATGGTGTCGGTGGCGGCGCAGCGGTTCTGCTTCACCTTGTCCGCCAGTTGCCCGGAATGCTTGGCCATCACGTGCATCACGCTGCCGGGGAACGGATCCTGTCGCGCCTGCAGGGCGCGCATCGCCATCACGGTGCAGACAGCGCCCACCACCAGCCCGATCAGGAACAGGAACAGATAGCGTGAAGCGGCGGACGGCTTCTTGGTGTCGGGTTGGCTGGCCATGCGGCGGGCTCCTTGTGGGTGACGCCGCGATGGTACGACGCCCATCACGGTTTGCGCCACGGCTTACACTGGTCGCATGAAGAAAGAACTCAAGGACCGGTTCGCCGGTGTCGATCGTCTGTATGGCGTGGGTACGGTGGAGCGCCATGCGGGCGCGCGTGTCGCCGTGGTGGGCATGGGAGGCGTGGGCTCATGGGCGGTGGAAGCCCTGGCGCGCTCCGGCGTTGGTCACCTCACATTGATTGATGCGGACGACATCTGTGTGTCCAACACCAACCGCCAGTTGCCTGCGCTGGAGGGGCACTATGGGCGTAACAAGGCCGAAGCGATGGCCGAGCGCTGCCGCGCGATCAATCCGCTGATCGATGTGGATGCCGTGCCCCAGTTCCTCACGTCCGGCAACATGGGCGAGTTGCTGGATCGCGGTTTCGATCTGGTGCTCGACGCCTGCGACAGCTTCCGCGTCAAGGTGGAAATGATCGCGTGGTGTCGCCGTCGCAAGCTGCCGATCGTGGTCTCCGGGTCGGCCGGCGGCCGCACCGATCCCACCCAGATCCGCCTGCGCGACCTGTCGCGGACCGAACACGACGCGTTGCTGGCGCTCGTGCGCAAGAAGCTGCGCGCGGAGTTCAACTTCCCCAAGAACCAGGACCGGTACTTTGGCGTGCAGGCGGTGTACTCGCTGGAAAACGTCAAGTATCCGCAGGCAGATGGCAGTGTCTGTGGCCTGCGTCCGCAACTGGGGGCGGACGCGGCGCTGAAACTGGATTGCGGTGTCGGCCTCGGCGCCGCCACCCACATCACCGGCGCGTTCGCCTTCGCGATGGTCGGCAAGGCGCTTGAGCTGTTGGCCAAGCCCGCGAAGGTGGGGATCAGGCCGGCGGCAGCTTGAACAAGCGTTCGGCGTTGCGTGTTGTCGCCGTCGCGATGGCGTCCGGCGACACCTCGCGCAATTCAGCGATCACATCGCGTACCGCAGGCAATCGCGATGGCTCGTTGCGTTGTCCCCGGATACCTGCATCCGGCTGATCGGGCGCATCCGTTTCCAGCAGCAGGAATTCGAGCGGCATCGTGCGTGCGAGGGTACGCAGGCGGTTCGCCCGTTCGTAGGTGACCGGCCCGCCCAAGCCGATCAGGAATCCCATTCCCCACAGTTGGCGTGCCTGCTCCGGGCTGCCCGAAAAACTGTGCACGACACCGCGGAGATGGCCGACCCGCTTGATCGATGCGATCACCGCATCGACGGCGCGTCGCGCGTGCACGATCAGTGGCAGGTCGAATTCGCGTGCCAATGCCAGCTGGCCATCGAAATAGCGCTGCTGAGCTACCGCATCCAGTCCATCGACGAAGAAGTCCAGTCCGCATTCGCCGACCGCGACCGGTCGTTCCTGTTCGATCCAGTCGCGCAACGCGTCCAGATGGTGCGGACGATGGTCGGCCAGGTACATGGGGTGCAGGCCGTAGGCGGCAAACAGGCCGCGATCCTGCAGGCAGACGTCGCGGAGCAGGGGCCATGTCGCTGCCGACACGGCAGGGACGACCTGCCGGGTTACGCCGGCGGCGCGCGCCCTTGCCAGCGCGGCAGCGCGATCGACATCGAATTCAGGTGCGTCGAAGTGGCTGTGGCTGTCGACCAGCATGTGTCAACGCTGGGACGGTTCAATGGCGGGGGGTGGCTCCTTGCGCCGTTTCCAGTTCGCCAGCAGCAAGGTGCCCAGGCCGAAGAGGATTTCGTCCACGAACGGGAACGGATCGGGCAGGAACAGGGTGACCATGAAGAGTCCAGCCGTGATCTTGAACAAGGTCGGATAACGCAGCTTTCTCGCCCAGTCGAGCAACGGCAGAAGCAGTGGATTTGGCATGGCAGGGACTCGTTCCAGGATGCAACAGGCGTCACGCTAGCATGATCCGCACGTCGCCGAACCGTTCATTTTTCATTCGTTTTCGTGGGCCTTCGCCGGTACTTGGTTCAGGTTCGCGGTGGTGCAATGATGACCAATGTGAATCGGGGCAACCCGACTTGGAGGCAGCGATGAAGAGCAATACCACTACGATCCTGGTTGCCGTTGGCGCGCTGCTGGTGGGCGGTGTCGCCACTGCGGCGTTTCTCAAGGGCGGCGACCGGAGTCCGGTCGCACCGGACGGCCTGGTCACGGGCGCCGACGGAACGCTCGTCGCGGATGATGCGGCGGCGACGGACAACCAGATCCCCATGGGCACGTTGCAGTACGCGACCGTGGTGAAGGCGGACCCGGTCACCAGCTCCGAGAAGCTGTATGCCACCGTGATCGGTACCGAGGCGGTCCGCGAGACCACCACGACCAGCACCCCACGCGAAGTCTGCGAGGACGTGGTGGTGCAGGAGCGCCTGGCGGAGCGCGACGGCAACGTCGGCGGCACGGTGGCGGGTGCGGTGATCGGTGGCCTGCTGGGCAACCAGGTGGGTGGCGGCAGCGGCAAGAAGGCCGCCACCGTAGCGGGTGCCGTCGCTGGCGGCGCGATCGGCAACCAGGTGGACAAGCGCCACGTGGGTGGCAAGGTCGTCAACCGCACCGAGCGGCAGTGCCACACCGAGAACGCGACCTCCGAGTCTTCGCGCGTCACCGGCTACAACGTGACCTACCGCAATCCGGATGGCTCCACCGGGACCATGCGGATGGACAGCAAGCCGGGCAATCGCATTGCACTCGGTACCACCGACAAGGTGATCGGCTATGACGTCACCTACCGCTTCGATGGCCAGGACAAGACCATCCGCCTGGATCAGAAGCCCGGTGAGCGTCTGCCGGTGATCGATGGCCAGGTGGTGACGCAGACCGCCAGCGTCGACGCGCCCGGCAAGGGCTGACGCACCGGCCCCGCAGGGGGCCTGCGTTTCAACGTGGCACCCCGCAAAGGCCGGCGTTTCGCCGGCCTTTGCTGTGCGGACTGGCGCTTACCGCCCCCGATGGCCACCGCATACAATCACCGGATACCTTACATACCGGTTGAAGCGCGATGGCCCTGAACCCGTACGACCTGTTCGATGTCCGTTCCCTGCTGAGTGAAGAGGAGCGCGCCGTCCAGGACGCCGTCGCCCGCTTCACCGACGAACGCGTGCGTCCGATCATTGGCGATGCGTTCGACCAGGGTCGCTTCCCCAGGGAACTGGTGCAGGAGATCGCCGACCTCGGCCTGCTGGGCTCTTCGCTGCCGGAGAAGTACGGCTGCGCCGGCCTCAACGCGGTCAGCTACGGCCTGATCTGCCAGGAGCTGGAGCGCGGCGACAGCGGCATCCGCAGTTTCGTCAGCGTGCAGTCCTCGCTCTGCATGTACCCCATCTATGCCTATGGCACCGAAGAGCAGCGCCAGCGCTGGCTGCCCGACATGGCGGCAGGCAAGGTCATCGGCTGCTTCGGCCTGACCGAACCGCACGGCGGTTCCGACCCGGCCAACATGAAGACCCACGCGCGCCGCGATGGCGACGACTGGGTCATCAACGGTTCCAAGATGTGGATCACCAACGGCAACCTGGCCGACATCGCCATTGTCTGGGCGCAGACCGACGAGGGCATCCAGGGCTTCCTGATCGAGAAGGGCACGCCGGGTTTCACTGCCCAGGAGATCAAGCACAAGATGAGCCTGCGCGCGTCGGTGACGAGCGCGCTGTTCTTCGACAACGTGCGCCTGCCCGACAGCAGCCGCCTGCCCAACGTCAAAGGCCTGAAGGGCCCGCTCGGCTGCCTGACGCAGGCGCGCTACGGCATCACCTGGGGACCGATCGGCGCGGCGATCGCCTGCCTCGACGAAGTGCTGGGCTACACGAAGGAACGCATCCTGTTCGACCGCCCGGTCGCTGCCACGCAGAGCGCACAGATCAAGATGGCCGAAATGGCCCGCCGTATCACCCTGGCGCAGCTGCTGTCGCTGCAACTGGGTCGTTTGAAGGATGCAGGCACCATGGCCCCGTCGCAGGTATCGCTGGCGAAGTGGAACAACTGCCGCATGGCCATCGACATCGCGCGCGAGTGCCGCGACCTGCTCGGCGGCGCCGGCATCACCACCGAGCACGCCGCGATCCGTCATGCACTGAACCTGGAATCGGTGATCACCTACGAAGGCACGGAAACCGTGCACCAGCTGGTGATCGGCCGCGAGCTGACGGGCATCAACGCGTTCTGAGTGAGTTTCGCAACTCGCGCGGCCAAAGGCGTGCGCGGACCGGATGTTCAGCGCGTGGAGTGGCTTTCCGTTCTGGGATGACGTGGCGCCGATGGACCTTTCTGAACTCCAACTCGAAACGCCCCGCCTGCTGCTGAGGCTTCCGCGGCGCGAGGACTATGAAGCGTGGGCGGCGTTCGCCACGGATGAAGAGACCATGCGTTACATCGGAGGCACGCAGGCGCGTTCGCCAGCATGGCGCAGCCTGGCGGCAACGCTGGGCAGTTGGCACCTGCAAGGGTTCGGGATGTTCTCGGTCATCGAAAAAGCGAGTGGCCGCTGGATCGGCCGGGTAGGGCCCTGGCAGCCGGAAGGCTGGCCGGGCACCGAAGTGGGTTGGAGCATCGCCCGCGACGCCTGGGGGCGCGGTTACGCGCCGGAGGCGGCGACGGCCAGCATCGACTGGGCGTTCGACCGGTTGGGCTGGTACGACGTGATCCATACCATCGATCCGCAGAACGCCAACTCCAAGACGGTCGCGGCGAAACTCGGATCGGCTTACCTGCGGATGGATCGCCTGCCCGAACCGCACCACGAGAAGCCCGTGGAAGTGTGGGGTCAAAGCCGCGCGCAGTGGCACACACGCAGGGCCACGCGCACGTGACTTCCACTTCCGCGCTGCACGCAGGCCTGCATGACGCATTGCCCGAGCTGGCGCGGACGTTCCGCGATCCCTGGTGGATCATCGGCAGCGCCGCAATGGCGCTCGCCGGCGTGCCCGGCATCGTGCCGCAGGATATTGACGTGCTGTGCAGCCGGGCCGATGCGCTCAGGCTGCGCGAGCTGTGGTCAGGCCATGTCGATGGGCAATTCCAGCCGGCGGACGAAGCGCGCTTCCGTTCCACTTTTGCGCGCTTCACGCACCTGTCGATGCCGCTCGAAGTCATGGGCGGCCTGGAGGTGATGACAGCCGCCGGCTGGCAGGCACTCCGTGTGCACGAGGATCTGCGCATCGATATCGCCGGCCACGCCGTGCGCCTTCCGACGCTGGCCGACCAGCACCGCATCCTGCTCGCGTTCGGTCGCGACAAGGACCTCGCCAAGGCCGCCCGTATTCCACTGCCGCCGGAGCGCCCGCATGTCGCCTGAGCCCGTCACCGTCCATGGCATGTCCGCTTCGGGAAATTGCCACAAGGTGCGTCTGTTGCTGGAACAAATCGGCGCGCCGTACCGGTGGATCGAGGTCGACAGCGCGAACGGCGCGACGCGCACGCCGGAATACCTGGCGAAGAATCCCAACGGCAAGGTGCCGATGCTGGAACGCGCTGATGGTGCCATTCTCGTGGAATCGAACGCGATCCTGTGCTGGCTCGCGGAGGGCACGCCTTTGCTGCCGGCCGATGCCTGGCAACGGGCGCAAGCATTGAGTTGGCTGTTCTTCGAGCAATACAGCCATGAACCGTACGTCGCGGTGGCGCGCTTCATCCGTGGCTGGACGCCGCCCGATTCGCCGCGGCGCGCTGACCTTCCGCAGCTGATCGAGCGGGGAGGGCAGGCGCTGGCGGTGATGGAAAAGCACTTGCGGCACGCGTCCTGGTTCACCGGCGACGCGTACGGCGTGGCCGATATCGCGCTGTTCGCCTACACGCATTGCGCGGACGACGGTGGCTTCGATCTTTCCGCCTGTCCCCGCATCACCGACTGGCTGGCGCGCGTGCGCGCCACGCCGGGTTTCGTTCCCATGCCGGGAGTGAGCGACGACGTCGCCGCACGCCTGGCGTCTTCCTGATCCCGAGCGACCACATGACTGCACATCATCCGATCCCGGCCCGCATGAAGGGCCTCAACCGTGCCGAGATCTGCGACCAGAACTTCATCGAGTTCGTGAAGGACTGGAGCGGACAGGTCGGCGCGAAGCCGGCGACCGGTGACGCCGTCCTGCCCGGCAGCGCGCTGGACGCGAAAGGTTTCATCGAACTGCTGGAGTCCCAGCTGATCTCGCGCCACCTCGACCTGATGGCACGCGTACTGCGCGTGCAGAACAAGGTCTTCTACACCATCGGCAGCTCTGGCCACGAAGGCAATGCGATGGTTGCGCGGCTGACGCGGCACACCGATCCCGCTTTCCTCCATTACCGCAGCGGCGGCTTCATGGCCGAGCGCTTCCGCAAGCTGCCGGGCATGGACCCGGTGATGGATTCGGCGCTCAGCTTCGCCGCCAGCGCGCAGGACCCCATTTCCGGCGGGCGCCACAAGGTCTGGGGCAGCAAGCCGTTGTGGGTGCTGCCGCAGACCTCGACGATCGCCTCGCATTTGCCCAAGGCGCTGGGCACCGCGGTGGCGATCGAGCAGGCGCGGCGCATCGGCCACGCACTGCCGATCCCTGCCGACTCGATCGCCATCTGCAGCTTCGGCGACGCCTCCAGCAACCACGCCACGGCGCAGACCGCCTTCAATGCCGCGGCATGGTCGGCGTAGAAATAATCCAGCCCGCGCCGGTCGCGGAAGTTGGCCGCCACCCA
>CAMPIO010000053.1 GCA_946886405.1 uncultured Pseudoxanthomonas sp.
GGTAACGCTGCTCTTGTAGGAGCGCCCTCGGGCGCGATGCTCTTGCCAGGAATTCAAGCCAGAGCATCGCGCCCGAGGGCGCTCCTACAGAGGTCAACCGTCGTCCTCGAGCCCCGCATCCGCCTTCTCGAACACCTGCAGGCGTCCACGCAGGCGCACCATGGCCTGGCCGTGGATCTGGCAGACGCGCGATTCGCTGACGCCCAGCACGGCGCCGATTTCCTTCAGGTTGAGTTCCTGCTCGTAGTACATCGAGAGGACCAACTGCTCGCGTTCGGGCAACTGGCCGATGCATTTGACCAGCTGCTGGCGGAACTCGCTGCGCTCCAGGTGCTGCTGCGGCGAGGGGCCGCCGGTGCGCGAGGTGTTCGGTTCGCCGTGATCGTCGATGTGCGATTCCAGGCTCAAGACCTGGCCACGCGCCGCGTCTTCCATCAGCCGGAGATATTCCGGCAACGGCATCTCCATCGCGGACGCGACTTCGGTGGCGATGGCGGCGCGGCCGGTGCGCTGTTCGATCTCGCGGACCGTGGCGGCGGCCTGTCGTGCGCGACGGTGCACCGAGCGTGGCACCCAGTCGCCGCGCCGGATCTCGTCGATCATCGAACCGCGGATACGGATGGACGCGTAGGTCTCGAAGGACGCGCCCTGTTCGGCATCGTAGCTGCGCGAGGCTTCCAGCAGCCCGATCATGCCGGCCTGCACCAGGTCGTCGATTTCCACGCTCGCCGGCAGGCGGGCCGCAAGGTGGTGGGCGATGCGGCGGACCAGGTCGGCATGCTGGGTGACGAAGTCGTTCGCGCTGCCGCGCTGCACGGCGCGGTACTGGGCGGCGGCGGTGTTCATGCGGCCACCCCGCGCTGGATCAGGCGTTCGACGAAGAACTCCACGTTGCCGCGGGCGCCGACCGGCGGCTGCCAGCGTGCCGTGGTGCGTGCGATCTCGGCGATGGCGCGGGCGGAGGGGCTGCCCGGGTAGGCCTTCACGACGGCCTGCTGCCGCTGTACGGCGCGGCGCAACCAGTCGTCCTGCGGCACGGCCCCCAGGTAGTGCAGGGCGACGTCACCGAGGAAACGTTCGCAGACACGGGCGAGTTTCTCGTACAGCTTCCGGCCTTCATTGGGGTCGCGGACCATGTTGGCGATGACGTGCACGCGGTCGAGGCCGCGTTCGCGCGCCAGCACCTTGATCAGTGCGTAGGCGTCGGTGATCGAGGCCGGCTCGTCGCAGACCACCACCACGGTGTCCTGTGCGGCCTGGCAGAACGTCAGCACGCTGTCGCTGATGCCGGCGGCGGTGTCCACCACCATGAAGTCGAGGGCGCGCTGCAGTTCGGAGAACACGTTGACCAGGCCGACATGCTCGGCCGGCGTGAGTTCGGCCATGTGCCGGAAACCCGACGACGCCGGTACCACCAGCACGCCTTCAGGGCCTTCCAGCAGCACGTCTTCCAGGCTGCAACGGCCGGCGATCAGGTCGGCCAGGGTGAATTTCGGCGACAGGCCGAGCAGCACGTCCACGTTGGCCAGGCCCAGGTCGGCGTCCATCAGCAGCGTGCGCTTGCCCATCTCGGCGAGCGACACGGCCAGGTTGACCGACACGTTGGTCTTGCCCACGCCGCCCTTGCCGCCGGTGACGGCGACGACACGCACGGGATGGAAGGCGCCGGGCAACGGCGGGGTGCTGCGGGGGTTGGTCTGCAGCGGGTGATCAGGCGACATGGGTGGCCTCGGTCGAGCAGGGTTCGTCGGCTTCGCGGCGCAGCTGGTCCAGCCGCAGCACGAGGTGGGCGCTGTTGGCGCGGTGGAGGTCGTCGGGGACGCGCTGGCCGTCGGTCACCCAGGTCATCGGCAACTGATGGTCGACGACCACGCTCAGTGCGCTGCCCAGGCGGCCGGTCTCGTCCAGCTTGGTCAACACCACGCCTTGCGGCTGCACGGTGCTGAAGCGGCGGACGACTTCGTCCAGATCGGAGAAATGCGAATTGGCCGGCAGGCACAGCAGCGATTTCACCTGGCCGGAGGCGCGCAGCCAGTTGAGCTGGCCGACCAGGTTGCGGTCGCGCTGGCCGAGGCCGGCGGTGTCGATCAGGACCAGCTTGTAGTCGCGCAGGCGTTCCAGCACCAGCGCCAGGGTCTGCGCGCTGTCGGCCTCGTGCACGGCGATGCCGAGCTGGCGGCCATAGCCGTGCAGTTGTTCGCGGCCGCCGACGCGCAGGGTGTCGGTGGTGACCAGCGCCACGTCGCGGGCGTTGTGGCGCTGCGCGAAGCAGGCGGCGAGTTTGGCGATGGTGGTGGTCTTGCCGGCGCCGGTGGGGCCGACCAGGGCGATCACGCCACCGGTATCCAGCAGGTCGGTGTCGAGCACCGGCAACTTCTTCGACAGCAGGCCCAGCATCAGTCCGCGGCCGCGGTGCGCTTCGGTATCAGCGGGGATCTGCAGGGCGATGTCGCGGGTGATGCCGGCGTCGAAGCCGTAGTCTTCCATCAGTTCCATCGCCTGCATGCGCACCGGCGAACCGCGCAGGCGTTCGTCGGTGAGGCGGTGCATCTCGCGCTCGATCATCTCGCGCATGGCGGACAACTCGCCGCGCATCTGCACCAGCTGCTCGTCGCTCTCGCGCGCCTGCGCGGCATCGTCGGTGACGACGGTCAGCGTCGGCACGGTGACGGCGGTGGGCGCCGGGACCGGCGTGGTCACGGGCGCACGGTGGGCATGCAGCGCGATGACCGGTGCGGCCTCCGGCTCCGGCAGCGACACGGGGGGCGCGATGGAGGGCAGCAGTGCATCCAGATCGAGCGTGTCGTCGGCCTCGGCGCGGGGAGCGGCCGGTCGACGAGGCGCGACGGGTTCGATGACGGCGACGGGTTCATTCGCCGGTGCCGGTGGCAGGCATGACGCCAGCTTGGCGGCGAAGGATTCGGGTTCGATCAGCAGCGGGGCGATGTCGCGCACGAGCGGTGCCGGGATCTCGGCGACCGGCGCGGGTGCGGTGATCACCGGTGCGCGCGGCGGCGTGCTGGGGGCGCTCGCGACGTGCGCGGCGGCGGCCGGTGCGGTCCTGGCTGTTTCGGCGCGCGGCGCGGCAGGCGCATTCGGCTGGCGGCGAGCGAAGTAGCTGGCGGCCGCTTCGGCAGGCGACAGCGCGGGCGCGGCGGCAGCGGGCGCGGGGTCGAGCAGCGGATGCAGCGGCGTGCTCGGCGCGGCCGGGCGCATCGCGTCCAGCGTGTGCTTCACCAGCGCTTCGTCGTAGTTGCTGGCGGCAACGATCTCGACGCCGTCTTCGGTGACGCGATTGGACAGGATCACCGCATCCGGGCCGTGTTCCTGCCGGACCATCGCGAAGGCGGTGCGCATGTCGGGAGCGACGAAGCGTTTGATTTTCATGGCGTGCTATCCGGTTCTCTGTCGCGTCGGGTTCTGCTGCTCCCGGTCTCAGCTGATCGTGCCGACCAGCTTCAACCGCTTGTCCTCGGGAACCTCGCTGTAGGCCAGCACCGACAGCGAGGGAACGCTGTGGCGGACCAGGCGGGCGAGGGCGGCGCGCACCGTTCCCGGTACCAGCACCACCGCAGGCTCGCTGCGGGCTTCCTGCTTGGTCACCACGTCGGCGAGGCTCTGGTGCAGGCGTTCCGCCAGTCCCGGTTCCAGCGCCGCGCCGGTTCCCTGGGTGCTGTCCTGCAAGACGCGTTCCAGATTCGGCGCCAAGGTATAGACGGGCAGTTCCGGTGCCATGCCGGAGATCTCCTGCACGATGAAGCGCCCCAGCGACGTGCGCACGGCGGCGGTGAGCGAGGCCGGATCGGCGTTCTGCGGGGCGAACTCGACCAGCGCCTCGACGATGCGGCGCAGCTGGCGGATCGGCACGCGCTCGATCAGCAGGTTCTGCAGCACGCGCACCACCGTGGCCAGCGGCAGCGCCTTCGGGGTGAGGTCTTCCACCAGCTTCGGCGCGCTGCGGCCCAGCTGCGACAGCAACTGCTGCACTTCTTCGTGGCCCAGCAGTTCCGGTGCGTGTTCGCGCACCAGGTGCGAGAGGTGGGTGGCCATCACGGTGGCGGGATCGACCACGGTGTAGCCCAGTGATTCGGCGGTGGCCTTCTGGTGCGACTGGATCCACACCGCGTCCAGCCCGAACGCCGGGTCCTTGCCGGGGATGCCGTCGATGGTGCCGAACGCACCGCCCGGGTCGAGGGCCAGTTCGCGGTCCGGGTGGATGTCCGCCGACGCCACCGGTACGCCATGCACCAGCAGGCGGTAACCGTTGGAGGGCAGCTCCAGGTTGTCGCGGATATGCACCGGCGGCACCAGGAAGCCGAGGTCCTGGGTCAGCTTGCGGCGCACCGCCTTGATGCGGGACATCAGCTCGCCGCCCTGGTTCTTGTCGACCAGCGGGATCAGGCGGTAGCCGACTTCCAGCCCCAGCGGATCGACCGGGCGAAGTTCGTCCCAGGTCAGCTCGGCGTTGCGGTCGGGCGCGCCCGGGCCGGTCAGGGCGGGCACATCGCCGGCCGCTGCGTCCGGACTTTCCTGGGTCCGCTTCCACATCTTCCAGGCCAGGTAGCCGATGCCGGCGGCCAGCGTCAAAAAGGCGACGTTGGGCATGCCGGGCACCAGTCCCACCAGGCCCAGCACGCCGGCCGCCACCGCCAGCGCCTTGTGCTGGCCGAAGGCCTGGCCCATCACGGCCTGGCCCATGTCTTCCGAACGCGAGGCGCGGGTCACCAGCATGGCCACGGCGGAAGACACCAGCAGCGCGGGCAGCTGGGCGACCAGGCCGTCGCCGATCGACAGCAGGGTGTAGGTCGATGCCGCCTCGGCGGCCGGCATGCCGTGCTGGAGCATGCCGACGGCAAAACCGCCGATGAGGTTGATGAACAGGATCAGGATGCCGGCGATGGCGTCGCCGCGGATGAACTTGTTGGCACCGTCCATCGAGCCGTAGAAGTCGGCTTCCGCACGCACTTCTTCGCGACGGGCTTTGGCTTCCTCGCGGGTCAGCACGCCGGCGTTGAGGTCGGCGTCGATCGCCATCTGCTTGCCGGGCATCGCGTCCAGGATGAAGCGCGCCGACACTTCGGCGATGCGCCCGGCGCCCTTGGTGATCACCACGAAGTTGATGATGGTCAGGATGGCGAACACGACGATGCCGACCGCGTAGTTGCCGCCCACCACGAACTCGCCGAACGCCGCGATGACCTTGCCGGCGGCTTCATGCCCGTTCTGGCCGTTGAGCAGGATCACGCGCGTGGACGCCACGTTCAGCGCCAGCCGCAGCATGGTGGTCATCAGCAGGATGATGGGGAAGATCGTGAAGTCGAGCGGACGCTTCACGTAGATCACCGCCAGCAGCACCACCAGCGAGATGGCGATGTTGAAGCTGAAGAGCGCGTCCAGCACCGGCGGCGCCAGCGGCACCACGATCATGGCCAGCAGCGCCAGCACTACCAGGGGCGCGCCGAGGCCGTTCTTCAGCATGTCCATCCAGCGCAGGCCGCCGGCGGGTTGCGCGCTCATGCCTTGCCCCCGTGCTCATCGATGTCGACGCTCGGCAGGTCGGGCAGGGTGGCTTCGCCCACGCGCCAGGCGCGCAGTTGATAGACGTAGGACAGGATCTGGGCGACGGCGGCGTACATTCTCACGGGGATTTCCCGGCCAAGCTGTCCTTCGCGATACAAGGCGCGTGCCAAAGGCGGTGCGGAAACGATGGCGATGCGGTGCGCGTCGGCCACTTCGCGGATGCGCATGGCCAGCTCGTCCACGCCCTTCGCAACGACGGTGGGGGCGCCCATCTGCCCGGCCTGGTACTTCAGCGCGACGGCGTAGTGGGTCGGGTTGACCACGATCACGTCGGCGGTCGGCACGTCTTCCATCATCCGGCGCTGCGACATCTGATGCTGCATCTGGCGGATGCGACCCTTCACCTCCGGGCTGCCCTCGCTCTCCTTCATCTCCTTGCGCAGCTCTTCGCGGGTCATCTTCAGCTTCCGCAGCCAGTTCCACTTCTGGTACGGCGCGTCGATGGCGGCGAGCAGGATCAGGCCGCCGGTGGTCGCCAGCAGCAACGTGCTGGTGAACTTCAGGCCGCTGCGGACGGCCTGCTCCAGCGGCATGGTCAGCAGTTCGCGCAGTGGATTCAGGCCCAGCTTCAGGCAGATCGCCGCCGCCCCGCCGATCAGGGCCACGCGCAGCAGGGATTTCAGCAGCTCGGCCACGCTCTCCGGGCCGTACAGGCGCTTGAGGCCGGACGCCGGGTTGAGCCGCTTGAAATCCGGCATCAGCGATTTCTGCGAGAACTGCAGCCCGCTCATCAGGGCGGGGGCCGCGACGCCCGCCGCGACGCAGATGGCCGCCACCGGCGCGATCGCGACCAGCAGCTTCAACATCAACATGCCGACGTAGCCGAACAGCTGGTCCGGCTGGCGCATCAGCATGGGGTCCGGGGTCAGCGCGACCTTCATCCAGCCCAGCGCATCGCGCGCCAAACCGGGGCCCATGCCGATGATGGCCAGCACGCCCGCACCGAACACCGCCGCCGTCGCCAGTTCGCGCGAACGCGGGATGTTGCCCTGTTCACGGGCTTCGCGAAGGCGTTTCTCGGTGGGTAATTCAGTGCGTTCGCCGCTTTCGTCCTGCTCAGACATGGCGCATTTCCGACGGGGTCGGGCGGTGTACTGCAAGACCTGTTCCAGTCGAGGACGGGAAACCGGCGTGGCATTGTCTAACGCACCGGCGGGCGGCTAGCATGGCCGCGCATGTTCCGTCTCCTCCGCCACCGCCGCTCCCTGCTGCTGCGCCTGCCCGCGATGGCCGTGCTGCTGCTGGCGGTGCTGGCCAACCCGGTGCTGGCTTCGCTCGGGGATCTGCACGAGCTGGGCAACGGCAGCGACCACCTGCACGCGGTCAGCGAGCACGCTGAAGACGGTCCGGTGCATGACCATGCCGATGGCGAGGCAGGCGAGGGCGATCTGTTGCACGCGCTGTTGCATGCCAGCCACTGCTGCGGCCACCTGACTGCCATCGTGCCCGCGCCGCTGCTGGTGCAGGGTGTCCGGCTGCCCTCCGTCGCGCCGGTGGGCACGGCAGCGCCCTTGCCGCTTGCGTGGCCCGTGTCCCTGTTGCGTCCTCCGATCGCCGCGTGATGTCCCTGCCGGGCTGACATTCCGTCGCCCGCGCTCCCTCACCGACGTTCCGGAGACTTCCCATGTGGTTGCGACTGGCGGCATTGGCCGCCTTCGCGATCGCGCCGTGCGTGCACGCACAGGCGCCATCGCCCGCTGTTCCTGTTGATTCCCTCACGCTGGACGACGCCATCGCGCGCGTCGCCCGTGTCCATCCCGACCTGCGCCTGTTCGGCGTCCGCACCGAAACCCTGCTCGCAGAGCGCGAGGTCGCGCTGCTGCGCCCCGCGTGGCGTGCAGGGCTCGATGTCGAGAATGTTCTCGGCACGGGCACGACCAGGGGCGTGAGCGGCGCCGAGGTGACGCTGACACTCGCCGGCGTGCTGGAGCGCGGCGGCAAGCTCGATGCACGCCGCGCGCTGGCACAGTCCCGTATCGATGCGCTCGCGGTGCAGCGCGAAACGCAGCGCCTCGATCTGCTGGCCGATGTCGCCCGCCGCTACCTCGCCGTCGCCGGCGCACGCGCCCACCGGACCATCGCCGGGCAGGACATCGCGCAGCGTCGCCGCACGGTCGCGGCGGCGCGTCAGCGTCTGCAGGCCGGCGCTTCACCGGAGTCCGTCGTGCTGACCGCCGAGGCGGCACTCGCACGCGCCGAACTGGCGCTCGCGCGTGCGGATCAGCAGACCGTCGCCGCGCGACAGCATCTTGCGGCGCTATGGGGGGAACGTGCACCCCGCTTCGACGTGGTGGCGGGTGATCCGCTCGCGTTGCCTGCGATTGCAGATGTCGCCGAGTTGGCAGCACTTCTGGAAAAGACACCCGAACTGGCCCAGTTCGCCGACGAGCGTCGCGTGCGTGAGGCCCGCGTGCGGCTTGCACGCACCGCTTCCACGCAAGACCTGGACTGGCAGGTCGGTGTGCGTCGCTTGCAGGACAGCGGCGACACCGCGCTGGTCGGCGGCCTGTCGCTGGCGCTGGGCGGTGCACGCCGCGCCGCGCCCGAGATCCGGGCGGCCGAAGCGGACCTCGCGGCACTGGAGATGGAGCGCGAATCGCGCGACATCGCGCTCTATTCCACGCTGACCGACGCGCATGGCCGCTACCGCGTGGCGCAGCTCGACGTCCAGCGTACGCGCGACGACGTGTTGCCGCGCCTGCTGCGCGCGGAACAGGCCGCCGAACGCGCGTACCGCAGCGGCGCCATCAGCTACCTGGAGTGGGCGCAGTTGCAGTCCGACACCACGGCGACCCGTCGCCAGCAACTGGACGCTGCGCTCGATGCGCAGACGGCCTTGATCGAAATCCAGCGGCTCACGGGACAGGCGTTCGTCGCCGCTTCCGCCGCTTCAGAAGAAGGAGCCATCCCATGACGTTGCGACCCCTGATGTGCGCACTGGCGATTTCGCTGATGCTGGCCGCCTGCGGCGGCAAGGACGACCACGCCGAAGACGGCCAGGGCCATGAAGGTGGAGAGCACGGTGCCGGGGAGACCGCGCGTGGCGAACACGGCGGTCGCCTGCTGGAACAGGCTGGCTATCGCGTGGAACTGGCGATCGCCGAGTCGGGCACGCCGCCGACCTACCAGGCGTGGCTGTACCGCGACGGCAAGCCGTTGCCGGCCACGGCAGGCAGCGTGGAAGTGCGTCTGGTACGCCTGGGCAACCTGCGCGAGAGCCATGTGCTGCAGCCCCAGGCCGACGGCAGCCTGCTGGCGAAGACCGTGGTGGGCGAACCGCACTCGTTCGATGTCGAAGTGCTGGCAGAGATCGATGGCAAGGCGTTGCGCTGGACCTACGACAGCTATGAAGGCCGCACCGCCATCGGTGCGAAGATCGCCGAGGATTCGGGCATTCGCGTCGCGCCGGTGCAGGCGGGCACGATCGCCGACGAGCATGAAGTGCAGGGCCTGCTGACGCCCGTGGAAGGTCGCGTGGCCCACATCGCCGCCCGCTTTCCGGGCCCGATCCGCCGGCTCACCGCCAATGTCGGCGACCGCGTGCAGGCTGGCCAGACGCTGGCAACCGTCGAGAGCAATCTCAGTCTGACCACGTACGCCGTGACCTCGCCCATCAGTGGCGTGGTGCTGGCGCGCAACGCCGGCGTCGGCAGCGTGGCGGGCGAAGGGTCGACCCTGTTCGAAGTCGCCGACCTGTCGACGTTGTGGGTGGACCTGCACATCTTCGGCGCCGATGCGCAGCACATCGTGCCGGGCGTGCCGGTCACGGTCACGCGTTTGAGCGACGGCGTTACCGCGCAGACCACATTGGAGCGCGTGTTGCCCGGGGTGGCCACCGCCAGCCAGAGTACGGTGGCGCGTGCGACGCTGCAGAACACCGACGGTCTGTGGCGTCCTGGCTCCGCAGTGAAGGCGCGCATCACGGTGGAGCAGCAGCCGGCGGCGATGGTGGTGCCGCTCGCATCGCTGCAGACCTTCCGCGACTGGGACGTGGTGTTCGTGCGTGTCGGCGACACCTACGAGATCCGGCCGGTCGAATTGGGCAAGCGTGATGCGCAGCGTGCCGAAGTGCTTTCAGGTCTGAAGGCGGGCGACCGGATCGTGATCGAGCAGAGCTACCTGGTGAAGGCCGACATCGAGAAATCGGGGGCCTCGCATGATCACTGAGCAAGGCACTCCCGGGTCGCGCGGCATGCTCGAACGCATCCTGCGCTTCGCCATCGCACATCGCTGGCTGATGCTGGCCTTGACGCTCGCATTGGTCGCGGTCGGCGTGTGGAGCTTCGGCAAGCTGCCGATCGACGTCACTCCCGACATCACCAACGTGCAGGTGCAAGTCAACACCGAGGCACCTGGGTATTCGCCGCTGGAGGCGGAGCAGCGCGTGACGTTCACTCTGGAGACGGCGCTCGCCGGACTACCGGGGCTGGATTACACGCGCTCCATCTCGCGCTACGGCCTGTCGCAGGTGACGGTGGTGTTCGAGGACGGCACCGACGTCTACTTCGCCCGCCAGCAGGTTGGCGAACGCATCCAGCAGGTGAAGTCGCAACTGCCCGCCGGGCTGGAACCGGAGATGGGCCCCATTGCCACCGGCATGGGCGAGATCTTCATGTACACGTTGGAGGCGGATGCGAAGGCGCGCAAGGACGATGGCTCGCCGTACACCGCCACCGACCTGCGCACGCTGCAGGACTGGGTGGTGCGGCCGCAGCTGCGCAACGTGCCCGGCGTCACCGAGGTCAACACCATCGGTGGTTTCGCGCGCCAGATCCATATCACGCCCGATCCTGCACGCCTGGTGGCGCTGGGCTTCACCCTGCACGACGTGGTGCAGGCGGTGGCGCGCAACAACCGGAATGTCGGCGCCGGCTACATCGAGCGCAACGGGCAGCAGTTCCTGGTGCGTGCACCGGGTCAGGTCGCCGACCTCGACGGCATCCGCGACATCGTGCTGGACCGTCGTGACGGCGTGCCGATCCGCGTGCGCGATGTCGCGCAGGTGGGCGAGGGACCGGAACTGCGCACCGGTGCGGCGACGCTGGACGGCAAAGAGGTGGTGCTGGGCACCACGTTCATGCTGATCGGCGCCAACAGCCGCGAGGTCTCGCAGGCGGTCGCCGCGCGCCTGGCCGGAGCGAATCGCAGCCTGCCCGCCGGTGTGCGCGCCGAACCGAGGTACGACCGCACCTCGCTCGTCGACCGCACCATCCGTACGGTGGCAAGGAACCTCGTCGAAGGCGCGATCCTGGTCGTGGTGGTGCTGTTCCTGCTGCTGGGCAACGTACGTGCCGCGCTGATCACCGCAGCCGTGATCCCGCTGTCGATGCTGTTCACGCTCACCGGCATGGTGCGCGGCGGCGTGTCGGGCAACCTGATGAGTCTCGGTGCGCTGGATTTCGGCCTGATCGTCGACGGCGCCGTGATCATCATCGAGAACTGCCTGCGCCGCTTCGGCGAGCTGCAGCAGCGGCTCGGACGCCTGATGACCGACGAAGAACGCCTGGACGCCACCGCGTCGGCGACGGCCGAGGTCATCCGGCCCAGCCTGTTCGGCCTTGGCATCATCACCGCCGTGTACCTGCCGATCTTCGCGCTCACCGGTGTGGAAGGAAAGATGTTCCACCCGATGGCGATCACCGTGGTGTTGGCCTTGAGCGGTGCGATGGTGCTGTCGCTGACGTTCGTTCCGGCCGCCATCGCGCTGTTCCTGCGCGGCCGTGTGCAGGAGAAGGAAACGCGGGTGATGGGCTGGGCGCGCCGGGCCTACGCGCCGGTGCTGGCATGGGCGCTGCGCGCACGCCTGGTCGTGGCCGGCGGCGCGTTTCTATTGGTCGTGCTGTGCGGTCTGCTCGCCACGCGGTTGGGTACCGAGTTCGTGCCCAGCCTGGACGAGGGCGACATCGCCATGCATGCCATGCGGATCCCCGGCACCAGCCTGGACCAGGCGGTGCGCATGCAGTCGACGCTCGAGGCGCGGATAAAGCAGTTTCCGGAAGTCCACCGCGTGTTCGGCAAGCTGGGCACCGCGGAAGTGGCGACCGATCCGATGCCGCCGTCGGTGGCCGACACCTTCGTCATGCTCAAGCCGCGCCACCAGTGGCCCGACCCGCGCAAGTCGAAGGCGACCCTGGTAGCGGAGATCGAGGAAGCGGTCGCTGAAATCCCCGGCAACAATTACGAGTTCACCCAGCCCATCCAGATGCGGATGAACGAGCTGATCTCGGGCGTGCGTGCCGACGTCGCGATCAAGCTCTACGGCGACGACCTCGATACGCTGGTGGACGTCGGCGAACGCATCGAAGCGGTGGCCAAGCGCGTGGATGGCGCGGCCGACGTACGCATCGAGCAGGCCACCGGATTGCCGCTGCTCACCATCACGCCGGACCGGCGGGCGCTGATCCGCTATGGCCTGAATCCCGGCGACGTGCAGGACACGGTGGCGACCGCCGTCGGTGGCGAAGTCGCCGGGCAACTGTTCGAGGGCGACCGTCGCTTCGACATCGTGGTGCGCCTGCCGGAAACGATGCGGCAGGATCCGGCCGCCTTGCACGACCTGCCGATTCCGCTGGGGGGCGCCGGCAACGAGGACGAATCGACGCGCGCAGCAAGCTGGGGCTCGGGAACACCGGGCACGGTGCCGTTGCGCGAGGTGGCGAAGATCGAGACCACGCTCGGACCCAACCAGGTCAACCGCGAGAACGGCAAACGCCGCGTGGTGGTGACCGCCAACGTGCGCGGCCGCGATCTCGGCGGTTTCGTCGATGAGCTGCGCACGCGCATCGTTGCCGAGGTGCAACTGCCCGCTGGCTACTGGATCGACTACGGCGGCACGTTCGAGCAGCTGATGTCGGCAAGCCAGCGTCTGGCGATCGTCGTGCCGGCGACGCTGGTGGTGATTTTCGCCCTGTTGTTCTGGGCGTTCGGTTCGGCGAAGGACGCCACCATCGTGTTCACCGGCGTGCCGTTGGCGTTGACCGGTGGCGTAGTGGCACTCGCGATGCGCGGCATTCCGCTGTCGATCTCCGCCGGCGTGGGCTTCATCGCACTATCGGGCGTGGCCGTACTCAACGGTCTGGTGATGATCACCTTCATCCGCAAGCTGCGCGAGCAGGGTGCACGGCTGGACGAGGCGGTGGTCGACGGCGCGCTCGGCCGCCTGCGTCCGGTGCTGATGACGGCGCTCGTGGCCTCACTGGGTTTCCTGCCGATGGCGTTCAACGTCGGGGCCGGATCGGAAGTGCAGCGGCCGCTGGCGACGGTGGTGATCGGCGGCATCGTGTCATCGACGCTGCTGACGCTGGTGGTGCTGCCGGTGCTGTACCGGTGGTGGTGGGCTGGAAGCGAGCTTTCACGAGACGTTCGATCTGCCGCCGAATAAGCCGGTACCGTCATTCCAGCGCATGCTGGAATCCATTGCGCGTGGATGCTGCGATACCCGCAGCATGAGCAGATGGGTCCCCGCGTTCGCTGGGACGACGGCTGAAGATTTCCAGCGACCTTGATCCCGTCATTCCAGCGAAGGCTGGAATCCATTGCCCGTGAACGCGAGGTTGCCCGAGCGGAAGCAGATGGATCCCGGCGTTCGCCGGGCCGACGGCGGCGAAGTTCTGCGCGGGGCTTGTGGGTCCTAGAACAAATCGTCCGCGATCACGTAGCTGTCGCGGCCGGCCGACTTCGCGCGGTACAGCGCGGCATCGGCGCGCGAGAACCAGTCGTGCCAGGTCTTTTCCTGTTCGCGCAGCAGGGCCGCACCCAGCGAAATGGTGATGCGGCCGCCGGGGCCGCGCAGCGCACCGCGAACGGCCTTGCGGAGACGCTCGGTGGCGCGTTCCAGGTCCTCGGTGTTGTCGAGCTGCAGCAGCGTCACGAACTCCTCGCCCCCGAAACGGAACACCTGGTCGTTGCGACGCATTTCGAACCGGAGGATGGATGCCAGGTCCGCGATGGCCGCATCGCCAGCGGCATGACCGTACTGGTCGTTGACGTCCTTGAAGTGGTCGAGATCCAGCACGACCAGGCCGAAACAGCATTCGCCACGCTGGAACCTGTCGACGGCGTCACCCAGGGCGCGCTCCATGCTGCGCCGGTTCGGTACGCCGGTCAGCGCATCGATGGCGGCCAGACGCTCGAGTTGCGCGCGGTCGTCCTGCGTCCGTGAGGCGAAGATCAGCGAAAACACGGTGATCATCCCGGCGCTGACGAACACGGAGATCGCATGCACGCTGTCATGGAAGAATCCGGGAATCAGCTGGATGCCGACGATCAGCGCGACGTTGCAGCCGACCGCCATCCAGCGATGCGCGATGAAGAAGTTGGTCAGCAGCACCAGGTAGGTCCAGGTGAGCGCCGTGTGGCCGAGCAGCAGGCACGCGCCGAAGGTGGCGCAGGAATTGAACGCTGCCAGTACGTTGCCCGCGCGCAGGCTGTCGCCCGTGCGCCACGCGTAGATAACCGGCGCGGCGACGACCAGCACCACGACGAGGTCGAAAGCAGCCATCGCCCCGTGCCCTTGCCACGCGCGATAAACACCGAACGAGGCGATCGTCACCGCCGTGATGGAGCCCAGCAGGACGATGATGTCCAGGCGGAAGTCTCGGCGTTTCGGCTTCATGGAGAGGGCCGGGTGCGTGCGGTGATGATCGGTGGGTGTCTTGCTCAACGGAGATCGGGAAGGAAATCGGGACGGTGCCGCGCGGGCCCGCGCAGTGTAGGCGGTTGAGGGAGAGCGGAAGTGATTCATGTCACGCTTGGGATGCGCCGGCACCGGTGGCGCCGTGTTGCGCGTCATCGCTCGTTCACGCGTGCCGACCAAGACTCGCGCCACCGCAGGAGGAGAGAAGGACATGAAGATGCTCAGGACCGCTTTGATTGCCGCTTCGCTGGGTTGGGCCGTCGCGGCCTCGTTCCCGGCCCATGCGCAGACGGTGGGTTACAACCTACGAACGGGGGACGTCTGGGTCGACACCCGTCTGGGTGAGATCAACGATTACGGTCGCCGTTACCGCGATCCCTTCGTATCGGAAATGACCGGCCATTACGGCGCGCCACGTTCACTCGTGCTGGATCTGCTTGAACGCCGGGGTTGGGCGCCCGGCGATGTCTACTTTGCGTGTGCGATCGCGCGCTCCCTCGGCATCCCGTGCCTCGACGTGGTGCAGCGGTACGAGCGGAATCCGGGACAGGGCTGGGGCAACCTGGCCAAGCAGATGGGCATCAAGCCCGGCTCGCCCGCTTTCCATGCATTGAAGAACGGCGCAGTGGGCACGTACGACCGGTGGGGCTACCCCATCCGCGTCGACCAGCGCATCAGCGTGGATTGGTCCAAGCATGGCCCCGGCCACGGCAAGGGCGCCGCCGGCGGCAAGCCACAGGCGGGACCGGCCAGGAACGAGCATGCAGGGCATGGGCAGGGCAACGCGGGCAAGGGCCCCGGCAACAGCGGCAAGGGCAACAGTGGCAACAACGGCAAGGGAAACGGCAAGGGCAACGGACGCGATTGAGTCATCGCCCGGCTGAATGAGGAACGGCCTCCGTCGGGAGGCCGTTCTTTTGTGCGCGCGGTGTCGTCCCGATCAGGCCGACAGCGCTTCCAGCGTCTTGAACACCTGCGGCACGGCCATGGCAGGCGTGCCGCCGTTGACGGACACCGCGCGCAGGCCGTGCTGATAGCTCTGCCAGATCATCTCGTCGGCATGCTGGATGTCCACGCCGCGAAATTCGCCGGCCCCCATGCCGCGACTGAGTTCCAGACGTACCGGTTCGCGCATGCGGCGCAGCGCGGTGTTCATTTCGGCCTCGACGGCCGGCGACCAGCGCGCCGACACGCTCCACAGGGCCGGGAAGGCAATGAAGTTGGCGGCATCTTCGCGTGCCATCCAGAAGTAGAAGTCGAGGATGCGCTGCGCGTGCGTCGATCCCTGCGGACGTTCCACCATCGGTGCGCGTCGCGCGGTGTAGTCGCGGATCAGCAGGGTGGCGATGATATCCGCCTTGGTTTCGAAGTGCAGGATCACGCCGCGCGCGCTGAGTCCGGTCTCTTCGCCGAGGTCCATCAGCGTGGTCTGGTCGAAGCCCTTGGTGAAGAACAGGCGGCGTGCGGCAGCGAGTACGGCTTCCCGCGTTTCCTGGCTGGTGCGTCGCTTCTGGGTAGGGCTGTGGTTCACGGCAATCTCCGGTTCGCGGGGGGAGCGCTCCGGCGTCGGGCGGGATCGGCTCCCGTCCGTGCGTAGGCGTATGTCGCAACTCCCTCGTCCCCATTCTGCACAAATTCATGCATTTAGTGGAACCGGTGACGCATTCTGATGTGACAGGAGCGCGCGGCGCGCGTCGCTGGCGCGTCCCAAGCCGCTTTCACAAACGTAACTTTCACATGCTCAGGCGCTGATTTGTCGCGCTGCGTCAAACGACACATCGAAAATCCGTTGCACCGGTGGCCCCAGTTCGCCTGCCAGCAGCGCCAGCAGGAACAGCCCCAGCAACAGGGCGGTAGGCAGGCCCAGTTGGATCGGGTTGAGTGCCGGTGCGGCGCGACCGAGTACGCCGAAGGCCAGGTTCACGGCCAGCATCGCCACCATGACCGGCAGGGCCAGGCCGACGGCGGCCCGCAGGACGACGGTGAACAGCATCGGAGCGACCTCCAGCATCTGCTGCACATCGGGCAGTGCCGTGCCGATCGGCAGCGAGCGGTAGCTGTCCACCAGCAGCGACACCAGCGCGAGGTGGCCGTTTGCCGTGAAGAACAGCAGGCCGAATGCCAGGTAGAACCACTGGCCTACGACGCCGGAGTTCACGCCACGCAGCGGATCCGACATCTGGGCGAAGGCCAGACCGGTGCCCTGCGAAATCAGTTCGCCTGCCATCGCGCCGGCCTCGAACGCCAGCCGCAGCATGAAGCCCATGCTCGCGCCGACGGCGAGTTCGCGCGCCACGTTGAGCACGGTGCTCGCGTCGAACGCGATGCGGTCAGGGGTGCCCGGCAGCAGCGGCGCCAGTGCCATGGCCAGCGCGCCCGCGATGATGACGCGCACGCGCACCGACACCGCGCGCGTACCGATCAACGGCGCGGCCATCAGCAGTGCGCCCGTGCGCAGCATGGTCCACAGGATGGCGTTGATCATCCCGAAGGCCTGCTGGCCGTCGATCACCATCTGCGTGGCTGGGTCCATGGTGCGAGGAGTGAGTGGAGAGGAGTGAGGAGTGAGGGGTGAGTAGAAGCAGGAAGGCAAGGTGTGTCGGAAGTGGTTTCGCTCACTCCTCACTTCGCTGCACGCGCTCCTCGCTTCACCCGATCAGATGCGGCAGTCGCTGGAACAGCGTCGTCGTGTATTCCACGAGCACGCCGAGCAGATAGCTGCCGGTGGCGAACAGTGCCGCGGTCAGCGCGATCGCCTTGGCAACGAAGGCGATGGTGGGTTCGTTGAGTTGCGTGGCGGCCTGGATCACGCCGACGACCACGCCGACGACCAGCACGACCAGCAGCAGCGGACCCCCGACCCAGAGCGCGATCTCAAGGCCACCGCGCAGTTCGGTAAGAGCGGTTTCAGGACTCATGTGGATAGAGGAGTGAGAAGTGAGTGGAGAGAAGTGAGTGGAGAGAAGTGAGGAGTGAGGAGTGAGGGGTAGTCGGCGCTGCGAGCTGTAGTGCTCTTGCTAGCTGCTCACTTCTCTCCACTCACTCCTGCCTTCAGTTGAAGCTGGCCGCCAGCGAGCCGACGATCAGCACCCAGCCATCGACCAGCACGAACAGCAGGATCTTGAACGGTGCCGACACCAGCATCGGCGACAGCATCATCATGCCCATCGACATCAGCACGCTGGCGACCACCAGGTCGATGATCACGAACGGGATGAAGATCAGGAAGCCGATCTCGAAGGCGGTCTTCAGTTCGCTGGTGATGAAGGACGCGACGACGATCGGGAACGGCACGGCGTCCGGTCCGGTGTAGCTGCCGTGCCCCGCGAGGCCGGCGAAGGTCATCAGGTCGGTCTCGCGCACCTGCGCCAGCATGAAGTCGCGCAGCGGTCCGGTGGTCAGCGTCCACGCGGTGGAGAAATCTATCTGTCCATTGAGGTAAGGCGCCATGCCTTCGGCCCATGCCTTTTCGCCGACCGGCATCATCACCAGCATGGTCAGGAACAGGGCCAGCCCCACCAGGACCTGGTTCGACGGCGTCTGGCCCGTGCCGAGCGCCTGCCGCAACAGGCCCAGCACGATGATGATGCGGGTGAACGCCGTCATCGCCAGCAGCGCGGACGGGATCAGCGTGATCGCCGTCATCAGCAGCAGCGTCTGCAGTGGCAGGCTGACCGTGTTGTCGCCGACCTGGCCCACGTTGACCTTGGGCAGCGTCGGCAGTGCGGGCGCGGTCGGTGCGGCGGGCGCTACCGGCGTGGCGACCGGTGCCGGTGCCGGTGCCGGTGTCGTGGCCTGGGCGAAGGCCAGCGTCGGCGCGGCCAGCCACAGCAGACAGATCAGGAAAAAAACGAAGCGACGCATCTCAGGACTCTTTGCGCAGGCGCTTGGCCAGCAGTTCGGCGAAGTTGGGCATCGTCGGCGCGGGCGCGACGACCAGGGGTTCGGGCAGGGTGTGCAGGGCGGTGATGCCGCCGGCCGTCACGCCGATCAGCAACTGTTCCTTGCCGACTTCGATCACCACCACGCGTTCCTTGGCGCCGACCGACAGCATCGACACCACGCGCAGCTGGTCGCTCGGACGAATGCCGAGGCCTGCACCGGGCAGGCGCTTGAGCAGCCAGGCCATGCCGAGGATCAGGCCCAACACCAGGATCAGCCCGACCAGCGCACCGCCGATGCCGGGCGTGGAGGGCGCGTGCTGGCCGATCTTCTGTGCAGGTGCGGCGGCGGTGGCGAGCAGCGTGAAGGCGTGCATGGGCGGGGCTCAGCGCAGGCGACGGATGCGTTCGCTGGGGCTGACCACGTCGGTCAGGCGCACGCCGAAGCGGTCGTTGACCACCACGACTTCGCCATGCGCGATCAGCGTGCCGTTGACGTAGACGTCCAGTGGTTCGCCGGCGCCGCGCTCCAGTTCCACTACCGAGCCCTGGTTGAGCTGAAGCAGGTTGCGGATGGGCATGCGGGTGCGGCCGACTTCCAGCGACAAGGTCACCGGTACGTCGAGGATGACGTCCAGGCTCATGTCCGCGTCGTTGCCCGCGTGGCTGTCGTTGCCGTTGACGGCGACCTCGGTGTCGCCAAAGGCGGTGGCGAGGGTTTCTTCGTTCTCGGGAATCATGGCGTGGCGTCCTGGAAGGCGACGGGTGCAAGGGTGTGGCGGGTGGAGGCGGATTGCTGGTGGCGGTGGCCGGGCGGATGGTGCGCGGTGATCTTCACGGCGTTCATGCCGTTGGAGATGCCGAACTCGCCGGTGAACACCGGCACTTGTTCGACGCAGACGGGCACGGACTTCGGCATGTCGATGGGCAGGATGTCGCCCACCTTCAAGCGGGTCAGCTCGCGCAGATTGATGCGCTTTTCCGCCAGCACGCTGGAGACGGTGACTTCGGCCGTGCGCAGCTGCTCGTGCACGGTCACGCGGAAGCTGTCGTCGTCATGCACGCGGTCGGACTGGATGCCGGCGTCGAGAAGCTCGCGGATCGGCTCCAGCATGGAGTACGGCAACGTGACGTGCAGGTCGCCGCCGCCGCCATCCAGTTCCACGTGGAAGCGGCTGACCACCACGTACTCGCGCGGGCTGACGATGTTGGCGAAATGCGGGTTGACTTCGCTGGTGATGTACTCGAAATCCACCGGCATCACCGGCGCCCAGGCATCGATCAGGTCGGCGAACGTCTGCTTCAGCAGCAACTGGATCACGCGCATTTCGGTGGCGGTGAACTCGCGGCCTTCGATCTTCGCCGGATAACGGCCGTCGCCGCCGAAGAAGTTGTCCACCATGGTGAACACGAGCTTCGGTTCGAACACGATCAGGCCCACGCCGCGCAGCGGCTTGAACTTGACCAGGTTGAGGTTGGTGGGCACGTAAAGCGAATGCAGGTATTCGCCGAACTTGATGGTCTCGATGCCGCGCACCGAGAGTTCGGCGGAACGACGCAGCAGGTTGAACAGGCCGATACGCCACGTGCGCACGAAGCGCTCATTGATCATTTCCAGCGTCGGCAGCCGGCCGCGCACGATGCGGTCCTGGCTGGCGAAGTCGTAAGTGCGCGCCACGCCGGGATCGTGCGGCGGCTCCTCGGTTTCGATCGTGCCCGTATCGACGCCGTTGAGCAGGGCGTCGATCTCGTCTTGCGACAGCAGGTCACTGGTCATCATGGCGGCGGGGTTCCGTCACTGCATCACGAAGCTGGTGAACAGGAGCGATTCGGCGCTGGGCTTGCCGGTCTCGGCGACCAGCAGCGCTTTCACTTCGCCAAGCGCGGTGTTCTGCAGGCGCTCCTTGCCTTCCCGCGACATCAGGCTGGCGGCGTCCTGCTGCGCGAACAGCATCAGCAGGCGCGCGCGGATGGCGGGGGCGTGCAACTGGAGGGCAGTCATGGCTTCGGGATCGCGCGTCATCAACTGCACTTCCACCTGCAGGTAGCGCGCACCACCGCTTTCGCCGACCAGGTTGACGACGAAGGGCGGTTCCAGCGCGAAGTACTGGGCAGGCGCGGGCACTTCGCCCGGGCTCTTCGCCTTGGGGGCGTCGGCTTTCTCGTCCTTGCCGCCATGACTGGCGAAGTACCAGGCGCCGCCGCCCGCTGCACCGGCCGCGATGACCGCCACCAGCCCGATGGTCAGCAGCGACTTGCCGCCCTTGGGCTTGTCGCCCTTGTCGGTCTTGGACTTGCTTGCGTTCTTGTCGGCGGCTGCCACGGCGATGGATCTCCTGAGGGGTCAGTCCAGGGGATGCAAGCGGTGTGCCGTGATGAGAGAGGAGGCCCGACGGGGTTTTGACGGACGTGCTTTCTGTAGGAGCGACGTGAGTCGCGACCGTGCGTCATGGCGGTCCGGAAACATCGTTCACGCAGCGATGGCCGTGTGGCCCGGCATCCACGGCGCCGAATGTCTGCGGTCGCGACTCACGTCGCTCCTACCGGAACAGCAGGCCGTCAGGCGTACGCGTCCACCAGCCCGCGCGCGGTCATGCGGACGGTGCGGGGCGCGTCGGCGGCGGGTTCTCCTGCATCGCCGGGGCGTTCACCCTGCTGCGAAGCGCCGCCCTGCGAGGGCGGTGCATGCTGCTGGCCGACATCGGCGTGGGCGAGCTGGAAGCCGTGCTGGCCGAGCATGTCGCGCAGGCGCGGCAGGCTGCTTTCGAGTGCCTGGCGGACGTCGGCCTGGGCACTGCTGAAGTCGGCGTGCACGCGATCGCCTTCCAGGCGCAGGCGGATCTCGACGGTTCCCAGGTCGTTCGGCGTGATCTTGATGTGGGCGTGGCCGATCTTCTGGTCCGCCATCCAGCGCACGGCGTCGCCGATGTCGTCGTCGAAGTGGCCGCCGTGCAGGTCGGCGCTGGGCGCTTCCATCGGATTGACGGTCTCGGTGCGCGACAGGCCGAGCGGGGCGTTCGAGGCACCGACACCGGCCAGCAGGTTGGCGGTGGGCGCAGGCGCATCGCCGTCCTCGCTGCGGAACGCGTCGACGATATCGCGTCCCAGTGCCACGGCATCCGGCATCGCGGCGGCGACCTGGCCACTGGCCAGATGGGTCGCGAACGACAGCAGGTTCTGCAACGGGGCCTTCGCGGTGGCGTCGGCAGGTGCGTTCGCGATGGGGGACGTCGTTGCCGGCGGCGTGTCGCTGGGCGCGACATCGACATTGGCCGGGACGGTCGTGCTCTCGCTTGCCGCAACAGGGGTGGGCAGGTTCAGCGGCGTCGTCGTCGTCAGTGTCGCGCGACCGCCACCCAGCAAGGTGTCGGCAGGCGCCGCCGTGCCCAGTGTCGTGGTGCCGAGCAGGGGATTGGCCAAGGGGTCGGACTGGATCACCGCGGCGTCGCCGGCGGGCGGCACAAGGGTGAGTGGCGCTGGCGCCTCCATCAGTGCCAGCAGGACGAAGGGCGCGGCCTCGGTGGGCGCAGGCGCGTCCTCGTCGGAGGGCACGCGCGCCGGATCTTCCGGCGCACGCGCGACAGCAACCGGTCGTCGTTGGCTGCCTTCCTGCGCTTCGCCGGTGCGTGCGTGCGCCGCGCGCCGCGTGTCATCGGGCTTTGCCGGGCGACGCACCATGTCGTCGAATGCCGGCTTTCCAGCGGCGCCCGCTGCCTCGTTCGCCGAGGGGCTGGCACCCGATGCGCTTGCCGGTGGCGGCGCCGGGGCGGCGAACGGCAACGCGGACGTCGATGACGGCATCAGGCGTCCTCGTTCTCGCGGGCGGTGGCGGCCAGGCGGGCGCGGCGCGCGCCCACGTCGTCCATCTCGCGCTGGTCGCGGCGGTCGACGATCAGCTTCTCCTGCACGCGGTAGCTGGCGGCCAGCTGTTCCAGCACCTGCTTGTCGCGGCTGGCCAGCAGCAGGCGGTCGCGTTCGATGTCCACGCTGGCGCGACTGCGGTCGACGTTCTGCAGTTGCTGCTTGAGCGCCTGGTCGATGCGTTCGAGGAAAGCGCGCCGGTTGGCCAACTGCGCCGGGCTGGTCGCGGCCATCTGGCTGTTGGCGTAGTCCTCGGCGTACTGACGCAGTTCCTCCAGTCGCGACTCATGCTGTGCCAGCGTGCTCTGGCGGTCGGCCAGTTCGCGGGCAACGGAATCCTCGTGCTCCTGCGCGCGGCGCAGCAGGGGATCGATTCGGCGGGACTGCATCATGACGGGGGTTCCTTGGCGTTACTGCAGGCCGGGCGGCATCGGTATGCCGGCGGCGAGGTTGCGTTGGATCAGGGATTCCAGGGCGGCGCGGCTGCTCGGCAGGTCGGCGGCGTGCGCCACGTCCTGGCCCAGGAATTCGACGATGTCCGGCCAGCGCTCGAGCGCTTCGTCCACGGTCGGATCGTTGCCGCGCTGGTACGCGCCGATGGCGATCAGGTCGCGGTTGCTGTTGTAGGCCGACAGCAGCCGTTTGAGCTTTCTGATACGGTCGCGCCAGGTTTCATCGGCGATCTCGGTGACCACGCGGCTGACGGAGGATTCGACGTCGATGGCCGGATACAGGCCGGCGTCGGCGACGCGGCGCGACAGCAGGATGTGGCCGTCGAGGATGGCGCGGGCGGCGTCGGCGATCGGATCCTGCGGATCGTCGCCTTCGGTCAGCACGGTGTAGAACGCGGTGATCGAACCGCGCCCCTTGGCACCATTGCCCGCGCGTTCGACCAGCGCCGGCAGGCGCGCGAACACCGACGGCGGATAGCCGCGCGTGGTGGGCGGCTCGCCGACCGACAGGCCGATCTCGCGCTGCGCCTGGGCGAAGCGGGTCAGAGAATCCATCAGCAGCAGCACGTTGAGGCCCTGGTCGCGGAACCATTCCGCGATGGCGGTGGCGCGATACGCACCTTGCAGGCGCGCCAGCGGCGGTCGGTCGGCAGGGCTGGCGACGACGACGGCGCGTGCCAGGCCGGCGGGGCCCAGCGTGGTTTCGACGAAATCGCGGACTTCGCGACCACGTTCGCCGATCAGGCCTACGACGATCACGTCGGCGGCGGTGTACTTGGTCATCATGCCCAGCAGCGTCGACTTGCCGACGCCGGAGCCGGCGAACAGGCCGATGCGCTGGCCGCGGCCGATCGGCAGCAGCGCGTTGATCGCGCGCACGCCCACGTCCAGCGACTGGCTGATCGGCTCGCGCATCAGCGGGTTGATGGCGGTGCCGGCCAGGCCCATCCAGCCCTCGGGCCGGATCGCGCCGCGGCCGTCCAGCGGCACGCCGTCGCTGTCGATGACGCGGCCGAGCAGGCCCTCGCCCACGGCCACTTCGCCGCGGCGGCGGGTGGTCACCACGCGCGCGTTGGGCAGCAGGCCTTCCAGGTCGGCGGTCGGCACCTTGAGTACCAGCTCCTGGGGGGCGCCGAGGT
>CAMPIO010000054.1 GCA_946886405.1 uncultured Pseudoxanthomonas sp.
ACAGTCTCCTTGCTGCGGGAACGGGGTGGCGTCAGTGCTGCGAGCGTGTGCGGGGAATGCGCTGGACCGAACCGGCGATGGCGACTCAGAAGTTCCAGTTGCCGTCGCTGTTGGCATCACCGCAGTCGTCCACGTCGGACTGGTCCATGTTGGCGTAAGGCTTGAACTCGGGAAGCGCGGTCGCGAGGGCCTGTTGCGCACCCAGCAGGCGGGGCATGCGGGTGCACAACTGCGCCACCATCGGCTTGATCTTCTCTTTGGCCTGCTCGCCGACCTGCTGGCCGATCTCGTCGCCCGATTGGCCGGACAGCATGCCCTTCAACGCGGAGGCGGCGGCATCGATACCCACGCGCGCGCCTTCCATGCCGATGGCCATGCCGTCGCCGACCACGCCCAGCAGTTCGCCGCGATAGGCCAGCACCAGCGCTTTCTGTTCCGGGGTGGTGGCGACCGGCTTGCCTTCGATCAACAGCTCGCCGGTCGGCGTGATCTCGGCCTTCGGCTGCGATTCGCTTTCATTGCGGTTGAGCGACAGGTTCTCGCGGGCCAGGCGGTCGCGCGCGGTGGCGATCTCCTGGCGTGCCTTTTCCATCTCCTGGCTGGCGTCGCCCAGTCCCTTAGCGACTTCGCCCATGGCTTCGGCCGCAATACCGGTCGGGGCGTCGCCCTGTTTGTCCTGCGCCGGTTGGCAGGCCGCCAGCAGCAGGGCGGCGGCCACGCAGGCGCCACGGATCAGAAGAGCACAGTTGCGCATGGGATGTCCTCGTTACGGGAAAAGAGCGGGCGGCGGTGGGGGCGCCGCCCGGTGGGGTTTATTCGCTTTCGCGCCAGCGCCGCAGGTAGATCGCGCCGACGATCAGGGCAATGCCGATGGCCGCACCGATCCACAGATCCGCAGAGGCGAAGGCCTGCCAGCTGCGCGTCAGGTCGATGGCGTTGGCCAGTTCGTCCGGGGAGTTGATCTCGGCATGCGGGTTGGCGGCGCCACCTTGCAGAGTGGGGAACCAGGCGCCGGGCACCACGCTCGCCAGACCTCGGTAGACCACCGTGTACCAGATCAGGTCATGACGGATTTCAAGGCCCGGCAGGATGTCGGTCATGCTGATGATCACGCAGGCCAGCACCGGCACCAGCACCGCCCACAGGAACGGCTTGCTGCGCGACCAGGCCGAGCAGAACATCAACCAGCCCACCGCCGGCAGCGCCCAGAACATGTAGACCGGCAGCGAGGCCAGCACGCCGCCAATGATGCGCAGCGGATGCGAGTGGGTGAACACCGCGCCGCTTGCCGGCAGGCCGTTGATCGAGATGGTCAGTGCCGAGATCAGCCACATCGCCACACCGATCAGGATGCCCACGCCTACCGCCAGCAACGGCGCCAGCACCAGGGCCCACGCCAGCTTGGACAGCACCATGTGCGTGTCCGACAGCGGCAGCGACTTCCAGAACAGCACGCTGCGGTCGCGACGGTCGTCATAGAGCGTGCCCAGGGCATAGAAGAACACCACGAAGGCCAGCACCACGCACGCCAGGATCACGCCGCCCAGCAGCATGCCGTCGCCGATGCCACCGACGATCTGGTGGGCCTTCTCCGGCGCCTCCTCGATGCTGAAGCCGCCGCCGTTCATCTGGCCACGTGCGGCGATGCTGCCGATGACGGCCAGGATCAGGTTCAACACCACGAAGATGCCGCCGGTGATCACCGGGGCCCAGAAGAAGCCACCGCGGTTTTCCCAGAACTCGCGCTTCAGCAACCAGGTGAACGCGCCGGGCTTGGAGGACTTACCCAATGTCGAAGTCACGGCGTTCATGCGTAGGTTCCTTTCATGATGGCGACGAACAGGTCGGCCAGGCCAGGGGTACGGGTTTCACCGAGGGCGGCGAGGTGCGCTTTCGGCACGCCGTCGAACAGCAGCACGGTCTTGCCGAAGGGCAGGGCGCGCTCGTCGATGGGCTTCAGGGCGCGGGCCTGCTCGACCGCATCGCCGCTGGCCAGCACTTCGGTGTAGCGCTCGGCTACTTCTTCCATCTGCGACGTCAGCACGATCTTGCCGTCGCGGATGAACATCACGTCGGTGAGGATGTGCTCGATCTCTTCCACCTGGTGGGTGGTGACGATGATGGTCTTCTGCTCGTCGAAGTAGTCTTCCAGCAACCGCTGGTAGAACTGCTTGCGGTACAGGATGTCCAGGCCCAGCGTCGGCTCATCCAGCACCAGCAACTTGGCGTCGATCGCCATCACCAGCGCCAGGTGCAGCTGCACGATCATGCCTTTGGACATTTCGCGGACGCGCAGGTTGGGCTTGAGCTGGGTGTTGGCGATGAAACGCTCGCACTTGGCGCGGTCGAAGCGCGGGTGCACGCCGGCGACGAAGTCGATGGCTTCCTTGACCTTCATCCAGCGCGGCAGCACGGCGACGTCGGCGATGAAGCAGACATCCTTCATCAGTTCGTCGCGGTCCTTGCGTGGATCCAGGCCCAGCACCTTCAGCTGGCCCTCGAACGGCGTCAGGCCGAGGATGGCCTTGAGCGCGGTGGTCTTGCCCGCGCCGTTGGGACCGATCAGGCCGATGATCTTGCCCGCCTCGATCTCGAAGCTGGTGTTGTCCAGCGCAAGCTTGTTCTTGTAGGCCTTGCGCAGGCCGTGGGCCGACACCACGGTATTGGCGATTGCGGCATTCATCACTTGTTCCCCTTGGATTGCAGCAACTCTTCGATGGACAGGCCCAAGCGCTCGATGCGCTCGGCAACGGCCGGCCACTCTTCGGTCAGGAAGCGCTCGCGTTCACTGCCGCGCAGCTTCTTGGACGCTTCGTCGGTGACGAACATGCCCAGGCCGCGGCGTTTCTCGACCAGGGCTTCATCCGCCAGTTCCTGGTAGGCACGCGAGACGGTAATCGGGTTCAACTGGTACTCCGCCGCCACCTGGCGGACGGAGGGCAGGGCGTCGCCCGGCTTCAGGATGCCGTCCAGCATCATCGCGATCACGCGATCTTTCAGCTGGCGGTAGATGGGAGCGCCGTCGCTCCATTGGATGGGTGCCATGGCTCAGCTCCTCGGACGCAGCGATTGGCCGAATGAGAAGTACGGCATGGCCAGCGATGCCCGGGCACGGCGCTTGTGCTGGCTGGCCTCCGGGGTGGTGCCTTCCCCGGTGATCTCGCGGGCATCGGACTCCAGCGCGCCAACCAGCGCGGCGGTGTCCACCTCGGACGTGCGGGCGCCGGACATGGCCGCCAGGGCGCCCACTGCCAACAGCAGGCCGCCGACGGCCAGGCTGGGCAGGGTGTGGGTCAGTTTCGGGTTCATCGGGTACCCCCCTGAGTTGGGTGAGTGGTGTTGTATTCAACTATAACACCAAAACACAGGCCGTCAACTGCCCTGAGACGTTTCGTCACCCAACTGAAGGCATACTTGTCATGTTCGCACTAGTGGAGTCGTTCCGTGAAGTCCAACGTATTGAAAACCATGGTTTTTGTGGCGTTTCTGGCGGCGTCTGCAACGGTGTTGGCGGCCAGTTTGCTGGATGTCAGCTACCGTCCGCTGGCCGGCAAGGCGCCGGTCAACCTGAAAGAACGGTATGCCGGCCAGGTCCTGCTGATCGTCAATACGGCCAGCAAGTGCGGCTACACCCCCCAGTACGAAGGGCTGGAAGCACTGCACCAGCGTTATGCGGCGCAGGGGTTCGCTGTGCTCGGCTTTCCTTCCAATGACTTCAAGGGTCAGGAGCCTGGCAGTGAGAAGGACATCCAGGAGTTCTGCACGCTGACCTATGGTGTGAAGTTCCCGATGTTCGAGAAGGTCGTCGTGACCGGCGACGATGCGACGCCGTTGTACACATCGCTTGCGCGTACCACCGGCACCGCACCCGCCTGGAATTTCCACAAGTATCTGATCGGCCGCGATGGTCGTGTGGTCGCGAACTTCCCCAGCAAGACGGCGCCGGATGATCCCGCCGTGGTGGCTGCCATCGAGCGCGAGTTGAAGGCGCCCCGCGCCATACGTTGATGCAGTGCCTTCGCGGGTGGCGGGCGTGCCACAATATCGGTTTGGCGCCGCCGTCGTGGCGCAGGTTCCAGGAGCAGAAAGGATGAAGCGGTCGGTCCGCGGCGCAGCCGTGTTGTTGGCAATCTCGTTTTCGATGCTGGGAGGCAGCGTGTCTGCACAGGAAAAAACCACGCTGACCACCGAGCGCGACAAGGTCAGCTACGCCATTGGTGTGGACGTGGGCAATTCGCTGAAGCCGGTGGGTCCCTTCATGGATATCGCGGCCTTCCAGCGCGCCATCGCGGACACCTTTGCCGGCAAGCCGAAGACCATGACCGAGCAGGAAGCGCAGGCGACCGATCAGTTGTTGCGCCTGAACCTGGCCGTCGCCGATGGCCAGCCGA
Source organism: uncultured Pseudoxanthomonas sp. (assembly GCA_946886405.1). The sequence continues at coordinate 4,392 of CAMPIO010000054.1, forward strand.
TTCCCGGCATGCCGCCGGGCAGCGCGCCGCCGCCGGTCGACAAGGCAAAAGTGGGGCTGTTCCTGGGTAGTTATGTGATCGGCCCGTCTTTGCTGCCCTTCAAGGACGAGGTGGATCCCGCCGTGCTGGCGCAGGCCGTCAAGGCTGTCACCACCCAAGGCGGCACGCCGCTGCTGACGCTGGAACAAGCCCAGGCCGAGATGCAGGCGTACCTCGCCAAGCGCCAGGCCGGTGCCGCGCAGCGCAACCGCGACGAAGGCGCCGCGTTCCTGGCCGCCAACAAGGTCAAGCCGGGCGTCGTGACCACGCCTTCCGGCCTGCAGTACATGGTGCTGCGCCAGGGCAACGGCCAGCGTCCGCAGGCCAGCAGCCGCGTGCGCGTGAACTACGAGGGCAAGCTGCTGAACGGCGAAGTCTTCGACAGTTCCTATGCGCGTGGCGAACCCGCCGAGTTCGGCCTCGGCCAGGTGATCGCCGGCTGGACCGAGGGCGTCTCGCTGATGCCGGTGGGCGCGAAGTACCGCTTCTGGATTCCGTCGAACCTTGCCTATGGTCCGAATGGCGCACCGGGCGGCAAGATCGGCCCGGATGCCACCCTCACCTTCGACGTCGAACTGATGGGCGTCCTGCAATAAGCGGCTGATCCAATAGGGTCTTCCCACGGCCAGGAAGTCAGCGGATGCGCGTTGCGATCTTCGGTACCGGATACGTCGGACTGGTGACGGGCACCTGCCTGGCCGAGGTCGGGCATGACGTGGTGTGCGTCGACATCGACCCCGCCAAGGTCGAGGGTCTCAACCGTGGCGTGGTGCCGATCTACGAACCGGGCCTGTCGCCGATGGTGAAGGCCAACCATGCCGCTGGGCGGTTGCGCTTCACGACGGTCGCCGAGGAGGCCATCGATCACGGCGATGTCCTGTTCATCGCCGTGGGTACGCCGCCCGACGAGGACGGCAGCGCCGATCTCCAGTACGTCCTGGCCGTCGCGCGCACCATCGGGCGCGGCCTCCGGCAACCCTGCACGGTGGTGAACAAGTCGACCGTGCCGGTGGGTACCGCAGACAAGGTGCGCGCGACCATCGAGGCGGAACTGGTGGCGCGTGGCGCCGAGATCGCCTTCGATGTGGTGTCCAATCCCGAGTTCCTGAAAGAAGGCGACGCCGTCAACGACTGCATGCGGCCGGACCGCATCATCGTGGGTGCCTCCCACGCGCGCGCGGTGGAGAAACTGCGCCGCCTGTACGCTCCGTTCAACCGCAACCACGAGCGCATCGTCGTCATGGACGTGCGTTCAGCGGAGCTGACCAAGTACGCGGCCAACGCCATGCTGGCCACGAAGATCAGCTTCATGAACGAGATCGCGAACATCGCCGAACGCGTGGGGGCGGACGTCGAGCAGGTGCGGCAGGGCATCGGCTCCGACCCCCGCATCGGTTGGCACTTCATCTATCCGGGTGCCGGTTATGGCGGTTCATGCTTCCCCAAGGATGTGCAGGCGCTGGCGCGCACGGCGCAGCAGCATGGATACACGCCGGAGCTGCTGCAGGCCGTGGAGGCAGTGAACGATCGCCAGAAGAGCCATCTGTTCGAGCTGATACAGCGCCACTACGACCGCGGCGAGGACGAAGGCGTGCGCGGCAAGACGTTTGCGGTGTGGGGACTGTCCTTCAAGCCCAACACGGACGATATGCGCGAAGCGAGCAGCCGCCGCTTGCTGGCCGAACTGTGGGAAGCAGGCGCACGCGTGCGGGCCTACGACCCCGAAGCCGGTCCCGAGGCGGCCCGCCTCTTCGGCGAGCGCGATGACCTGACACTCTGCGACGATGCACGCGCCGCGCTCGACGGCGCCGATGCCCTGGTGGTGGTGACGGAGTGGAAGCAGTTCCGCAGTCCCGACTTCGCCCGCCTGCACGATGCGCTCGGCGACGCGGTCATCTTCGACGGACGCAACCTGTACGATCCCGGTGAAGTGGAAGTAGCGGGACTCGCTTATTACGGCATCGGGCGCGGGAGGTCCGTGCATGCAAACTGATCTGCCCCTGCAAGGGGACCCGCTGGAACGCCGGCTGGTGGAACTGGAAACCCGCCTGGCGTTCCAGGAGCACGCGATGGGCGAATTGAGCGACGCGCTGGCCGAGGCGCGCTCCGAGAACCAGCGCACTTCGCTGCTGCTCCGGCAGATGGTCGAAGAGCTGGGCAAGGTACGCACGTCCCTGCACGACAGCCCGGTGGATGAACCGCCGCCACCGCATTATTGATACGCTTGGGGCAAGGCAGTTCCCCACGAAAGACCGATGACCGATTCACTCCGCGACCAGTTGCTGGGCTTGGGTTTCAAGCCGGCGCCAAAGCCCGAGCGCAAGCCGGAACGCCGTCCCGATCCCCGGCGCGACGCCCACAAGCCTGCGGCAAAGGGCGGTGCGCATCCGAAGCCCGGCCAGGGCGGCAAGCCACGTACGCCGCAGGGTGCCGGCAAACCGAAGCGCAGCCAGGAGGACATCGACCTGGCCAAGGCCTATGCCATCCGCGCCCAGCGCGAGAAAGACGAGCGTATCGAGGCCGAGCGCATCAAGCAGGAAGAAGCGCGCGTGCGTCGCGAGGCGAAGGCCAGGCTGGAAGCGTTCCTGAAGGACAAGGCGCTCAACGATGCGGATGCCGACATCGCGCGGCATTTCCCCTATGGGGGCAAGATCAAGCGCATCTACGTCAACGCGGAACAGCTCAAAGCTCTCAACGCGGGTGACCTGGGCGTCGTGCAGCAGAACGGCCGCTACCTGCTGGTCACTGCCAGCGTGCTCGCCGAAGCCGAGGCGATCTTCGCGCCGGCCGTCGCGCTGAAAGTCGATCCCGATGCACCGGCCGACCAGGATCCTTACGCCGATCCGCAATATCAGGTGCCCGACGACCTGGTGTGGTGACATCGAGCGCGCGGCCACGGCTTTGCCTGTTGCCCGGCCTCGATGGCACAGGTCGCCTGTACGCGCCGCTCATTGCCGCATTGGCGGATGTCGCCGACGTCGATGTGTTGGCATACGACAGCGGGCACTTCGAGAGTTGCGTCGCGCTGGCCGATGCGCTCGAACCCGCGTTGATGCGTCATGGCCCCGTGGTGCTGGTGGCCGAGTCTTTCGCAGGTCCCTTGGGCGTGCTGCTGGCGCATCGTCACCCAGCGCGCGTGCGCGCCCTCGTCATGGCGGCGACCTTTGTCCATGCCCCGTTGCCGATGAGCTGGATGGCCGCGCAGCTTCTGCAACGACTGCCGATGGTCGCACCGCCGGTGTTCGCGTTGGAGCGATGGCTGGCAGGCAGCGGCTTGCCGCCGCCGTTGCGGGTGGAGTTCGAAACGATCCTGGCGTCACTGCCGATCGGTGTGCTCAGGGAAAGGGCGCTGGCAGCGCTGCGTGTGGATGTACGCCATGAACTCGCTGGTCTTCGCGTTCCACTGCTGTACCTGCGGGCCCGGCAGGACAGGCTCATCTGGCGTCATGCGGGACGCGAAATCCTGCGCTTCGCGCGGCATGCCGATCATGTCGTGATCGACGCTCCGCATTCCTATTCCAGATGGCGCCGACATCGGCAGCCGCGGAGATCCAGCGCTTTCTCGGCCAGCTTGACCGCGACGTGTCAGTCTGAGCGTGCGGGGGCGCGCACCAGCCAGCGCCAGACGATGAAGGCAGCGACCAGTGCGATGAAGGAAGAGGCGAGGAATGCGGTCTCGCCGCCGAAGCGCCACAGTTGGCCCGCGAGCAGCGCGCCGATCACGCCGCCGACGCCGGACGACAGACCATAGAAAACACCTTGGCCGTGTCCATTCATGCGGCCGGGGAAGAAGCGCACCAGCAACTGCATCGCCGCCGCGAAGAAGGCGCCGAAATTGAGCGCATGCGTCAGCTGCGCGAGCACCATCACCGGCGTGTTGTCGGGGAACAGCGCCGTGACCAGCCAGCGGACCGAGGCGCTCAGCAACGCCAGCATCAGGACCCGGCCGGCATCCCAGCGCCGGAAGATGCGGCTGGACAGGAAGAACACGCCGATCTCCGCCAGCACGCCCACGGTCCACAGCACGCCCTGCGTGGCGGTCGGATAACCGTGTTCGGACAGGTAGATCGAGAAGAATGTGTAGAACGGACCGAACGAGACCTGGGCGAGGAAGGCGGCGACGAAGAAGGCGATCACCCGGGGCTGCCGCAGCCGCGCGCGGAAGCTGTCGTCGGCATCGTGCGCCTTCGGGCCGGGGTCGTGTGCGTACCGGTTGATGAGCGCGGAGCCCAGTACACCCGCCAGCACGGGCAGCATCAGCCACGGCAGCGCACCGACGCCGAGTCGGCGCTCGTCGATCAGCCAACCGAACGACGCCACCACGACGATGAAACCGATCGAACCCCACACGCGGATCAGGCCGTAGCGATCGCTGCGTGCACCGAGGTGCGACATCGTGATCGACTCGAACTGCGGCATCACGGCGTTGTAGGTGAAGCAGAAGCCCAGCATCACCGCGAACAGGCCGCCGTGCTCCAGCGGAAGGAGGAACAGCGCGAAACTGCCCAATGCCATCGCGCACCCCAGGTGAAGCCAGCGGATCGGGTGCGATGCGCGGGCGGCCAGGGTGGTCCACAGGCTTGGCGATACGATCCGCGTGGCATACCACAGGCTCATCAACACGCTGATGGCGGCGACGCCCAGACCACGCGACTCGAGGTACAGGCTCCAATACGGCGTGAACGCACCCAGCGTCGCGTAATAGAAAAAATAGAAGCTGGACAGGCGCGCGGCGGGATAGGCGGTGCTGGTCGCGGTGCTGTCGGGCGTTGTCACGTCCGCCTCTGCCATGACGGGGCAGGCGGGGGCGCATCGTGGGGCGGGCATCGAGGGAACATGGTCACGCGATCGCGGACGTGGTGCCGCATTCTATCGGAGTACCGGCGCCGGCAGCCCGGCCGACGCCTGTGCTGCCGGTTCTACTCCGGGTCGTAGTCGAGGTTGGACGCCAACCAGCGTTCCACCTGAGACAGGTCCACGCCTTTGCGCTTCGCGTAGTCCGCCGCCTGTTCCTTGGACACCCGGCCAACCACGAAGTACTGGCTCTTCGGATGGCTGAAGTAGTAACCCGACACCGCCGCCGTCGGCAGCATCGCAAAGCTCTCGGTCAATGACATGCCGGCATTGCGGCCGGCATCCAGCAGGCGGAAGAGCGTGCCTTTTTCGCTGTGCTCGGGGCAGGCGGGATACCCGGGCGCGGGCCGGATGCCGAGGTACTGCTCGCCAATCAGCGCATCGTTGTCCAGTGACTCGTCGGCCACGTAGCCCCAGAACTCCTTGCGCACGCGCTGGTGCAGCCGTTCGGCCAACGCTTCGGCGAGACGGTCGGCAAGGGCTTTCAGCAGGATGGCGTTGTAGTCGTCGTGGTCGGCTTCGAAGCGGGCCACGTGATCGTCGATACCGATGCCGGCCGTGACGGCGAACATGCCGATCCAGTCCTGCTTGCCGGACGCCTTGGGGGCGATGAAGTCGGCGAGGCAGAAATCGGGGCGTTCGACCGGCTTGTCGACCTGTTGGCGCAGGAAGTGCAGGCGCTCCGCGCGACCTTCGATCAGCAGCTCGACGTCGTCGCCGATGCTGTTGCACGGCCACAGGCCGAACACCGCTTTCGCGGTCAACCACCTCTCGTCGACGATCTTCGCCAGCATCGCCCGCGCATCGCGGTACAGCTCGCTGGCCTGCGCGCCGACAACCGCATCGGTGAGGATCGCCGGGTACTTCCCGAACAGTTCCCAGGCGTTGAAGAACGGCGTCCAGTCGATGCAGTCCACCAGCTCGGCCAGCGGATAGTCATCGAACACGTGCAGGCCGGGTTGCCTGGGTGCAGGGGGGGTGTAGGCATCCCATCCGCCGTCGAACTTCTGCCCGCGCGCCTTCTGCAGCGACACGAGGCGCTTGGCATCACCACGGTTCTTGTGGCGCTCGCGGATCTCCGCGTAGTCGGCATCGTTGGCGGCCACGAAGGCTGCGCGCATGTCGCGCGAGATCAGCGACTGGGCGACGCCCACCGCACGCGACGCATCCTTCACCCACACCGTCGGCGCGGTGTAGTGGGGATCGATCTTCAGCGCCGTATGCGCGCGCGAGGTGGTGGCGCCGCCGATCAGCAGCGGCATATCGAAGCCCTGGCGCTGCATTTCACGGGCGACGTGGGTCATTTCTTCCAGCGACGGCGTGATCAGTCCGGACAAGCCGATCAGGTCGGCGTTCTCGGCGCGTGCCGTGTCCAGGATCTTCTGCGTGGGCACCATCACGCCCAGGTCCACGACGTCGAAGTTGTTGCAGGCCAGCACCACGCCGACGATGTTCTTGCCGATGTCGTGCACGTCGCCCTTGACCGTGGCCATGACGATCTTGCCGTTCGACTTGCCGACATCGCCGGTACGCAGCTTCTCCGCTTCGATGAAGGGCAGCAGATAGGCGACCGCCTTCTTCATCACGCGCGCGGACTTGACCACCTGCGGGAGGAACATCTTGCCGGCGCCGAACAGATCGCCGACCACGTTCATGCCGTCCATCAAGGGACCTTCGATCACGTCCAGGGGCCGCGAGGCCTGTGCACGGGCCTCTTCTGTATCCTGGTCGACGAAGGCATCGATGCCGTGTACCAGCGCGTGCGCGAGGCGTTCGCGTACTGGCTTTTCGCGCCACGCCAGGTTCTCCACCGGCGCTTCGCCCTTCTTGCCCTTGTAGCGGTCCGCGATCTCCAGCAGCCGTTCGGTCGAATCCTTGCGGCGATTGAGGATCACGTCCTCCACGCGTTCGCGAAGTTCAGCGTCGAGATCGTCGTAGACCGGCAGGCCACCGGCGTTGACGATGCCCATGTCCATGCCGGCCTGGATGGCGTGGTACAGGAACACGGAATGGATCGCCGCGCGCACGGGCTCGTTGCCGCGGAACGAGAACGACACGTTCGAGACGCCACCGGATACGTGGCAGTGCGGCAATGTCTGCTTGATGATGCGCGTCGCTTCGATGAAATCGACCGCGTAGTTGTCGTGCTCCTCGATGCCGGTGGCGACCGCAAAAATGTTCGGATCGAAGATGATGTCTTCGGGCGGGAAGCCCACTTCTTCGGTCAGGATGCGGTAGGCGCGCGTGCAGATCTCCACCTTGCGCGCACAGGTATCCGCCTGGCCGGTTTCGTCGAAGGCCATGACCACGGCCGCCGCGCCATAGCGCAGTACCTTGCGGGCATGTTCGACGAAGGCCCCTTCGCCTTCCTTCAGCGAGATCGAGTTGACCACGCCCTTGCCCTGCAGGCATTTCAGGCCGGCTTCGATCACGCTCCATTTCGACGAATCCACCATCACCGGAATGCGGGCGATGTCGGGCTCGGAGGCGATCAGGTTGAGGAAGCGATCCATCGCTTTCTCGGAGTCGATCAGGCCTTCGTCCATGTTGACGTCGAGGATCTGCGCGCCGCTGGCGACCTGCTGGCGGGCGACCTCGACGGCTTCCTCGTAGCGCTCTTCCTTGATCAGTTTGCGGAACTGCGCGCTGCCGGTGACGTTGGTGCGCTCGCCGACATTGACGAACAGCAGGTCCGGCGTGATGACCAGCGGTTCCAGGCCGGACAGGCGCGTGTGGCGGACGCGGGCGCTCACGCCGCCTGCTCCAGTGCGCCGGCGGGCAGCCGGCGCGGAGGAATGCCGGCCATGGCTTCCGCGATGGCGCGGATATGCGGCGGGGTGGTGCCGCAGCAACCGCCTACCAGATTGAGCAGCCCGGCCTGCGCGAACTCCTTCAGCGTGGTCGCCATTTCATCGGGCGTTTCTTCGTACTCGCCGAAGGCATTCGGCAAGCCGGCATTCGGGTGTGCGCTGACGTAGGCGTCGGCGACGTTAGCCAACGTCTCGACGTGTTCGCGCAGGTCCCTCGCGCCCAGCGCGCAGTTGAGCCCGATGGACAGGGGACGACTGTGCGCGACGGAGGCGTAGAACGCTTCGGCGGTCTGGCCGGACAACGTCCGGCCCGAGGCGTCGGTGATGGTGCCGGAGATCATCACCGGCAGCCGGCCACCGCGGGCGTCGAAGACCTCCTCGATCGCATACAGCGCCGCCTTGGCGTTGAGCGTATCGAAGATGGTTTCCACCATCAGCGTGTCGGCGCCGCCGTCGATCAGGCCTTCGATGGCTTCGCGATATGTGGCCCGCAATTCATCGAAGTGGGTGTTGCGGAAGCCAGGGTCGTTGACGTCGGGGCTGATGGATGCGGTGCGGCTGGTCGGACCCAGTACGCCGATGACGAAGCGCGGCTTGGCCGGCGTGGTCGCCTCGATGGCGTCGCAGCACTGGCGCGCAACCTGCGCGCCGGCCTTGTTCAATTCGTACACCAGGTGTTCGAGATGGTAGTCGGCCTGGCTGATCGAGGTGGCATTGAACGTGTTGGTTTCGATCAGGTCGGCGCCCGCTTCGAGGTAGGCCGTGTGCACGCCGGCGATCACTTCCGGCCGGGTCAGCAGCAGCAGGTCGTTGTTGCCCTTGAGGTCGTGGTCGCAGCCGGGGCCATGTTCATGGGGATGCGCGGCATCGCAGCCGGCGGCGAAACGCTGGCCGCGGTAATCGGCTTCCTGCAGGCCGTGGCGCTGGATCATGGTGCCCATGGCGCCGTCGATGATCAGGATGCGCTGCTCCAGCGCTTCGGCGAGAAGACGGGCGCGCGTGGGGTTCAACCAGGGAAGGGACATCATGGCTTCACTGCCGTAAGGGAAAGGACCTCGAAATGAGGCGGGCGACGCTCGCGGGTGACGGTCTCGGCGTTGGCGATATCCAACCCCGCCTTCTCGGCGAACTTGCGCAGTTCCTTCTCCGAAAAGCCGAGGTTGACGTGCCCGTAGGCATCGACGACCGATTTGTGTTCGTGCTTGCCCAGGCTGCTGAGCAGCAGGCGACCACCGCGACGCAGTACGCGGGCCGCCTCGGCCACGGCCTGCGACGGTTTGGCGGAATAGGTGAGCGCGTGCATCAGCACGACCAGGTCGAAGCTGCCGTCCTTGAACGGCAGCGCGTGCATGTCGCCTTCGCGCACCTCCACGTTCGGGAAGCGGCGCAGGCGCTCGCCAGCGGCGGCGACCACGCGCGTGCTGGTGTCGATGCAGACATAGCGCTTGGCGTGCGGGGAGAGCAGTTCGGCCAGCACGCCATCGCCGGAGGCGATGTCGAGCACGTCGCCGGTTTCCAGCAGGGGCAGGGCGGTGCGGGCCAATGCTTCCCAGGTACGGCCCGGAGAATAGTGGCGTTCCATGTCGCCGGCGACGCTGTCGGCCCAGTTCTGGTCGGCAGCACGGTTCGCCAGCACGGCGGCGACGCGCTCGGCATCCTGGCGCAGCAACGGATCGTCACTGCCGTCGCGCAGGCTGCGCCACAGCTCGCGCTGCACGGTGTCCAGGTTGTCCTCGTCGAACCGGTAATACGCCGACACGCCGGCGCGCCGATCACGTGCCAGGCCGGCTTCTTTCAGCTTCGCCAGGTGGGTCGATACACGTGGCTGTGCCAGTTGGGTGATCGCCGACAGCTCGGCCACGGTCAGCTCTTCACGCGCCAGCAGCGCCAGCAGGCGCACCCGGGTAGCGTCGGCGAACACTTTCAGCCGGGTCGACCAGGCCTCCAGATCCATAAATATCTTCCTATCGCGATATAGAGATATTTTGACGAGTGGCCCCGGTCGCGGTCAACCCGTGGCATACGCCCACGGATGGTCGCGGGTTACAATTGGTATCTAACTTTGGCCGAGGGGTACCCGTGGATTTCGCATTCACCGAAGAGCAGTTGATGATCCAGGACGTCGCGCGCCGGATCGCCCAGGAGAAGATCGGCCCCAGCGCGGAGCACCACGACCGCACGGGCGAGTTCCCGCTGGACAACATCCGCCTGCTGGGCGAGAACGGCTTGATGGGCATCGAGGTGCCGGCCGAATACGGCGGTGCGGGGATGGATCCGATCGCGTACGTGCTGGGCATGATCGAGATCGCTGCCGCCGACGCTGCGCACTCCACCATCGTGTCGGTGAACAACTCGCTGTTCTGCAATGGCATCCTGACCTTCGGCACTGAAGACCAGAAACAGACCTACGTGCGTGCCATCGCCGAAGGCCGCGAGATCGGCGCGTTCGCGTTGACCGAACCGCAGTCCGGCTCTGACGCCACCGCGATGCGCTGCCGCGCCGTGAAGCAGGCGGACGGCAGCTTCGTCATCAATGGCAAGAAGAGCTGGATCACCTCCGGCCCGGTCGCCAGGTACATCGTGCTGTTCGCGATGAGCGAGCCGGACAAGGGCGCACGCGGCATCACCGCTTTCATGGTCGATACCGGAAAGGCCGGCTTCCATCGCGGCAAGACGGAGCCGAAGCTGGGCATCCGCGCTTCCGCGACCTGCGAGATCGAGTTCACCGACTACGTGGCGACTGCGGACGAGGTGCTGGGCAAGGAGGGCGAGGGCTTCAAGATCGCCATGAGCGTGCTGGATGCAGGTCGTATCGGCATCGCCAGCCAGGCCATCGGCATCGCGCGGGCCGCCTACGAGGCCACCATCGCTTACGTCAAGGAGCGCAAGGCGTTCGGTGCGGCCATCGGCACGTTCCAGATGACCCAGGCCAAGATCGCCGACATGAAGTGCAAGCTGGACGCGGCCACGCTGCTGACCCTGCGCGCCGCATGGGTGAAGGGCCAGGGCCAGCGCTTCAGCAACGAAGCGGCCATCGCCAAGCTGACCGCGTCGGAAGCGGCGATGTGGATCACGCACCAGGCGCTGCAGATCCACGGCGGCATGGGCTATTCGAAGGAAATGCCGATTGAGCGCTACTTCCGCGACGCCAAGATCACCGAGATCTACGAGGGCACCAGCGAGATCCAGCGCCTGGTCATCGCCCGCAACGAGACCGGCCTGCGCTGAGTCCTGCACCGGTCGGAAAAGAGCGCCGCCGCAAGGCGGCGTTCTCCGTTCTGGGACAGAGCATGCGCGACCCCCGTCTTTGGTCATGGGACCCCGGGGTCGGCGGTCCGCTAGAGTGGCCTGATGCGGGGGTCTGTCCCCCGTTTTCCTCCTGGAGACCTCGATGCGTAAAACCCTGATCGTCTGTGCCCTCTCGCTGGCCCTCGCCGCCTGCGACAAAGGGAACGCCCCCGCCGCTGGCACCGCGGCGGAAGCGGCAACCCCGGCGGCCTCCGCCACCGACATCGCCGCCGAGAGCAAGCGGCTGAACGAGTGGTTCGAGAAGAAATACGAGGAACAGTTGAAGTTCAGCCCCATCCAGCTGACCTTCCAGGGGCGCAAGGACCTCTACGACCAGGTCGACGACATGTCGGAGAAGGCGCAGCGCGACCAGGTCGCGTGGCAGAAGGCCAGCGTCGAAGAGATGGAGAAGACGTTCGACTACGCCAAGCTCGACGACGAGACCAAGTTCTCCTACGACCTGTGGAAGCTGCAGTACGAAAATGCACGCGACGGCCTGCCGTTCCTGTTGGATGGCTATGCATTCGACCAGATGAACGGCGCCCAGGGCTTCTGGCCGACGTTCCTGATCAGCTTCCACAAAGTCGACGAGGAATCGGACTACACCGCCTACATCACGCGTCTCAAGGCGACGCAGCGCGCCTTCGACCAGTTGCTCGAGCGCGCGCGCGCGTCAGCGGCGGAAGGTGTCCGCCCACCCAAGTTCGCTTATGAAGGCGTGATCGACCAGGCGAAGAAGGTCGTTGCGGGTGCACCGTTCTCCGCAGGCAAGGATTCAGCCATCTGGGCCGATGCTCAGGCCAAGGCCGATGCGCTGGTCAAGGCGGGCAAGATCGATGCGGCGCGCGCGACCGCGCTGAAGGATGAAGCACGCAAGGCGCTGCTGGAGCAGTTCAAGCCGGCCTACGATGGCGTGATCGCATGGAGCGAAGAGGAACTGCCGAAGGCGGCCTTCAATGCGACCGGCGTAGGCACGACGCACAAGAACGGCAAGGCATACTACGAGTACCAGCTGCGTCAGATGACCACCACCGGCATGACCGCCGAGGACATCCATGCGCTGGGCCTGAAGGAAGTCGAGCGCATCAAGGGCGAGATGACCGCGCTGAAGGACAAGGTCGGCTTCAAGGGCGACCTGGACGCATTCTTCGAGTTCATCGACAACGATCCGCAGTTCACGTATCCGAACACCGATGCAGGCCGCCAGGCCTATATCGACGATGCCACGCGTGCCATCGACAACATCAAGAAGGTGCTGCCGCAGTACTTCGGGCTGCTGCCGAAGGCGGATCTGGTCGTCAAGCGCGTGGAACCGTTCCGCGAGCAGGACGGCGCCGCGCAACATTACTATCCGGGCACGCCGGATGGCTCCCGTCCGGGCGTGTATTACGCGCATCTGTCCGACATGAACGCCATGCCGAAGCCGGAGCTGGAGGTCATCGCGTACCACGAGGGCCTGCCGGGCCACCACATGCAGATCGCCATTGCGCAGGAACTGACCGGCGTGCCGAAATTCCGCACCCAGTACAACGTCACCGCCTATGCGGAAGGCTGGGGCCTGTATTCGGAGTGGCTGGCGAAGGAAATGCCGGGCACGTATCAGGACCCGTACTCGGAGTTCGGTCGCCTGAGTTCCGAAATGTGGCGCGCGATCCGCCTGGTGGTGGATACCGGTCTGCATGCGAAGGGCTGGACGGAGCAGCAGGCGGTGGAGTACTTCGATGCCAACAGTGCGGTGCCGCGCGCGGCGATCGAGTCGGAGGTGAAGCGCTATCTGATCATGCCGGGCCAGGCCACGGCCTACAAGATCGGCATGATCAAGATCCAGGAGCTGCGCAAGAAAGCGGAAACCGAGCTGGGCGACACGTTCGACATCAAGGGCTTCCACGACACCGTGCTGGGTGGCGGTGCATTGCCGCTGACCTTGCTGGAACGTCGCGTGGACCAGTGGATCGCGAAGCAGAAGGCGGCCAAGCCGGCCTGATCGTCGATCCTCCGGTGATACCGAGAACCCCGGCTTCGTGCCGGGGTTCTTGTTTTTCTGCTCAGTGCGCCTTGGTCAGCAGGTCGAGGTTCGCCGGCAGCCATGCATCCAGCGCGGTCGGCGACCGGCCGGTGAGCTGGCGATAGTCGTCCGTGACCTCACCGAGATCGCCGGCGGCGATCGCGGCATCGAACGAGGCGAACACCTCCGCCAGGACCGGGGGAAAGCCATGCGCGCGCAAACCTTCGATGTGCTGCTCGGGCGTGATGTCGACCACGGACAGCGGTTTGCCGGTCAATGCGGTCACGCGGGCGGCGATGTCGCGGGCGGCGTACGCCTGCGTGCCCGTGAGCGTGAGGACACGGTTCGCCGCCCCGTCGGATGCCAGCGCTTGGGCAGCGGCAAGGGCCAGATCGTCGCGCGCGATGTAGGCGATGCGGCCTTCGCCTGCCGCCGACGCCCATTCGCCTGATCCCAGTGCGGCCGGCAGGGAATAGGCCAGGTTCTCGAAGTACCAGGCATTGCGCAGAACCGTCCATGCGAGAGACGACGCAGCCAGCGCCTGTTCGGTGCCCCAGTGGTCGGGGGCGAACGACACGTGCGACGTTTCAGCGGATGGCAGCGAGGTGTAGACGACGTGGCCCACGCCAGCTTCGACCGCCGCCTTCACGGCGTTGCGGTGTTGGGCGAGGCGCTTGCCCGGCTCCATCAGCGCGTCCGTGCTGACCAGCAACAGCCGGTCGGCCCCGGCGAAGGCGGAGGACAGCGTGGATGGCTGGTCGAAATCGGCGGCACGCACGGTGACGCCACGTGCGGCCAGGTCCGCCAGTCCTTCGGGCGAGCGACTGGTCACGATGAGGCGCTCGGCGGGAATTTGCAGGGTGTCGAGCAGATGGTGGACGACGGCGCCGCCGAGCCGCCCGGAGGCGCCGGTGACCAGCAGGGTGGAGGTGGGGGTATTCATGGCGGCTCCTGTGTTGGTAACGGAAAGGTCATTAGTTACGATATGGTATTAATAGCTGCCGCGCCCACAAGCAGGGAGCCAGAAGTAACCCGGTTACCGCACGGTAACCCTGCGCCGGATATCGACCATGACGTTGCACCGCCAATCCCTGATCCTCACCGAGAACTGCCCCATCCGCGATGTGCTGGACCGGCTCGGAGATCGCTGGACGGTGCTGGTGCTGCACGAGTTGGCGGGCGGCACGTTGCGCTTCTCCGAAGTACGCAAACGCATCGCGGACATTTCACCGCGGATGCTGGCGCAGACGCTGCGTCAGCTTGAGCAGGATGGTCTGGTGCGGCGCGAGGTCTTTCCCACCGTGCCGCCGCGCGTGGACTACACGCTGACGTCGCTTGGCATGTCGTTCTTCGAGCGGGTGGAAATGCTGGCGCAATGGGCATCGGACCATCACGACGAAGTCCGCGCGGCACGCAGGGCGTACATCGCGCCAGCGGCCAACGCGCCCAAGTGAACGCCCAAAAAAAGCCCCGGCAGAGCCGGGGCTTTTTCGTTCTCGCAGCGCGGGCGGCTCAGTGCCCGTGCGCGGGCTCGCCATCAGCTGATGGGGCGGCCTCATCCGCATCCTTGCGGTCATGCGCATGGTCGCGGGCCAGGTACAGGTAGAACGCCGGCAGCACGAACAGCGTGAACAGCGTACCGATGGTCATGCCCGAGGCGATCACCACGCCCATCGAGAAGCGCGATGCGGCACCGGGGCCGCTGGCGATCAGCAACGGGATCATTGCGAACACGAGCGCGGCGGTCGTCATGAGGACCGGGCGAAGGCGGATGGCGGCGGCTTCCTCGATGGCTTCGCGCTTGGACAGGCCGCGCTCGATCTGCAGCTTGTTGGCGAACTCCACGATCAGGATGCCGTGCTTGGAGATCACGCCCACCAGCGTCACCAGGCCCACCTGCGTGTAGATGTTGATGCTCATGCCGGGGAAGGCTTCGATCTGCATCATGCCCAGCACGCCGCTGAGGATGGCCAGCACGTTGACGGTGAGCAATGCACCGCTGATCGCCATCGGCACGGTCAACAGCATGATCAGTGCATCGCGGAAGCTCTCGAACTGGGCCGCCAGCACCAGGAAGATCACGATCAGGGCGAGCGCCAGCGTGACCAGCATCGCCGCGCCTTCCTGCTTGAACTGGCGGGATTCGCCGGCGTAATCGACCGAGTAGCCTTGCGGCAGGACGTCCTTGGCCGCCTGATCGAGGATCGCCAGCGCCTCGCCCTTGCTGACGCCGGGTCGCGGTGCGAAGGTGATCGACACTGCATTGAGCTGCTGGAAGCGCTTCAGCGATTGCGGCTGTGCGCTTTCCTTCAGCGTCACCAGCGTCGACAGCGGGATCAGTTCGCCATCGCGGGTACGCGTGTAGTAGTTCTCCAGGTCGCTGGCATTGAGCCGGTCGCTGCGCTGCACCTGCGGGATCACCAGGTACGAGCGGTTCTGCATGGCGAAGCGGTTGGTGTAACCACCCGACAGCATCGCCGCCATGTCGGCCGCCAACGTGCGCATGTCGATGCCCAGGGTGGCCGCCTTCTCGCGGTCGATGTTGACCTCGATGCGCGGCTTGTCGATCTTCAGGTCCTTGTCGAGGAAGATGAAGCGCTTGCTTTCCATCGCCTTCATCAGGATCTGGTCGGCAAGTTCCGCCAGCTGGCTCAATTCGCCGACACCGCCGATGACGAACTCGCCGCCGCCGCCATCGCCACCTGCGCTGGGCAGCGAAGGCGGCACCAGTGCGAAGATGTTCAGGCCACTGACCTGGCTCATCTTCGGCTGCAGTTCCTGCTGGAGTACTGCATTGGTGGAACGCTCGCGTTCACTCCAGGGCTTCAGCACGAAGCCGGCCATCGCCATGGGGCTGGCGCCGCCACCACTGCCACCAAAGCCGCCGTTGAACAGGAAGTAGTCCTGCACTTCGGGCACGCCCTTGGCGATCGACGTGACCTCTTCTGTATAGCGTTCCACGTAGTCGAGCGTGGAGTAGGGGTCGGCGCTGGCGACGGAGAAGATGAAGCCTTCGTCTTCCAGCGGGGCCGGCTCCTTGGGCGCGGTCATGTACAGGAACGCGCACGACACCAGCACCAGGATGCCGAACAGCCCGACCACCGACTTGGTTTCCATCGTGCCGTGCAAGCGACGCTGGTAGCCCGCATTGAGCTTCTCGAAGCGAGCATCCAGCCACTGCTCCAGTTTGCCCTTGCCGCCGTCGCTGTGTGGTTTGAGGATCTTGGCGCACATCATCGGCGTCAGGGTCAGCGCGATCACGCCCGACAGCAGCACGGAACCGGCAAGCGTGAAAGCGAATTCGGTGAACAGTACGCCAGTCATGCCGCCCTGGAAGCCGATGGGCAGGTAGACCGCCACCAGCGTGGTGGTCATGGCCACCACGGGCCAGGCCAGCTCTCGCGCACCCTTGATCGCCGCCTCGTAGGGCGACATGCCTTCCTCGATGTGCCGGTGGATGTTCTCCAGCACGACGATGGCGTCGTCCACCACGATGCCGATCGCCAGGACCATCGCCAGCAGCGTCAGCAGGTTGATGGTGAAGCCCATCAGCAGCATCAGGAACAGCGCGCCGACCAGCGACAACGGCACCGTCACCGCGGGGATCAGCACGCTGCGCAGCGAGCCCAGGAACAGGAAGATCACCACGATCACGATGATCACCGCCTCGACGATGGTGCTGACCACCTCGTCGATGGCGTCCTGGATCTGCTCGGTGCTGTCGTAGGGAATCGTCGCCTTGATGCCTTCGGGCAGCTGCGGGACGATTTCGCCATCCCACAGTGCACGGACGTTCTTGATGACGTCCAGGGAGTTCGCGTCCGGCGACACGAAGATGCCCATGAACGTGGCGGCTTCGCCGTTGATGCGGACCGAGGTGCCATAGCTTTCCGAGCCGAGCTGCACATCGGCCACGTCGCCGAGCCGCACGATGGCGCCGTTCTGCTCGCGGATGATCAGCTGGCGGAACTCGTCGGCATTGCGCAGGTCGGTGCGCGCGGTCATGTCGATAGCGACCATCTGGCCCTTGGTCGAACCGACCGCCGCCAGTACGTTGTTCGACGACAGCGCCGTTGACACGTCGCTGGCGGTGACCTGCAGGGCGGTCATCCGGTCGGGCTTCAGCCACACGCGCATCGCGAACGTGCCGGCGCCGAGGATGTCGGCCCGCTGCACGCCGGCGACCGTGACCAGCTTGGGCTGGACCACGCGGGTCAGGTAGTCGGTGATCTGGTTGTTGTCGAGCGTCTCGCTGGCGAACGACACGTACATCGCCGCGATCTGCTGGCCCTGCTGCAGGTCGATCACCGGGTCCTCGGACTCCGGCGGCAACTGGCCGCGCATCTTGTTGACCTTGGCGGCGATCTGGGTGAGCGCCTCGTTGGGGTCCTGCTCCAGCTTGATGTAGGCCTGGATGACGCTGACGCCTGCAGAGCTGGTGGAACTCAGGTAGTCGATGCCCTCCGCGCTGGCGACCTCACGCTCCAGTGGCGTGGTGATGAAACCCTGGATCAGGTCGGCGTCCGCGCCGTAGTACGTGGTACTGATGTTGACGACGGCGTTGCGCAGCTCAGGATACTGGCGCACGTTCAATTCAGTGAACGAGCGCAGGCCGAACAGCAGGATGAAGAGGCTGACGACGATCGCCAGCACCGGTTTGTTGATGAAGATGTCGGTGAATTTCATGCCGGCGCTCCGTCAACGGTTTTCGGGCTTGGGCTGGGCCTCGGTCACCGGCTGCACCTTGTTGTTCACGGTCACCTCGGCGTCGTTGCGCAGCTTCAACAGTCCGCTGGTCGCCACGCGCTCGCCGGGCTTCAAACCCTCGGTGACGGCGATCAGGTCGCCCCGGGTGGCGCCGGTCTTGACGAAGCGCTGACGCACCACCAGCTTCTTGCCGGTCAGCGGCTTGCCCTGCATGTCCTTCTCGCCCTCGGCACGTGGCACTTCCTGGATCACGTACACGGCGTTGCCGTAGGGGTTGAAGCTGATCGCGGTCTGCGGCACCACGATCACCTTGCGCGCGTCGCCGGTGTCGAAGCCGACATGCGCGAAGGCACCCGGGCGCAGGTTGTAGTCGCCGTTGGCCAGCGTGGCCTGCACCTTGAAGTTGCGCGTGGCCGGGTCGACCTGCGGCTCCACCGCGGTGACCTCGCCCTCGAACACTTGGCCGGGCAGGGCATCGACGGTCGCGCGGATCTTCGCGCCGGGCAGCACCTGGCCTACGCGCTGCTCGGGCAGGGTGAAGTCGAGGTAGATCGGGTCGAGCGCCTGCAGGCTGACAATGGCGTCGCCCGGGTTGATGTATTGCCCCAGGTTGATCTTGCGGATGCCGAGCACGCCGTCGAACGGTGCGCGGATGGTCTTCTGCGCGATCAGGGCACGCTGTGCCTCGACCTGCGCCAGCGAGGTCGCCGCCACGGTGGAGCGCTCTTCGGCTTCGGCCTGCGAGACCAGCTTGTCGCGGGCCAGCGCCTGCCAACGGTCGCGCTGCACCGAGGCGAGCTTGGACGAGGCCTCCAGCGATTTCAGCACCGCCAGCTCATTGGCGGTATTGAGCTGCGCGAGCACGGTGCCGGCCTTGACCGGCTTGCCGACATCGATCGACAGGCTGCGCACCACGCCACCCGCCTCGGTGGTCACGTCGGTGCCGTTGATGGCGACGAACGTGCCGACGGCCTGTTGCGCGTCGATCCATTCCTCCTGCTTCGCAGTCCAGTCCGTCACCGCAGCGGCAGGTTGCGGCATGGTGTCGAAGAAATCGTTCATCCCCTTGCTCATGATCGCCTTGACGGCGAATACGCCGCCGAAGATCACCACCACGGCGATCAGCATCAGGATCATTCGGCGGGTGGTGGAGGGCGTTTTCCTTGCGGCGGGGTCTTTCCGTGTCATGGGGGTGTCTTCGGC
>CAMPIO010000055.1 GCA_946886405.1 uncultured Pseudoxanthomonas sp.
GTACCGGCTCAAGCGCGAACGACCGGAGCTCACTGTCGCGCTCAATGGCGGCATCACCACGACGGCGCAGGTGCACGATCATCTGCTGCACAGCGATGGCGTGATGATCGGTCGCGCCGCGTACCACGAGCCTTACGTACTGCATGAGATGCAGGGTGCGCTGTTCGGCGGGGAGACGCGCTCCCGCGCGGAGTTGCTGCGTGCATGGCGTCCCTACGCCGAGGCGCAACTCGCGAAGGGCGTGGCACTGAAACACCTGACGCGCCATGTGCTGGGTCTGTTCCATGCGCAGACCGGCGGGCGTGCCTTTCGTCAGATTCTCAGCGAGGGCGCCCATCGGCCCGGCGCTGACTGGTCGCTGGTGGAGCAGGCGCTCACCGCCACCTCGCGCGAACTGCGGCCGGCCGCCTGACCATGATCACGCGCGACGTTGCCGCTTTCGTCGCGCATGCGATCACGCTGGCGCCGGATTTCGGACCTGCCACCGCACGTGCGGCCTTCCTGGTATCGCCGGACGGATTCATGCGCGCGGAGCAGTCGGCGCGAGACAACCGCTACATGGCCGGCGCCGGGGCGTTTGATGCGGACGCTGCCTTGCGCGAGCACCGTGCGCTGCATCGCGCGCTGGCGCAGGACGTGCCGGTGGTGTGTTTTCCCGGCGACGAGGCCACGCCGGATGCGGTGTTCCCGAACAACGTCTTCGCCACCGCGCGCGTTGATGGGCAACCGCGCCTGATCGTCGGGCGCATGCGTCATGGCGTGCGCCAGCGCGAAGCCAACCGTGCCGATATCCGTGGCTTCTTCCGCGACACCCTGGGCTATGCCGAAACAGATCTGTCCACCCAACCGCATCCCTGCGAACTGACCGGCGCACTGGTCATCGACCGGGCACGTGGTATCGGTTTCTGCGGCCTGTCCGAACGCTGCGACGAAACCGGGGCGGGGTTGATGCACGAAGCGTTCGGGCTACGCGCAACGCTGATGTTCGACCTGGCCCCAGGCGAGTACCACACCAATGTCCTGCTGGCGGTACTTGCTGGCCGGGCCGCACTCATCCACCCGGAAGGCCTGGCGTCGCCGGGCCTGGTGCCGGCACTGGATGCGCTGTACCCGGGTAACGTGATCGGGCTGACGGCGGCAGAGCAGGGGGCCTTCGCCGGCAACGCCATCACGCTGGCAGAGGGCAGGGTGTGGATGAGCCGGTGCGCACACGAGGCCCTGCTCCCGACCTCCCTGGCGCGTCTGAGGGCGGCGGATTTCTCGGTGCATAGCGTGGCGCTGGAGGCCATCGAGGCCGGCGGTGGCTCGCTAAGATGTTGTGTGGCTGAGGTTTTCTGACGATTCAGCTGACTGAATGCGGGGCACGACCCTGTGGATAAATTCAGAACCGATTCACCGCCGTCGTCCAAAACTTCGCTTCCATTCTCCAGAGGCGGTTTCGGGTTTCGTTCAGTTTCGCGACCCCAGTTCCGTTACGATTCCGTTATGCGTTTTCGTACCCCGACCCTAGCCGCCCTCACCCTGGCGGTACTCGCCTTCGCCGGCACCCATGCGGTGCATGCGCAGGACGACCGTGGCCGTGGTGATGCGCCACCGTCCCGTGAGCGTGGTGCGCCACGCAGCGATGATCGTGGTCACCGCAACTCGATGTCCGATTCCGTGCGCCGCGTGCGCAGCGAATCCGGCAACCAGGTGTTGAGTGTCGAGCGCATGCAGTACGACGGCCGTGACGTCACGCGCGTCAAGTACATCGATGAGCGTGGCCGCGTGCGCACGGAAACCCAGGACGACAGAGGGACGTCGCGCCGCGACGTCGAATCGCCCGTCCGTCCGCGCCGCGACTTCGCACCGCCCGCGCAGCCTCCACGCGGCGATAACCCCCCGCGCCCGTAGTCTTACGTAGAATCGAGGCTCAACAGAGCACGTCCCGCGCGGTCCACCCCCGCGCCGCATTCCCAAGGAGAGTCCATGCGTATCCTGCTGGTCGAAGACGAAGCCCCCCTGCGTGAAACCCTTGCCGCGCGCCTCAAGCGCGAAGGCTTCGCGGTGGACGCGGCCCAGGATGGCGAAGAAGGTCTGTACATGGGCCGCGAAGTGCCGTTCGACGTGGGCATCATCGATCTCGGCCTGCCGAAAATGTCTGGCATGGAACTGATCAAGGCGCTGCGCGACGAGGGCAAGAAATTCCCCGTGCTGATCCTGACCGCGCGTTCCAGCTGGCAGGACAAGGTGGAAGGCCTGAAGCAGGGTGCCGACGACTATCTGGTCAAGCCGTTCCATGTGGAAGAGCTGTTGGCGCGCGTCAACGCGCTGCTGCGCCGTGCGGCGGGCTGGAGCAAGCCCACGCTGGAGTGTGGCCCCGTCGCGCTCGACCTGGCCGCGCAGACGGTCAGCGTCAACGGCAGCAACGTCGACCTGACCAGCTACGAGTACAAGGTGCTCGAGTACCTGATGATGCACGCCGGTGAGTTGGTCTCGAAGGCGGATCTGACCGAGCACATCTACCAGCAGGACTTCGACCGCGATTCCAACGTGCTCGAAGTCTTCATCGGCCGCCTGCGCAAGAAGCTGGATCCGGATGGCGAGCTGAAGCCGATCGAGACCGTACGCGGTCGCGGTTACCGCTTCGCGATTCCGCGCAGCGGCGAAGGCTGATGCTCCGCGCCGGCATCGCCTGCACTTGATGCCTGCGCCACCTTCCGGCGCCGCGCCTTCCGCCCCCGTTGGCCGTGACCGGTTCGACGGGTGGCGTCCACGATCGTTGCGTGCGCGCCAGTTGCTGGCCGCCAGTCTCGCCCTGGTCGCCTTCCTCGCCTTGGCCGGGTATGCGCTCGACCGTGCCTTCGTCGATACCGCCGAAAACAACCTGCGCCAGCGGTTGAAGAGCTATGCGCTGTACTACACCGACAAGGTGGAGTTCGGCCGCAACGGCACGTTGATCCCGCCCTACAACACGCCCGATCCCCGTTTCGACATGCCCGACAGCGGCATGTACGCGCAGGTCGTGCTGCAGGGCGTGCCGCCGTGGGGATCGAATTCGACCCTGGGGCCGGAGCTGCCCGTGCCGCGGATGCTGGGTGCCCTCGAGGAGTCGTTCGAGGGGCCACTGCCGATCCGCCGGGCAGATGGCAGCGACAGCCAGGCTTACCGGTACGGCGTGGGCTATGCGTGGCCGGCCACGCACCAGCATGCGGAGATCCCGTACAGCATCTACATCTTCGAGGATGCCCAGGCACTGAGCGCGCAGATCCGCGTGTTCCGTGGGTCGCTGTGGGTCTACCTCGGCGGCGCCGGCGTGATCCTGCTGCTGCTGCAGATGCTGGTGCTGCGCTGGAGCCTGCGGCCGCTGCGGCGGGTGATCTTCGAGCTCAGCCGGGTGCAGCGCGGCGAGCTGTCGGGGATGACCGAGAGCCATCCGCGCGAACTCGAGCCGCTCACCGACAGCATCAATGCCTTCATCGAGAGCGAGCGCGAGAACCTGGAACGCCAGCGCAATACCCTGGCCGACCTGGCCCACAGTCTGAAGACGCCCATCGCGGTGCTGCGGACGCAACTGGACAGTGGCGGCGGCGATACGCAGGCATTGCGCGACGAGCTCGACGTGCAGCTCAAGCGCATGAACAACCTCGTCTCGTACCAGCTCGCGCGTGCCGCATCGAGCGGACACAAACTGTTCTCCGCCGCCGTGGCCATCGAGCCCCATGCCGAGGAGATCGTGCGCGGACTGGAAAAAGTCTATGCGACGAAGGGCGTGATCTGTGAATTCGAGATCGATCCCCAGGCCCGCTTCCACGGTGAGACCGGCGACCTGCAGGAGTTGATGGGCAACCTGCTGGAGAACGCCTTCAAGTGGGCGCGCTCGCGCGTGCTGCTGACGGTGAAAGTGGGCGCGACAGCGCCGCAACGCCGTCCCGGGGTGTTCATGGCAGTGGACGACGATGGTCCCGGTATTGCCGAGGACGACGTGGCGAAGGTCCTGCAGCGTGGCGTGCGCGGAGACGAGCGCGTGCAGGGGCATGGCATCGGCCTGTCCATCGTGCAGGACCTGATACGCGACTACCGCGGAGAGCTGCAGGTGCGGCGGTCGGAGGAACTGGGTGGTGCGCGCTTCGAAGTGCGGCTGCCGCCGGGCCTCTGACTCAGGTCGCCGTGCCCGCCATCGGCGACGGGCCATAGAAGCGTTGCAGGTGCGCCGCCACTTCCGGCATGGCCTCGGCCAGCACGTGGGGTGCGGAGAAGTGGTACTCGGTGACCACCGCGAAGAATTCCTCCGGTGCCTCTGCGGCATACGGGTCGATGGCGGTTTCGCGACCCAGATCGACCTGCATGCAGAAGTCGTCGTAGGCGCGCTGGAAGTCGCGTGCCCAGCGGCCATGCCAC
Organism: uncultured Pseudoxanthomonas sp.; assembly: GCA_946886405.1. The sequence continues at coordinate 4,381 of CAMPIO010000055.1, forward strand.
GCATCAGGTAGCGGCGGGGTACCGTCGAGCTCGCCATCCAGCACGTCCAGTTTGTGCGCCATTTCGTGCACCGCCACGCAGAACCCCGCATCCGGTTCGGCCAGGTCCGCCTGCACGTCGGCCCAGGACAGGATCAGCGGACCCTGGTCCCAGGCTTCTCCGGCCAGGTCATCCTCCCACTCGTGCAGTACCCCGGCGGCATCGGTGTGCGTGCGCTGCACGCGGAAGGCGTCGGGATAGACGATCAGCTGTGACCAGCCACGCAGGCCGGCCTCGCCGTACTCCAGCAGCGGCAGGCAGCAGAGCGCGGCCAACTGGGCGCGCTGCGTGTCGTCCAGGTTGAGTCCAGCCAGCGGTGTGATGGTTTTCTGGTGCAGGAAGCGCGCCGTCAGCGCGCGCAGCCGCTGTGCGCGTTCGTCGTCCAGCGCCGACACCCAGGGCGTATGGGTGCGAGTGTGCTGCCACAAACGGTCTTCAATCGACGGGGAAGGGCGCCGCAGTCGGCGCAACAGTCCAATCACCGCACGCTGCCTTCCGCGTCAGCGGAACATGCCCGGCAGCAGGCTGTGCCATTTGGAACCGCGGCTGCGCGGCAGTGGGGCTTCGTCATCGTCGCCGCCACCGCGTGTGGCGGCGGGCGCCACGGAGGCGGGCGCCGCGTATTTGCTGCGTACGGCGGTGGCGCGTGCACGGCGAGGGTCCGAGGCGGTCGGCGCGGCATCGACCTGCCGCTCGGCGACGGCGCGATCGGCGATCTCCGGACACGTGGCGATGTTGGCGTTGGCGATGCTCCGCCCATTCTGGGCGAGCGCTGCCGCCGAAACACCGAGGAGCAGCAGGGCAAGGCTGGCGCGAAGCATCGGAGGACTCCTGTCAGTCGGGTACAGCGGCCAGAAAACGCCGCCGACTATAGCCGGATTGGTGCCGGCCGGCATGAATCCGTCCTGCCCGTGCGACGAAATGCCGGCACGCGGCGACGGATCGAGGAAAACCGGTGGCGGGCTGTTGCGACGCAGCAGGACAGGGTCCACGCTTGCGTCAGACTCGCGCCATGCCCACGTCTCCAGACCGCCCGCTGACCGCTCCCGCCCTGCGTCTGGCGCTGATCGCCGGGGCCCGGCGGGTCATTGCCGCGCGCGATGGACTGAACCGCATCAACGTGTTCCCGGTGGCCGACGGCGATACGGGCAACAACCTCGCGTCGACGCTTGGCAGTGTGCTCAACGGCGCGCTCAGCCAGCCCAGCCAGCATGCCGGCGATCTGCTCAGCCGTGTCGGGAACGATGCGATCGATGGGGCACGCGGCAACTCAGGCGCGATCCTCGCGCAGTTCCTGCACGGGGTGGCCGAGCGGGTCAGGCCGCTGCCCGAACTCGACGTCCGTTCGCTGGCCGCCGCCGTGCGCCAGGGAGCCTTGAGTGCGCGACAGGCGCTCGCGCAGCCGGTCGAAGGCACCATCCTCAGCGTCATCAGCGCCTTTGCCGACGAACTCGATGCCGCCGCGGACAGCGCACAGCCCGACACGCGCAGCGGCTTCACCCGTGCACTGGTCCGCGCCCGCAGGGCGCTGGCCGATACGCCGCGCCAGATGGCGCTGCTGCAGAAGGCCGGGGTGGTCGATGCCGGGGCGCAAGGGTTCGTCGATCTGCTGGAGGGCATTGCCGAATTCATCGAAGGCGGTCCCCGCGCGGTGCGCATGCGCGCGCAGGCACCCGCCGCCGCGAACGACGCCGTCGAACCGCTCACGCACGATCACGAGATCGATCCCGACCGTCGCTGGTGCACCGAATGCCTGCTGCTGGGCGACGCCCTGGACCGCGACGTGCTGCGTGCGGCGCTGGAAGCGGGCGGGGCGGATTCCATCGTCATTGCCGGGGGGGCTTCCCGGTTGCGCGTGCATGCCCATACGGGTTCGCCGCAGGCGCTCTTCGACGCCTGCGCACGGCAGGGCCAGGTGGAAGGCATGAAGGCCGACGACATGATCCGCCAGCAGGCGGTGGCTGCCGTCGCGCAGCCGCTGGTGGTGGTCACCGACAGTGCGGCCGATCTGCCGGAGGACATCGCCGAGCGGTACGCGATCGGCGTGGTGCCGGCACGGGTGGATCTGGATGGGCGCGACTATCTCGACAAGGTGGGGTTGTCGACGGCCGAGTTCTACCGGCGCATGGCGGCGTCGCGGCAGTTGCCGCGCACCAGCCAACCGCCGCCGGGCGACTTCCGTCGTCAGTTCGAGCTGTCGCTCGCACACCACCCACGGGTGCTGTACGTGGGCCTGTCGCGCGCGCTGTCGGGCACGCTGCAATCGGGCGAACATGCGGCGGCGCGCGATCCGGGCCGGCGCGTGCGCGTGTTCGACACGATCAACGCGGCCTGTGGCCAGGCGCTGCTGGTGTGGCGCGCGGCCGAGCTGGCGGCAGACGGGCGGGACGATGCGGAGGTGGTGGCCGAACTTGAGCGTCTCCGTCCGTTGACGAGGATGTGGGCCATTGCGCCCGACATTTCCCACGCCGTGCGGGGCGGCCGCATCCCGCGCTGGGCTGCGCCGATCGCGCGGCTCAGTGCGCTGACGCCGATGGCGAAGATGAGCGTCGAGGGACGCATGGTCGTCGCGGGCATCCTGCTGACGCGCGCGCGGGCGCCCGAAGCATTCGCCCGGCGGGTCGCGCGCCAACTTCCGGCTGGGCAGCGCTGGCGCCTGATCGTCGGGCACTGCGATGCGCGTCCGGAGGGCGAGCGCCTGCTCCAGGCGTTGCGCGCGCTGTTGTCGATCAGCGAAGACCGTCTGGTGGAAACAGGCGCGGCGATCGGCGCGCATGCGGGCCAGGGTGCGCTGATCGTGGCGGTGCAGCCCGCCCCTGATGCCTGAACCGGCGGGAGCGTGGCCCATAATGGCGCCATGCTGATTGCCTGCCTGCTGTTGCTGTCCGCCTATCTCATCGGGTCCGTGTCGGGCAGCCTCATGCTGGGTCGCCTGCGCGGCGTGGACATCCGCACGCAGGGCAGTGGCAACGCTGGCGGCACCAACGCCTTCCGCACACAGGGTGCGAAGTTCGCGTTCGGCGTGGTGCTGGTCGACATCGGCAAGGGCGCGCTTGCCGCGTGGCTGGCACTGGAATTCGCGCCAGCGGATGGACCGGTATCGGCGCGCGCCCTGGGTTTCATGGCGGCGCTCGTGGCCGCGGTGGGTCATGTCTGGCCGGTATGGCACGGTTTCCGCGGCGGCAAGGGCGTGGGCACCCTGTTGGGTGGCATGGCGGTGCTGTGGCCGATGGCGTTGCTGCCCTTGTTCGCGGTCTGGGTCGTCGTGCTGGTGGCGACGGGGTATGTCGGCCTGGCGTCGATCATCGCCACCGCCTGCCTGGTGCCGCTGGCGTGGTGGATGCCGATGGATCGCGCGGCGCAGCTGTTCGCCGTGGCGGCCGCACTGCTGGTGCTGTTCACTCATCGGGTGAATATCCGCCGTCTGCGCGACGGGACGGAGTCGCGCTTCGAGCGCGTCCGCATCTGGCGCCGCCGCGCGTGACCGGCGAGCGCGAACTGCTGGAGCGCCTGATCGCGGGTCCCGTGTCGGGCGATGCGCTGGCGCGCGATGCCAGCCTGACGCGCGCCGCCGTGTGGAAGCGTATCGAAGCCCTGCGCGAGGGTGGACTGCGCATCGATGCGCGCGCGGGGCGTGGTTACGTATTGGCCGACCCCGTCGAACTGCTGGACGCTGCCCTGATCCGGGCGCAGATGCGCGATGCGACCGCGCTGTCGTCGCTCGAGGTGGTGTGGTCGCTGGATTCCACCAACAGCGAGCTGCTGCGTCGCACGCCGCCGGCGTGCGGCGTCGAGGTACTGCTGGCAGAACGCCAGATGGGTGGACGGGGCCGCCGCGGGCGCCAGTGGGCATCGCCGATCGCATCGAATCTCTACCTGTCGCTCTCGCGGCAGTTTTCCGGTGGGCTCGCCCGCCTCGGTGGGCTGAGTCTGGTCGTCGGGGTCGCTGTCGCGGAGGCGTTGAGGCAGGCCGGCTACGCGGCCGTCGGGGTGAAGTGGCCCAACGACCTGCTGGCGCACGACCGCAAGCTGGGTGGCATCCTGGTCGAAGGGGGGGGCGAACATGGTGGGCCGGTGCGTGCCGTGATCGGCATCGGGGTGAACGTGCGGATGCCGGCGGCGGTCGCCGCGACCATCGACCAGGCGTGGACGGACCTCGCCTGCCTTGCGGATGGCATGCCATCGCGCAACACGCTGGCGGCGCAGATGCTGGATGCCCTGCTGCCCGCGTTGGACCAGTTCGATCGCGACGGCCTTCCGCCCTTCCTCGAGCGTTACGCGGCGCTCGATGTCCTGGCAGGTCGTGCGGTGACCGTGCATGGCCCACACGGGGATGAACACGGCGTGGCGGACGGCATCGGCGACGATGGCGCGTTGCGGGTCAACGCAGGACACGTCGTGCGGCACGTGCATGCGGGCGACGTCAGCGTGAGGGCGACATGACGCAGTGGGTGTTCGATCTCGGAAATTCGCGACTGAAATGCGCGGCGCTGCGTGCCGACGGCAGCGTGGGCGACATGCACGCCATCGCTTACGGTGATGGTCTGGCGGCCTCACTCGAGGCGATCCTGCCGGCGACGCTGAAGCGCGAGGCCGCTTCCGCCATCGTCGCCAGCGTGGCCTCGCCTGTACGCACGGCCGCAGTGGTCGACTGGCTCACCACACGCTTCGGTACCGTGTCCATCGCGCGCACGCAGGCCGCGCTGGGCGGCGTGCGCATCGCGTATGACGAGCCTGCGCGGATGGGCGTGGACCGGTTCCTGGCGTTGCTGGCGGCACGGCGGCGCGGCAGGCAACCGTGGCTGGTCGTGGGCGTGGGCACGGCGGTGACCGTGGACCTGCTTGATGCACACGGGCGTCACCAGGGCGGCCGCATCGCGCCGTCGCCGCGCTTGATGCGCGAGGCGTTGCAGGCAGCGGCCGGCCAACTGCCGGCGCAGGGCGGCGACTATGTCGAATTCGCCACCGACACGACCGATGCGCTGGCCTCCGGCTGCGAGGGCGCCGCGTTGGGACTGATCGAGCGCAGCCTGCAACAGGCGCACGCCGCGCTGGGGCAGTGTCCCGTCCTGCTGCTGCATGGTGGCGGTGCTCCCGCGCTGGCCTCGCGACTGGACGGCAGCGACATGGCGCCGGCCCTCGTGCTCGAAGGACTGGCGGTGTGGGCACGGCTCGGTGCACACGCATGAGCGCGGCTAGAATCGCCCCATGCTGATTCGCACCTTGATCGTCCTGCTGGTCGTACTGAATCTGGGCGCCGCGGCCTGGTGGTTGACCGGTCCCGCTCCTTCATCGGTGCCGGCGCCCGCCCTGCCTGCCGGCGTGGCCCGCCTGCAGCTGGTGGATGAAACGATGCCGCCGGCAACGCCCGCGTCGCCCGCGGCCGCCGCTCCGTCCGCCACGTTCACCACCTGCGTCAGCCTGGGGCCGTACACCAGCCAGGCCGCCGCCGCGCAGGCGCAGGCCTCGACCTCCGGCCAGCTGGTGCGTCCGCGCCTGCGCGAGGCGCCGGCTGTCAGCGCCAGCGGTTATCAGGTGGTGATCCCGCCCGCTGCGTCGTTGGAAGACGCACAGGCCGTGGCAGCGAGGATCGGTGCCGCCGGCTTCGATGATTTCCTTGTCGTGCGCCAGGGTGACCAGGCCAACGGCATCGCGCTGGGGCGCTACCGCAGTCGCGAGGCGGCGGAGCGCCGACTGACGCAGATGCAGTCGGCGGGCTTCGGCGCGCAACTGCAACCCGTGGGCCGCGCAGGTCCCAGCCTGTGGTGGCTGGATGCCGGTGTCGTCGATGGCGTCGATACGGCCGTGCTCGCCCGCGCCATGTCGAGCGGCACGCCGCAGCCGCTCGAATGCACCGCGCTGCGCTAGAATTGCGCCCGCGCCGCTTTAGCTCAGCTGGTAGAGCAACCGCCTTGTAAGCGGTAGGTCATCCGTTCGATTCGGATAAGCGGCACCACACTTCCCGGCATCGCCCTCGCACGACGTGCTGCGATGCCACAGCCCCGTCATCGCCGACCGCATAGACTGTGCGCCTGTTTTCGCAGGACATGCCCATGAGTCGAGCCTTCCCCCCCGTGTCCCTGATCGGCGTCCCCACCGACGTAGGCGCCGGCCATCGCGGCGCCCGCATGGGGCCTGATGCGTTGCGCATCGCCGGTTTGGGCGAGGCGTTGGTCGCACGTGGCGTGGACGTGATCGATACCGGCAATGTCCAGGGCCCCGCCAATCCGTGGACGGGCCCGGTGAGTGGTTACCGGCACCTCGATGAAGTGGTCGCGTGGAACCGCGCCGTGATGGACGCGACAGCGGCGGAGCTCGCACGCGGCCGACTCCCGATCATGCTGGGCGGAGACCACTGCCTGGCCATGGGTTCCATCACCGCTGTGGCGCGCCACTGCCGCCAGGCCGGCAAGCAGCTGCGCGTGCTGTGGCTGGATGCGCATTCGGACTTCAACACCAGCGACGTTACGCCCTCGGGCAACATCCACGGCATGCCGGTGGCCTGCCTGTGCGGTATCGGTCCGGATGCGCTGACGAAACTGGGTGGCGACTCGCCGGCCATCACGCCGTCGATGGTCCGGCAGATCGGCATCCGCTCGGTCGATCCGGAGGAAAAGAAGCTGATCAAGGACCACAAGGTCGACGTGTACGACATGCGCTACATCGACGAAGTGGGCATGAAGCGCACGGTGGAGGCCGCGCTGGAAGGCCTGGATGCCGATACGCATCTGCACGTCAGCTTCGACGTGGATTTCCTCGATCCCAGCATTGCGCCTGGCGTGGGCACCACGGTGCCGGGTGGCCCGAATTACCGCGAGGCGCAGCTGGTGATGGAGATGATCGCCGACACGGGCCTGATGGGGTCGCTGGACATCGTCGAGCTGAACCCGGTGCTCGATCGTCGCAACCGCACGGCGAAGCTCACGGTGGATCTGGTGGAAAGCCTGTTCGGCAAGTCGACGCTGATGCGCGACTGAGGGCGGGCGGCGCAGGGAAAACTGCGACTGAACGGGCGTGTGCCGGCTTCACGCGGCCTATACGTCGCCGCGACGAAGGTGCACCCACACGCCGCTGCGGTGTGGGACGCACCCGCAGTGGCACCCCCTTTTCCACCCAGGAGATGACACATGAAGCGTGCAATGATGCTGCTGCTGACGGCGATGTTCTCGATGGCGGTCCTGTCGGGCTGCAACACGATGGCCGGTGCCGGCAAGGACGTGCAGAAGGTCGGCGAAAAGGTCGAGGACAAGGCGCAGGATTGCAAGGACGGCAAGTGCTGATGCACGCAGTGCCGGGCCGGAGCTGAGCGCTCCGACGTGGCGGGAAAAGGGCCGGGGCGACCTGGCCCTTTTCGTTTCGGGCATTTGGTCAGGCGCCAGCCAGTGTGGTTGAATCAGACTTGCTGAACGACGCAGGGCGACCCGCCCGGTGTCGCACCCTGTCCACCTTTGTCGAGGAGTCCTGCCATGAAGCGTTTTTCCGCAATGATCGTACTGGCCGTGTTGTCGATGGTTGTGTTGTCCGGCTGTAACACCGTGAAGGGCGTCGGCAAGGACGTGCAGAAGGTCGGCGAGAAGGTCGAGGATGCATCCGGGAAGTGATGCCAGCGGATTGCAGCACTGAAAAAGCCGCCCCAGGGCGGCTTTTTTTATGCCTGTCACCGCAGCGCACGCAGTCACCGTCGCGAATGGATCCTCATGCCGGTGAACCGTTCAGGGATTCCTAATGCCACGTTGACGCGTGTTTGATCCGATGGGAACGGCTGCCCTGCGATGCTGTGGTCGCGGCGCCCCCTGCCGCTCACTCAATGAGGCAACACCATGAATCAGGACATCATCGCCGGCAACTGGAAACAGCTGAAGGGCAAGATCCAGGCGAAATGGGGCGACCTGACCGATGACGATTTCAAGATCGCGGAAGGCAATGCGGAATACCTCGAGGGAAGGCTGCAGGAGCGTTACGGCTATGACCGTGATCGCGCGCATACCGAGGTCCAGGATTTCCAGCGCACGCTGCGTTCCGACAGTACCTTCAAGCACTGACCCCTCAGCACTCACGGGTTACGGAACCAGACGGGCCGCCCCAGGGCGGCCCGTCTTCATCTGTCAGCGGCGGCGAGGCGGATCCGCGACGAAGCCACCCGGGAAGGCGCGTGGCGTGTCGTCGCGCCACGTCGGGCCAGGGTGGCGGCGCGGCAGAATGCCCATCGCGACCAGACGACGATGCTCGTCGTAGCGCAGTTCGCTTACCTGTTCGGGCTGACGGGTCGCGCGGTCGAAGCCGGTGCGCGAGGTCGGGGCCCATTCGCGGCCGCCATGGCCAGTGCCGATGCGTTGCTGGCGCGAGGATTCATCGGCGGCGATGCTGCGCGACGATCCGGCCGGCGCCGCGGCCTCGGCTTCGGCCCGCTTGCTCATCGTCCCGCGGGCGATCGGCGGCGGTTCGTGGGGGTAGCGGTATGCGGGCGCCTCGCGGAACGCCGCCACCCCGATGACGCCGACGTTGCGCGGGCGTCCGGTACGTGCGGCGTAGCTGTCGCCAAGATCGGTGAACACGAACTGCGCCACGTCATCCATCGACTTGCGCCAGCCATGGATCTCGGTGGTCTGCCACGGCTCCAGCACATAGCCGGCTTGCGAAGGGTCGGCGGTCTGGCCGGTGACGGCGTTGATGCCGTCCACCGACAGCACGACCAGAACGCGCTCGCCGGTGGTGTTGGCCAGCCGCACGCTGTAGCGATGACCCGGCGCGCCAGCGACCCAGAGGTCACCGCGATGCGGGTACCGTGGCAGTGATTCGCCGGTGTCGCGATCGACCACGCTGACATCGACGAGCGGGCGGCTGTTGGCCGGGGCGCAGGCGACCAGCAGCGCCAGCGTGGCAAGGGAAGCGAGGATGCGATACAGCATGTCCGTTCTCCAGGTGGGGACGATGCTGGGAACGGGCCGTTGACGGCAGTGGGGTTGGCGCAGGCCGCGCTGCCGGCACGGGTTAAGCCGCCAGTGGGTCGCGCCTGCGACGCCGTGTCGCAGGCCGGCCACCGGCATCGTCCGCCCCCAGCCGCTAAACTGGCCGCTTTCCCGAATTCCCCCGATTTGCACATGACCACCCGCGTCCTTACCGGCATCACCACCTCGGGCACGCCGCACCTGGGCAACTACGTGGGGGCCGTGCGCCCCGCCGTGGCCGCCAGCCGTGCGGCGGACACGGAAAGCTTCTACTTCCTGGCCGACCTGCACAGCCTCATCAAGGCGCAGGACCCGGGTCGTACCCAGCGCTCCACGCTGGAGATCGCGGCGACCTGGCTGGCCTGCGGCCTGGAGCCGGACAAGGTGTGGTTCTACCGCCAGAGCGACGTGCCGGAGATCACCGAGCTCACGTGGTTCCTGACCTGCGTGGCGGGCAAGGGCATCCTCAACCGCGCGCACGCCTACAAGGCGGCTGTGGACAAGAACAACGCCGAGGGCGAAGACCCGGATGCCGGCGTCAGCGCGGGCCTCTTCATGTACCCGGTGCTGATGGCGGCGGACATCCTGATCTTCAACGCGCACCAGGTGCCGGTGGGCCGCGACCAGATCCAGCACATCGAGATGGCGCGCGACTTCGGCCAGCGGTTCAACCACGTGTACGGCAAGGAGTACTTCACCCTGCCGGAAGCGCTGATCGACGACAACGTGGCCACGCTGCCCGGCCTGGACGGGCGCAAGATGAGCAAGAGCTACCACAACACCATCCCACTGTTCGTGCCGCGGGACGAGTTGAAGAAGCTGGTGTTCTCCATCCTGACCGACTCGCGCGGCCCCGGCGAGCCGAAAGACACCGGAGGTTCGGCGCTGTTCCAGCTGTACCAGGCCTTCGGCAGCGCCGAGGAAACGCGCGCGTTCGCGCAGAAGTTCGCCGATGGCATCGGCTGGGGCGACGCCAAGCAGCAGCTGTTCGAGCGCATCGATGCCGAGCTCGCCCCGCTGCGCGAGAAGTACGAAGCGCTTATGGCCAAGCCGGCCGACATCGAAGCGATCCTGCGCGATGGCGCGCGCCGCCTGCGCGAGCGCTATGCCACGCCGCTGCTGGCCGAGCTGCGCCATGCGGTGGGCCTGCGCGACCTGTCTCAGCAACCGGTGGTCGAAGCGAAGTCCGCGACATCGAAGGCCGCGCTGCCGGCGTTCAAGCAGTACCGCGATACCGATGGCCGCTTTTACTTCAAGCTCACCGACGCCGAGGGCAACGTGCTGGTGCAGAGCAACGGATTCGATTCGCCGAAGGATGCCGGCAAGCTGATCGGCGTGCTGAAGCAGGCCGAGCAGGCCGATGCGATGGAAACGCCTGAGATAGTGCTGCAGGTCCCCGCCGGCGACGTGCTGGCGGCGCTGGCCGCGCTGCGCGCGGCGGAGGCCTGACGCCATGCCGTATCTGGCGGTAATCCTGTTCCTGCCGTGGTTCCTGTTGCTGGGCTCGCTGTATTGGCTGTTTCCCCGTACGCCGCGCACTGCGCGCCGCAAGGGGTTCGACCTGGTGGTGCTGGCGGTCGCGTTCGTGTTGAGCTTCGGTGGCATGCAGTGGGGCTACGCGCTTGGTGCTGCCGACGTAGGTACCGGTGCGATCTGGAAGCAGGTGCTGGCCACGCTGGTGGCGTACGGCGCGTTCCTGTTCGTGCTGACGCTGGCGGTGCCGCTGCGTGGCTGGTGGCTGTCGCGCGGCTGATGCCGCATGCGGATGACGCCTCCCACCAAAGGCGGGTCGTGCGAGCGCGATACGGGGACTAGAATCGGGTCATCCGTCCCCACACAGGTACGCGGATGAGCCCCCACGGCATCCATACCATCGACACCGCATTCCAGCGCGACCACTTCGATGCGGCTTACCTCATCGTCGAAGTGGGACGGGGTGCCTTCATCGACTGCGGCACCAACCATTCCGTTCCGCGCCTGCTCGCCGCCTTGCAGCAGGCGGCGCTGGCGCCGGAAGACGTCGACTTCGTCATCGTCACCCACGTGCATCTGGATCATGCCGGTGGCGCCGGCCTGCTGATGCAGCACCTGCCCAACGCCACGCTCGTCGCGCACCCGCGCGCGGCGCCGCATTTGATCGATCCCGCCAAGTTGATCGCCGGTGCCACGGCGGTCTATGGCGAAGAGGAAATGCAGCGCAGCTATGGCGAGATCCAGCCCGTACCCGAGGCCCGCGTGCGTGTGGTGGAGGACGGCGAGACGGTGATGCTGGCGGAGCGGCCGCTTTACGTCATCGACACGCCCGGTCATGCCCGCCACCACCATTGCCTCTGGGATGCGCGCAGCCAGTGCTGGTTCACCGGCGATACCTTCGGGCTGTCCTACCGCGAACTGGATGGGCCGGACGGTGCTTTCATCCTGCCAACGAGCACGCCGGTGCAGTTCGAGCCGGTCGCATTGAAGGCCAGCATCGCGCGCATGCTGTCGTATGCGCCCGAAGGCATGTACCTGACCCACTACGGCCGCGTCGGCGACGTGCCCCGCCTGGCGCAGGCGCTGTACGAGCAGATCGATGCGATGGTGGCGATCGCCGACGCTTGCGATGGGCGCGCGGATCGTCATCGCTGCATCGCCGCCGCGTTGTCGGCGTTGTATCTCGAACGTGCCCATGCCCAGCACGTGCCGCTTGCGGACGAGGACGTGCTGCGCCTGCTCGCCATGGACATCGAACTCAATGCGCAGGGCCTGGGGGTGTGGCTGGATCGCGGGCGGCCGTGAGGACTAGTGCTCCCTTGCAGGAGCGACGTAAGTCGCGACCGATGGCAAAGGTGGCATTCGCCTTCGAAGAAGGAAGCGATGTCCGGCATACCTGCTTGATCGTGTCCGCACGACGTGCGTCGCGACTCACATCGCTGCTGCAGCGATGACTTAGACTCGCGACGATGACCGGAAGGAGTGGAGTTCCATGAAGCGCGCGTTCCCGATGCTGCTTTGCTTGTGCGCGATGCCCGTCTTCGCCACCGACACCCACGGCGGCGGCATCAGTGCCGACAACCTGTCGCGCCATGTGCGCGTGCTGGCCTCGGATGAGTTCGAAGGGCGCGCGCCGGGGACGCCCGGCGAGGAGAAGACGATCGCCTACGTCGTCGGCGAGTTGGAGAAGGCGGGCGTGCAGCCCGGTGGCCGCAACGGCGCATGGACGCAGGATGTGGCATTGGTGCGCGCACAGGTGGACGGCGAGGTGTCGGCGGCGGTGAAGGTCGGTGGTGCGTTGCAGGCGCTGGCCAATGCCGATGACGTCGTCCTGCAGAGCCTGAGTCCGGTCGAACGCGTCGACATCATCGATGCGCCGCTGGTCTTCGTCGGTTACGGCATCAGCGCGCCCGAGCGCGGCTGGGACGATTACAAGGGCGTCGACCTGAAAGGCAAGATCGCCCTCGTGCTGGTCAACGATCCGGATTTCGAGACGGCGGCGGCAGGCGCCTTCGATGGCCGCGCGGTGACCTACTACGGTCGCTGGACCTACAAGTACGAAGAACTGGCGCGGCAGGGCGCGGCGGGCGTGCTGATCGTGCATGAGACCGCGCCGGCGTCGTATGGCTGGGCGACGGTGCGCGCATCGGGCCTGTCGCCGGTGTTCGACATTCCGCGCGAGGACGCTGCGCAGTACCACACGCGGCTGCGCGGCTGGATGCAGCGCGACCTGGCGGTGTCGCTGTTCCAGCGTGCAGGGCTCGATTTCGAGGCGGAGAAGCGCCGCGCGCAGACGGCCGCGTTCGCACCCGTGGCGCTCGGCGATGCCACGATGTCCGCCGCGTTCGCTCTTAAGCGCGACCAGGTGGTGACCCGCAACGTCATCGGCAAGCTGCAGGGCGCGCAGCGTCCGGATGAGACCGTCATCTATTCCGCGCACTGGGATGCGTTCGGCATCGGCGAACCCGACGCGAGCGGCGATGCCATCCGCCACGGCGCTGTCGACAACGCCACCGGCGTCGCGGCGGTGATCGAACTGGCACGCGTGTTCGCCGCCGGTCCACGGCCGCAGCGGACCCTGCTGTTCATGGCGCTGACCGCCGAGGAAAAGGGCCTGCAGGGCGCGACCTACTACGCCGCAAACCCGGTGGCGCCGCTGGAGAAGACGGCGGCGGTGCTCAACATCGAAATGCTCAGCCCCGACGGTCCGAATCGCGACATCGCCTCGTGGGGCAACGGCCGTGTGTCGCTGGAGGGCGATCTGAAGCGCGTGGCGGAGGCGCATGGCCGCACGTATTCGCCGGATCCCAACCTGGAAGCTGGCTTCTTCTATCGCGCCGATCATTTCGCATTCGCGCGCGCAGGCGTTCCGGCGATCACCGTGGGCGCAGGACTGGATCGTATCGACGGCGGTGTCGCGAGCGGCAAGGCGCTGCGCGATGCCTACTTCGCCCGCTGCTACCACCAGCCGTGCGATGCGTGGACGACCGCATGGGACGCGAGCGGACAGGCGCAGGATGTGGAACTGCTGTACGCGCTGGGCCGCGAGATCGCCGACAGTCGCGCATGGCCGCGCTGGCTGAACGGTTCAGAATTCAAGGCCGAACGCGAACGCAGCGAGACTGAACGGAAATAGCGGCGCTGGCGCACGCCGTTCATCCGATTCGCCGCGCTATGCTGCGCGTCCCTTCGCGGCACCGGAATGTCTGTGGCTCCTCTTCACGCGCTGGTCTACCAAAGCCACGCCACGCACCCGCTGGATGCCGGTGATCTCGACCAACTGCTGCTCGACGCGCGCGTGGCGAATGAACTCGCCGACGTGACGGGGGCATTGTTGTATGGCGGCCAGCGCTTCGTGCAGTACCTGGAGGGCGCGCGTGCCGATGTGGAGCAGATCTATGCCCGCATCGCACGCGCCAGCCAGCATCATCGGCTGGAGATCCTGGAGCAGGGTCGTGTGGACAAGCGCCTGTTCCAGCGCTGGCACATGGGGTTTTCCACGGCGCCGCAGACGCTGGTGCAACAGCTCAGCCAGTCGCAATGGCGTCGCGAGATCCCGTGGCTGGAAGACGAGTCCACTGCATCCGCAGGGCTGACGCGCCTGCTCGCCTTCTGGAAAGAGGAAGCCGCGCTCGCGCGCTGACGTGGCTCAGGGCCAGCGGTTGGGCTTGCCGCGTGTGCTGCCTTCATCCATCGGCACCACGCAGAAGCGATGGCCGGTAGGCGCTTCCATCACCCACCACCGGTTGCGCACATGCTGCACGCGCTTCGCGCCGAGCGCTTCCAGGCGCGCCACTTCGGCGTCGATGTCGTCGGTCTCGATGTCCAGGTGCACGCGCGCCTCATGCTTCACTTTCTGCACTTCGATATGCAGGCCGCCCGGGCCCGGTTCGAACTTGTCGTACAGGCCGAGGTCGCCATCATCCGGATGCGTGACCTTCAGCCCGAGTGCGGCACTCCAGAACGCCGACGCGGCAGGCAGGTCGTCGACCTGGCTGTCGATGATGAAACCGGCCAGGCGGCTGCGGTGGCTCATCGCGGCGACTCCTCTTCTTGCTTGTAGGGAAAATGTTCGACTTGCGGCACATCGCGAGAGGGGCCGAGCCAATAAACGGTCTCGCCAGCGATCATCAAGCATCTGCGGTGCCCGATGCGGGTCAGCGACACGGTGATGTTGCCTCCCTCCCGCTTGTAGATCGCACTCTCGCTCGTTGCTTTCGCGAAGAGCTTGTAGTCGCTCAGCCACTCGGATTTTCGAAGAAGCCGATCGCACGTTGCGCGCCACGTCCGGGTTGATGTCCAGCGAGCGAAGCATTTTCCGGAGCCGTCCAATCCGGCTGTCACCTCTGCCTGGACATGATCGCCATCTTGACTGAAGAACGTGATGGCGGTCGAGCTGCGATCATCGGTCTCCGTGGGCGACCATCCCACCACGGAATATCCATCGTGACCTTCCGTCGCATGCAGGATCCCGTCCTCCAGCAAGTTCGCACAACTCTCGAAGCCTGCCGAACGTATCGAAGACAAGGCGGCGGACGCACTGCCGCGCGCATGAAGCGCTTCCCAGTCAGTGCCATTCTTGAAATAGGTCGACGAACAACCCGGAAGGAAAGCTGCTGCGAACAGAAGCGCGATGGAGGTGTGGCGTCTGACGCGTGGCGCCGTGTGCATGGTCACTCCCCGGGTCGAAACTCTCTCCGCAGGATACCGAACGGCGGGTATCAGACGCCACGGTCGCTGGAGAAGCCGTCCGCCGGGAGGGGCTATTCGCAGACCGGGGTGCCGAACGGCAGCAGGTAGCCGTTGTTGTCGTACACGGCGAATTCGCGCATGCCGTAGGGGAAGGTTTCCGGCGCGTAGCAGATGCGAGCATGGTCGCGCACCGCATCCCACGGGGCGTCGACGTCGGCGACTTCCACCTACAGCGAGCCGGTGAACGCGAGCGTGGTATCGCCCTCATGGTCGTTCAGGGCGGACAGCATCAGCTCGGCGCTGTCGCGACGCAGGGCCACAGCGCACCCGACGCCAGCTCGAAACCCAGCACGTCGCGATAGGACGCGAGCGTGCCGGGCAGGTCCGGCATGCGCAGCATCGGCGTCCGCCGGCGGAAGGTCAGCCCGGCAGGGCGAGGTCGTCGATCAGGGCCTTGAGGAAGCGCGCCGCCTCGCCGCCCGTGCAGGCGCGGTGGTCGAACGTCACCGACAGCGGGATGACCTTGTGCGATTCGAAGCCGCCCATCACCGGCGTGACCTGGTGACGGGCGCGGCCGGCGGCGACGATGGCGACGCACGGCGGTACCACCACCGGCGTGGCGTAACGGCCGGCGAACATGCCGAAGTTGCTCAGCGAGATCGTGTAGCCGGTCAGTTCCGACGGCGGGATGCTGCGGTCTTCCACCTGCGCGCGCAGGCGGTTGATGCTCTCGCGCACGCCACCGGCTTCCAGCAGGTCGGCGTTGCGCAGCGCGGGCACGAACAGGCCGTCGTCCGTGTCCACGGCGATGCCGATGTCCACATGCGGATGCAGCGTGCGGGTGAGCTTGTCGCCGTCGAACCACGCATTCATCGCCGGCACCGTCTTGCAGGCACGCACGATGGCGCGGACGAGGCGGCCGGTCAGGTCATTGCCGGGGGTCCAGGCGTGCACGTCGGCGTCGTCGCTCAGCGTGGTCGGCACGACCTTGGCGTGCGCATCGGCCATCACGCGCGCCATGTTGCGGCGTACGCCCTTGAGCTGTTCGGGCTGGCCGCTGACCGATACTCCAGGCGGCTGCGTGCGCATCGGCTTGCCGCTGGCGGACAGCGTGGTGCGCTGCGTCTGCACGGGTGTCATGGCTGCCGGTGTGGGTGTGGTCGCGCGCACGGGCGCGGGAGCTGCACCGCTGCGGGCGGAGCCGTCTGCAGCGGCCTGCTTCACGTCCTGCATCGTCACGGCGCCGTCGGACCCGGTGGCGCGCACACGCGCGAGGTCCACGCCGAGCTTTTTCGCCGTCGCGCGCACGGCCGGCATGGCCTTGACGCCACCGACGGCGATCGCCTGTTCGGCATGCACGGCGTTGGACGACTGCATGGCGCCGACCACGGTGCCGGCGTCTGCCTCGGTGGGAGCGACGTCAGTCGCGATGGAGGCTGCATCGGATACCGGGTTCGCGACTGACGTCGCTCCCACGACAGCGGGCTTCGACGGGCCGTGGTGGTGGCCGGTGTCCTGGCCTTCGGCACGCTGCGGCAGGCTTGCATCGGGCTCGAACACGGCGAGCATGCTGCCGGTAACCACCACGTCGCCCGCCGCGCCCGCCAGCTTCATCACCTTGCCGGAGACGGGCGAGGGGACTTCGACGACGGCCTTCGCCGTTTCCATCGACACCAGGGGTTCATCCAGGCGGATCACATCGCCTTCCTTGACGAACCATTCGACGATGGTGGCGTCCGGGAGGCCTTCGCCCAGGTCGGGAAGATGGAAGGTCTTGCTCTCGCTCATTCGGATGTCCTGATGGGTGTCGCGTGTAAGCGTTGGTTGTAGAGCGGAGCTTGCTCCGCTGCTTTTTTCGGCCGGCGGAGCGGAGCAAGCTCCGCTCTACGAGTGAGGCATGCGGCGGGACTAACCGTTCGCCATCGCCCGCTTCGCCGCCGCGACGATCTTGTCGACGCTGGGCAGGTACTTCATTTCCAGACGGAACAGCGGGATGTGGGTGTCGTAGCCGGTGACGCGCTCGACCGGGGCCAGCAGGTCGTACATCGACTGCTCGGCCAGGCGCGCGCCGATCTCCGCGCCGAAACCGGCGGTGCGCGGCGCTTCGTGCACGATCACGCAGCGGCCGGTCTTCGCCACTGATTCGGCGATGGTGTCGAAGTCGAGCGGACGCAGCGTGGCCACGTCGATGACCTCGGCGCTGATGCCTTCGCCGGCCAGTGCGTCGGCGGCCTCGAGCGCTTCCTTCACCTGCGCGCCCCAGGTCACTAGGGTCACGTCGGTGCCGTCGCGCAGCACGAAGCACACGTCCAGCGGCAGCGCTTCGCCGTCGTCGGCGACGACTTCCTTGTACTGGCGGTAGATGCGCTTGGGTTCCATGTAGATGACCGGATCCGGATCGCGGATCGCGGCCAGCAGCAGGCCGTAGGCGCGCTGCGGCGAGGACGGCATCACCACGCGCAGGCCGGGCACGTTGGTGAAGATGGCCTCGTTGGCTTCACTGTGGTGCTCCGGCGCACGGATGCCACCGCCCCACGGCACGCGCAGCACCATCGGGCAGTGCAGGCGGCCGCGCGTGCGGGTACGCAGGCGTGCGGCGTGGCAGATCAGATGATCGACCATCGGATAGACGAAGCCGTCGAACTGCGCCTCGGCGATGGGCTTCATGCCCTGCGCGGCCAGGCCGACGGTCAGGCCGGCGATGGTGGTCTCGTCCAGCGGCGTGTCGAGCACGCGCTCGGGGCCGAACTTCTGCTGCAGGCCGGCGGTGGCGCGGAACACGCCGCCGTT
>CAMPIO010000056.1 GCA_946886405.1 uncultured Pseudoxanthomonas sp.
ATGCTGTTCCTCCATACGTGCAGAAAGCATCGCGCCCGTGGGGCGCTCCTACAGGAGTGCTTCCAATGTCATCCCGTCGGGCTCCACGCGCAACACCGAGCCCTGCTCGTACCAGTCGCCCAGCACGATGCGCCGGCATGCGCGCTTACCGACGGTGAGTTCATGGATCGCCGGCCGGTGCGTGTGGCCGTGGATCAGCGTGTCGATGCCGAACTGCGCAAACGTCGCGTCGACCGTTGCCGGCGCCACGTCGGTCAGGGTCTCGAACTGCGCCTTGTCGTTCTGCTTCATGCCGCCCTGGTGGGCCGCACTGGCCGCGCGTGCCTGGGCGGCGAACGCCACCCTGGCTGCCAGCGGCTGCGACAGGAACTGCGCCTGCCACGCCGGGTTGCGCGTCTGCGCACGGAACGCCTGGTAGGCGGTGTCACCGGTGCACAGCAGGTCGCCGTGCATCAGCACAGCAGGCTTCCCGTACAGCATGACGACGGCCGGGTCGGGCAGGATGCGCATGCCGGCGCGCCGCGCGAACGCATCGCCCAGCAGGAAATCGCGGTTTCCGCGGATGAAGAACACCGGCACCCCGGCGTCGGCGACCTCGCGGATGCGCGCGCATACGTAAGCGCCGGTCTCGGACGGATCGTCGTCGCCTACCCAGGCTTCGAACAGGTCGCCGAGGATATAGAGCGCGTCGGCACGGGTACCCTCTTTCCGCATGAAGGCGCCGAACAGCTCGGTCACGGCCGGACGTTCGGCATCCAGGTGCAGGTCGGAGATGAAGAGCGTGGTCATGGAGGGATTCTAAGCCCTCCCCTTGAAGGGGAAGGCGGAAATGCGTCGCGCGCAGGGTAAAATTGCAGGATTCCGCCTATCGAGCTTCTCCATGGCCTGCCGCACCCGCTTCGCTCCCAGTCCCACCGGCTACCTGCATATCGGCGGCGCCCGCACGGCGCTGTACTGCTGGCTGGAAGCGCGCCATCGCGGTGGGGATTTCATCCTGCGCATCGAGGACACCGACCGGGAACGCAGCACGCAGGCCGCCATCGACGCCATCCTCGACGCCATGCAGTGGCTGGATCTGGGCTACGACGAAGGCCCGATCTACCAGACCCAGCGCATCGACCGCTACCGGGAGGTGGCCGAACAGCTGGTGGCCGCCGGCAAGGCCTACTACGCCTACGAGACGCGTGAGGAACTGGACGCCATGCGCGAGGCCGCCATGGCGAAGCAGGAGAAGCCGCGTTACAACGGCGCCGCGCGCGAGCAGAACCTGCCCCACCGCGACGACCCGAACCGCGTCATCCGCTTCAAGAATCCGCTCGACGGCGTGGTCGCCTTCGACGATCTGATCAAGGGTCGCATCGAGATCGCCAACAGCGAACTCGACGACATGGTCATTTTCCGTCCGGATGGCTATCCCACCTACAACTTCGCCGTCGTGGTCGACGACTGGGACATGGGCATCACCGAGGTGATCCGCGGCGACGACCACATCAACAACACGCCACGCCAGATCAACATCTACGAGGCGCTGGGCGCACCGGTGCCGAAGTTCGCGCACATGCCGATGATCCTGGACGAGGAGGGCGCCAAGCTGTCCAAGCGTACCGGTGCGGCCGACGTGATGCAGTACAAGGACGCCGGCTATCTGCCGCATGCGCTGATCAACTACCTGGCGCGCCTCGGTTGGTCGCATGGCGACCAGGAACTGTTCTCGCGGCAGGAACTGATCGACCTGTTCGACGTCAAGGACGTGAACTCCAAGGCCGCGCGCCTGGACATGGCCAAGCTGGGCTGGGTCAACCAGCATTACCTCAAAACCGATGCGCCTGCGGACATCGCGCCGCATCTGGTCTACCAGCTGGAAAAGCTGGGCGTCGATCTCGCCGCAGGTCCTGCGCCGGCCGATGTCGTGGTCGCGCTGCGCGACCGCGTGCAGACGCTGAAGGACATGGCCGAGAAAGCGGTGGTCTGGTACCAGCCGCTGACGAGCTACGACGATGCGGCCGTGGCCAAGCATCTGGGCGCGGCGGCCCAGGCCCCGCTGGCGAAGGCCCGCGAGTCTCTGGCGGCGTTGGCGGAATGGAGTGTCGAAAGCGTATCGGCGGCACTGCACGAGGCCGCAGCGGCGCTGGAACTGGGCATGGGCAAGGTGGCGCAGCCGCTGCGCGTGGCCATCACCGGCACACAGGTCAGCCCCGACATTTCGCAGACCGTCTACCTGGCCGGTCGTGACGAAGCCTTGAAACGCATCGACGCCGCACTCATCAAGAGTGGTACGAACGCCTGATTCGGGATCGCCCCATGTCGAACGCCCACGCCTGCACCGACCCGCACCACCACGTCCACGATGCGCAAGCATTCGTGACGGCGGTGGAACACGCGTGCCAGGAGCGTGGCCTGCGGCTGACCCCGATCCGTGCCCGCGTACTGCAGCTGATCGCCGAAGCCGGCAAGCCGGTGAAGGCCTACGAACTGCTGGAATGGGTGCGCGCCACCAAGGGCGTCGGTGCCGATGCGCCGCCAACGGTGTACCGCGCACTCGATTTCCTGATGGCCAACGGCTTCGTGCACAAGCTTGAGTCGATGAACGCCTTCGTCGCCTGCCACCACCCCAACAGCGCGCAGCACTCGGTCCCGTTCCTGATCTGCGACCGCTGCCACAGCGCGGTGGAACTGGAAGACCGCGACGTGGTGGCGGCACTGGACGCGCGCGCCAAGGCCCTCGGCTTCCAGCCGCAGGCGCAGACGCTGGAAGTGCACGGGCTGTGCGCGCGGTGCGCCGAGGCGTAAGGCTGCTGCCGTTGTAGGAGCGACGTGAGTCGCGACCGCAGACTTGCAGCGTAGTGAACCGTTGTCTCGCGAAGGATGAGGCAGCTGCCGTCAATGAAGTCCCATCGGTGTACCCGGCGTCGGATGGCGTGCGGTCGTGACTCGCGTCGCTCCTACAAAAGCACTGCTCAAGCCGCCGCCGGCACCGCCTTGGGTGAGCGTTCCCTGATCGGTAGATTCGCGATCGCCGCAACCAGCGCCAGCGCCATGTCGAGATACCACATCCATGTGTAGTCGCCCGAGCGTTCGAGCGCGAGGCCTCCGAGCCAGGCGCCGAAGAAGCCGCCGATCTGGTGCGACAGCAAGGTCAGCCCGAACAGCGTGCCCAGGTAGCGCGGGCCGAACAGCTTGCCGACCAGGCCCGCCGTCGGCGGCACGGTGGCCAGCCAGGTGAAGCCGAGCGCGGCGGCGAACACGTAGAACGTCAACGGCGTCGGCGGCGCCATCAGGTACAGCGCGATCATCACCGCGCGGCTCGCATACATCACCGCGAGGATCCACTTCATCCGCACGCGCTGGCCCAGTGCGCCGGCGACCAGGCTGCCGGCCACGTTGAACAGGCCGATCAGCGCGATGGATATCGCCGATACGCTGGGTGAGAGGCCACACAAGGCGATTTCGCCGGGCAGGTGCGTCACCAGGAAGGCGATGTGCACGCCACAGGTGAAGAAGCCGAGATGCAGCATCCAGTAACTGCGATCACGCAGCGCAATGGCGATCTGCTGCTTGAGGGTTATGTTGCCGACGGCAGTTGCCGTGGAGGCAGGTGTGATGGCGGCTTTCCTTCGCAGCGGGAACGCCAGCGGAATCGCGAGCAGCGAGGCGACGGCCAGCGTATACATCGCGCTGGCCCAGCCGGCGAAGGCGATGACGGCCTGCACCAGCGGTGCGAACACGAACTGCCCGAGCGAACCACCCGCATTGATGAAGCCGGCGGCGAAAGAACGCTTCTCCGGTGCGAGCTGCTGCGCGGTGGCGCCGATCAGGATGGAGAAGCTGCCGGCGCCCGCACCCGCCGCCGTCAGGATGCCCAGCGTGAACATCAGACCCCACGGTGACGTCAGGTGCGGAGTCAGCGCGAGGCCCAGGGCGAGTAGTAGGCCGCCCAACACCAGCACGCCGGTGGAGCCTCGTTTGTCGGCAATGGCGCCGAACACCGGTTGCACCGCACCCCACGTGAACTGGCCAATCGCTAGCGCGAAGCTGATCGCGGCGATGCCGATGCCGGTGTCCTGGTGAATCGGCGCGACGAACAGACCGGTCGTCTGCCGCGCGCCCATGGTGATCATCAGCATGCCTGCGGCTGCCAGCAGCAGGCCCCAGTGCATGCGCGGGGCAGGCGTTGCGATCGCGGCGCTCATGCAGGGTCTCCCAGATGCTGCCGCAGAAGATCGTCAAGGTGGTCCAGGTCGCCGTGCAGCCGCTTGATGCCCGATTCGCCGAGCATGCCGTCGATGACCGTCTGCGCGCGTCGCCACAAGGGCTTTGCTGCGGCCAGCCGATCGCGGCCCGGCGCGGTCACGGCGACCAGGCGCTGACGCGCATCGCGCCCGCAGACCGTTTCCACCAGACCGGCGGCCACCAAAGGCGACAGGTTGCGGGTGAGCGTGGTGCGATCCATGCCCAACTCGTCGGCCAAGCCACCCAGGGCGCGTGGCTCGCGCTCGCTGCGGCGCAGGATCGAATACTGGTTGAGACTCAGGCCGACAATGGCGAGCTCGTGATCGTAGACCTGCGTCACCCGACGGCTGGCGCGGCGCAGGCGGAAGCAGGTGCACAGGCTGGAGGTAGCGGGCGAGGGCGTCATCGGCGGGGCTAATCAGGATTCGGGCAATTATGTGTATATACACATAATGGACGTCAAGAAGGGCGGCTGCCATGCCGGCCAGCCGCCCGGGGGAGGAACGTCAGCGATGGATCAGAAGTACGCGCGGATGCCGAATGCCACGCCGCGACCCGGCAACGGGGCGTAATCGCGCAACAGCGAGGTATGCGGGCGGGCTTCCTCGTCGGTCAGGTTGCTGCCGTCCAGGAACACTTCCCAACTCGACGCCACGCGATCCCAGCGATAGGCCAGGTGGGCATCGACCAGCGTGTAGCCATCGCTCGAACTCTCGTTCTGTGCCACGTCATCCTGCTTGCTGTAACGCACCGCACCGAGGGATGCGCGCCAGCCGCCCAGCGACCATCCCAGGTCCGCACCGACGCGCATCGGCGAGATGCGCGGCAGGTAGCCGCCTTGCGCGATGTCGACTTCGTAGCCATGCGTATGGTCACCGTGCGGTACTTCAAAGGTGACGGTGCGCAGGCCGCTGCCATCCAGCTTCGCGCGAATGTAGTCGCCATACAGGCGCAGATCCCAAACGCCCGCCGTCGTGTCGGCGAGCTGGATCTTCGCCTCGGCCTCGGCGCCGGTGAAGGTGGCGTCGTCCTGCGTCCACAGCCGCACGGGATAGCCTTCTTCTTCCACGCCGGTATCGGTGAGGTAGATGAAGTCCTTGAACTTCGTCTGGTACACCGCGAGCTTCAGGTCCACGCGATCGGTATGCCAGTGCGCACCGATCTCCGCCCGCACTCCCTTCTCCGTGTCCAGCGAGGCGTCGCCGATCTCGATCGACTGCGTGGCCACGTGGGTGCCGCCGGCGAACAGTTCCTCATTGGTCGGTGCACGTTCGGAGCGGTCCAGCCCGAAGCGCAGGTCGAAGCCGTCGCTCAGGCGCCAGATCGCGGCGGCTGACAGGTTGATGGCGTCGAAATCGGTGGATGCGCGATCCTCCGGCTTCAGTTTGACCTGATCGTAGCGGCCGCCGAGTTCCAGCTTCCACGGGCCGAAGTCCTTCTGCTGCAGCACGAACAGGCCCAGCGTGTCGGTGACGGTGGACGGCACGAAGGCCTCCGCGCCCACCGCGCTGAAATCGGTGCTGCCGAACTGCAGGCCGAATGCGCCGCGCCAGCCGTTCCAGGTCTTCTGTACCGCTTCAAGACGAGCGTCGTAGCCTTCGTTGGTGAAGCGGGTGCCGACTTCATCACCCTCCAGTTCGAGGTGCTCGTAGTCGTTCCACGCGGCGCGCAGGTTGATGCTTTCGAGGAAGGAAACCGGGTCGTACACGCCCGCTTTCAGGTCCAGGCGGTTCTGCACCATGTCGATGCGAACCGGGCCTTCTTCATGCTCCTCATGGTCGTGGTCTTCTTCACCATCGTGGTCATGGTCGTGGTCTTCCTCGCCGTGCACATGCGCGCCGGCGGGAATGCCGTAGTTGCTGCGGTAGGTGCTGGCGGCCAGACCGAAGTAGCCACGGTCGCCCAGGTAGGTGGCGCCAACCGCGCCTGCCTTGGTCCTGACCGAACTGTTGGGCAACGTACCGTTCGGCTGGGGCTCCTCTTCGTGCTCCTCGCCCTCCTCGTGGTCGTGCAGGATGGCCACGCCGGGGATGTCGTAGTCATCGGTATCGCGTACCAGGCCATCGACGTGCAGCACCCAGTTGCCGCTCACGCCGTCGAGACGGAACATGCCGGTACGTTCGTCGTTGACCGTGTTGCCACGTACTTCGGCACGGCCGCTCAGCGGCTGGTCGGGAATCGATTCGGCCAGGCGTCCGTCCACCACGTTGACAGCGCCGCCGATCGCGCCGCTGCCGAACAGCAGCGTGGCGGGGCCCTTCAACACTTCGATCTGGTCGGCGAGGAAGGGTTCGATGCTGACCGCGTGGTCGGCGCTGACGGTCGAAGCATCCATCGAACCGATGCCGCCTGACAGCACCTGCACGCGCGGGCCCTCCTGGCCGCGGATGATCGGTCGGCCGACGCCGGTACCGAAGTAGGTGGTCTGCACGCCCGGCAGCTTGGCCACGGTTTCACCCAGGGTGCCGGCCTTTGCCTTGTCCAGGTCTTCGCCGTACAGCACATCGACGGGTGTCGCCACGGATTCGGCGTTCCCCTTCAGTGGCGAGGCGGTGACCACCACGGCGTCCAGGTCCTTGGGCGATGTGCCGGCGTCGGCATCATCGGCAATTGCCAAGGGGGACGCCAAGGCGAGGGTCAAGGCGATCGCGAGCGTGGAAGGGGTGGGCAGGAGGGGGCGACGCACGATGGGCATGGGATCGAGGGCTCGTGGGGAGTGAGGTAATTATGTTATATTATACCAATAGTGACAATGTAACTCTCCCGGAAGTCATACTTGTCCCCCATGAAGTCTTCTTTCCGCTCCTTGCTCGACCGTTTCGCCGCCGCAGGCTCGCTGGTCTGTGCGCTCCATTGCGCCATCACGCCGCTGATGCTGGCGGTCATCCCCTCGTTGGGGCTGTCGATCTGGCTGGGAGACGGTTTCGAACGTGGCTTTGTCGTGTTCGTGACCGTGCTGGGCCTTTTCAGTCTGGTGTGGGGCTACCGCCGGCATCGGGCGTTCCGCGCGCTGGGCATGCTGCTGTTCGGCCTGGCCGCCTTGTGGGCCGGCGTGCTGTACGCGCCTTTGCATGAAGCCGTGGTGCCCCACGCGATCGTGATGACGGTCGGCGGCATGCTGGTGGGGCTTGCCCACTTGCTGAACCTGCGCCTGAACCACTGGCACGTGCACGACGCCAGCTGCGCCCACTGAACCTACGAGCGACCAGCTACGGCCGGCAAGGCACCGCTGTGGTAGGCTTTGCGGCCTCGCGCGCGGCGCCCCCGTTTCCGGTGGATGCCCGCGCAGCCGCCCCGACCCGGGCGGACTTTTCATTGAATCAGGAGAACAAAGATGGGCAAGGGTGATCGCAAGACGGCCAAGGGCAAGCGCTATTCGTCCAGCTATGGCAATGCCCGCAAGAGCACCGTCGCCAAGGCTGCCGTGGCGGCGACCGCGACCGCGAAGAAGGCCGTGGTGAAGGCGCCGGTCAAGAAGGCCGTGGCCAAGAAGGCTGTCGCCAAGTAAGCCCTTCGCACCGGCATTGCCGGTTGCGGACACGAAGCCCCGGCCATGGCCGGGGTTTTCGTTTTACGGGACCGCCGTGACGTCGCGGCCGCCGACGTGCACGGCCGTCACCGGATCGCCGCCCAGCCAGTACGCCAGCTGCGCAGGCTGGCCGATGCGCCAACGGACGAAGTCCGCGCGTTGTCCCGCCGCCAGTCGGCCGCGATCCCGCAAACCCAGTGCCTGTGCCGCATGCACGGTGGCGCCACGCAGGGCTTCCTCCGGCGTCAGGCGGAAATGCGTGCAGGCCAGCGACATCGCCAGCCGCAACGATTGCAGGGGCGACGTGCCTGGATTGCAGTCGGTCGCCACCGCCATCGGTACGCCGTGCGCACGGAAGGCATCCAGCGGCGGCAACGTGGTTTCCCGCAACACATGGAATGCGCCAGGCAACAGCACCGCAACGCTGCCCGCCTGCTTCATCGCGACCACACCGGCCTCCGAGGTGTACTCGACGTGGTCGGCGGAAAGCCCGGCGAAACCCGCCACCAGGGCGGCGCCACCGCCATCGCTCAACTGGTCCGCATGCAGCTTTACCGGCAAGCCGAGTGTGCGGGCAGCCTCGAACACGCGCTGCGTCTGTGCCGCGGTGAAGCCGATGCGTTCGCAGAACGCGTCCACGGCATCCACCAGACCTTCGGCATGCAGCACCGGCAACCAGTCGCAGACGGCGGCGATGTAGTCGTCCGCGCGTCCGGCGTACTCCGGTGGCAGCGCATGCGCACCGAGGAACGTCGTACGCACCGTGATGCCGAGTTCAACCCCGATCCTGCGTGCCACGCGCAGCATCTTGCGTTCGTTATCCAGGTCCAGGCCGTAGCCGGACTTGATCTCCAGCGCGGTCACGCCGTCGTCGCGCAACGCGCGGGCACGCGGCAGCGACTGGGCGAACAGGTCGTCCTCGCTCGCGGCGCGGGTGGCGCGCACCGTCGAGACGATGCCGCCGCCCGCGCGTGCAATGTCTTCGTAGCTCACGCCCTGCAGACGCTGTTCGAATTCGCCTGCACGGTCGCCGCCGAACACGACGTGCGTGTGGCAATCGATCAGTCCGGGCGTCACCCAGTCGCCTGCAGCGTCCACCACCTCGTTCGCCAGCGCATCCGGTGGCGCCGGCAACTGGTGCCGCGGTCCAGCAAAGACCAGGCTGCCGTCGCGCCATCCCAGCGCACCGTCCTCCACCACGCCGTAGCCGGTGTCGTCGGCCAACGTGACCAGACGCGCGTTCACCAGTGCGCCGTCCCAGCGCATGCCTGCGGCCTCACTCACCGCCGCCGCCCCCATCGCAACCGCCGCTGCCGCTGGCATCGCAGCCTGCATCCCCTGTGTGGCTGTTGCCGGTATCGCTACCGCTACCGTCCGTACCGCTGCCATCGGTCGATGCTGCGTTCTTCTTCTGCGCCCGCACGGCGATGGCCACCACCGACAGGGAAATGGCGACGGCGAACAGTGAGACGGCAATGGCGATGAAGGGCGCGGCGGGCATTTCCATGGGCGTGTCTTGGCGAAGGCGACGCGGTAGCCTAGCGCACCCCTGTCGCCGGCCGTAAGCATCGCCATGACCCATCCCGACGCCAACCCAGCCCTGGTCTTCGCATCCGACGGCGATTGGCGCGTCCCTGGCATCGCCAACCTGCATTCGCATGCCTTCCAGCGTGCCATGGCGGGATTGGCGGAACGGCAGACGCATCCTGAGGACAGCTTCTGGACCTGGCGCGAGATCATGTACCGCTTTGCCGGCCGCATGGATCCTGACAGCACCTATGCGGTCGCCACGCAGCTCTACGCGGAAATGCTGGAGGCCGGTTACACGACGGTGTGCGAATTCCACTACGTGCACCACCAGCCGGACGGCACGCCGTACGCCGATCCGGCCGCCATGTCGAAGGCACTGATCGCCGCCGCGCGCGACACCGGCATCCGCATGACATTGCTGCCCGTGCTGTACATGACGGGTGGCTTCGATGGACGCGCGCTGTCGGCGCGGCAGCAGCGCTTCGGCCACGGCGTCGAGGACTTCCTGCGCCTGCTCGATGGTCTTCGTGCGCTGGAGGACGAGCAGCTGCGCGTCGGCTGTGCCTTCCACAGCCTACGAGCGGTGCCGGAGGCCGCCATGCGGGAAGTGCTGGCCGCGCTGCCGGCCGGGGCGCCGCTGCATATCCATATCGCCGAACAGGTGGGCGAAGTGCAGGACTGCCTGGCCGTGCGGAACGCCCGGCCGGTCGAATGGCTGCTGCGCGAGTTTTCCGTCGACCCTCGTTGGACGTTGGTGCATGCCACGCACCTGACGCGCGAGGAGACACTGGGCATCGCTTCGCGCGGCGCCACCGTGGCGATTTGTCCGACAACGGAAGCCAACCTGGGGGATGGCCTGTTTCCGCTGCGCGATTACCTGGCGGCGGGCGGGCGCTGGGGTATCGGCTCGGACTCGCATGTCTCGGTGTCGCCGGTGGAGGAGCTGCGTTGGCTGGAGTACGGCCAGCGCCTGGTCACGCGCCACCGCAACATCGCCGTGACCCCGGCGACCCCCAGTGTCGGCGAAACCCTGTTGCAACGCGTGCGGGAGAGCCTGTCGACGGCGACGGGATTCGATCGTGTCCACGACGAGGTCGTGCTGGATGGCGACGCCCCCGCGCTGGCCGGCGCAACGACCGACGATCTGGTGGATCGCTGGATGTTCGCCGGCAACCGGCCACTGGTGAAGCAGGTCCGCGTGGCGGGGCGCGAGGTCGTTTCCGCAGGACGTCATGTCGAGCGCGATGCGATCGCACGGCGCTATGGCGAAACGCTCCGGCGATTGCTGAGGGAGTGAGGCATGCGAGCGCGCGCGCTCCTGGCGGCGTGGCTATCGGCCGGTTGGAGGGTTCTGTCGGCCCCAGGGCGGCGTCCATCCGATGCAGGCCCGGCCCGGCCCGTCGTGCGCCAGCATGGTCACCATCCCATCAGGAGCCTTGCCATGACGTATGCCCATTCCCTTGCCCTCACGCTGGCCGTCGCCAGTGGTTCCGCCCATGCGATGAGCGATGCGGCGCTGGCCGATCTCGTCGGCGAGCGTCTGCAGGGCGACCGTACGGGTGCCTGCATGGCGGTCGCCGTCGTTGAAAAAGGTGCGGTGGCACGCACCTTCGCCTGCGCCGATCCGAAGGATCTGGCGCGCATCGGCCCCGATACCGCCTTCGAAATCGGGTCGGTCAGCAAGACCATGACGGCCGCACTGCTGGCCGACCTGATCCGGCAAGGCAAGGGTTCGCTCGATGATCCGTTGTCGGCCTGGCTGCCCGAAGGCACGAAGCTGCCCGAGTACCAGGGCAAGCCCATCCTGTTGCGCCACGTCGTCACCCACACTGCTGGCCTCCCGGCGCTGCCGTCGCGCATGGCCGCGCCCAGCATGGATGACCCCTACGCGAAGCTCGACGCCGCTACCTTGCTGGCATCCCTCGGTGACGTGACCCTGACGGCGGCGCCGGGCAGCAAATTCGAATATTCCAACTTCGCCTCGATGGTGCTTTCCTATGCCGTTGCCCGCCGCGCGGGCAGCGACATGGAAACACTGTTGAAGCAGCGCCTGTTCGCGCCGCTCGGCATGCGGCATGCCTACGTCAATGTCGCACCCGCTGGTGTCCGTCCGGCGCAGGGAC
This sequence comes from uncultured Pseudoxanthomonas sp., assembly GCA_946886405.1. The sequence goes on from CAMPIO010000056.1 coordinate 11,413, forward strand.
ACACGCCCAACACGCGTGCCGCCTCGGCATGGGATTTCCAGACCGACCTGGCCGGTGTGGGCGGCGTCCGCGCCACGCTCGACGACATGGTGCGCTACGTGCAGGGCCAACTGGGCAGTGAAGCGACCGCGATCTCGCCCGCCCTGCAGCTGTCGCAGCAGAAAGTGTCCGATACGCCGCCGATGGCGATGAACTGGATGCTGATGCCGGTGGGCGGACGCACGGTGCACGTGCATGAAGGCGGCACCGGTGGTTTCTCTTCGTTCGTGTCGTTCGACAAAACGCAGCAACGCGGTGTGGTGATCCTGTCCGATACCACCTGGAACTCCATCGGCAGCCTCGGCTCGCTGGGCCTGCACCTGGTCGATGCCAGTTTCCCGCTCGGCAAGCCGCGCCGCGAGGCCAAGCCCGACACCGCGTTGCTCGACGCACTGGCCGGCGAGTACGCACTGGCGGGCGGCATGAAGATGACGCTGCGCCGGAACGGTGACGCGCTGGAGATCCGGGCCGCCGGGCAGGGCGTCTACGCGATGGGCTATGACAATGCTGGCGATTTCTATCCCCGCGAGTTCGACGCCGTGCTGCGGCCCCAGCGCACCCAGGAAGGCCAGACCTTCACTTGGCTGCAGATGGGTGGCGTGATGCCGGCCAAGCGCGTCGATGCGGCGCCCAAAGCGACAGTGAACGTCGACACCGCCACGTTGAAGGACTACGAAGGGGAGTACCCGCTGGTGCCGTCGTTCGCACTCACGGTGAAGGCGCAGGGCGAAACCCTGACCATCCAGGGCACGGGCCAGCCGGCATTGCCCGTGCAGGCCGTCGAACGCGACGTGTTCGTGATGGATGCCGTGGGCGCGGAGATCCGCTTCGAACGTGACGCGGCGGGCAAGGTCATCGCGCTGACGCTGAAGCAGGCCGGCCAGCAGTTGCGGGGTGAGAGGAAGTGACGGCTTCGCACGACTATGCCTTGACGCAGCCGTTGCCGGCCGACGTGCTCGTCGGAGGCACCACGGTGCTGAGTCGCTACCGCCGCTACCCGGTGTTCGGCCTGCGCTGGCTGGTCGGGCGCAGCGTGTTGTTCTGCAGCGTCATCCTCGTCGTCGTCGCTTTCATCGCCGCCGGCGTCGGTGTGGCCGTGCAGGAGGTGGGCGTGGCGCTGAAGGTAGGCCTTGCCCAGTTCATCGCCTTCAGCCTGATGGCGATGCTGGGCCCGGCACTGGCGACCGCGGTGCGCCACCAGCACTGGCCGATCGCGCGGGAACGCAAGGCGGTGGTCGTGGCGGTGCTGGTGGGCGTGGTGTTGAGCTTCTTCATCGACCGCGTGGCGTCTGCCTACGTGGAGCAATTGATGGCGCCCGGCCTCGCCGCCATGGGCCTGAAGCCCACCGTGGCGCCGCCCGGTCCGCTCGTGCAAGCCATCGGCCTGGCGGTCAATCTCGCCGCGCTGGTGCTTGTCTACGGCCTGTTCGGCGGTGGCCTCGCACTGCGCGCCTACTTCAGCGAACGCCAGCGTTGGGACCAGCATCACCACGCCCGCGCGCTGGACGAGATGGAAAGCCGGGTGCACGAAGCCGATCTTCGCCTTGGCGTGCTGCAGGCGCAGGTTGAGCCGCACTTCCTGTTCAACACCCTGGCGTCGGTACGCGCGCTGGTCCGGCAGGATCCAGCACAGGCCGAGGCCACCCTGGACGCACTGGTCGACTTCCTGCGCGCCACCATTCCCAAGCTGCGCGATGACCGTGGACTGCATGCGAACCTGGGCCAGCAACTCGACATCTGCGCGAGTTATCTCGCGCTGATGCAGGTGCGCATGGGCGGGCGGCTGACCTACGCGGTGCAGGCCGACGATGCGCTGCGTGCACTGGCGTTTCCGCCGTCGCTGCTGATCACGCTGGTGGAGAACGCCATCAAGCACGGGATCGAACCACGTCCGGGCGCCGGGCGCATCGACGTCACCGCCGAACGCGCGGGCGACCGTGTCCGCGTCCGTGTCATCGACGATGGCGCCGGCCTGCAACCGGGATTGAGCACCGGGATGGGCCTGGCGAATGTGCGTGAGCAACTGGCCGCACGCTACGGGGCGCAGGCGACTTTCGCGTTGGCGGCGGGCGCAGGAGGGCGGGGTGTTTGCGCCGAGATCCAGGTGCCGACGGGGTCGCGGGCATGAAGCAGGTCACCGCCCTGATCGCCGAAGACGAAGCGCCGCAACGACGCGCGTTGCAGCAGCAGCTGCGCGCGGCGTGGCCGGCGCTGGAGGTGGTGGCGATCTGCGAGGACGGCGTATCCGCACTCGAAGCCGTCGAGCAGCACCGGCCGCGGGTGGCGTTCCTCGATATCCGCATGCCGGGTGTCAGCGGGCTGGACGTGGCACGACGTGTGGTCGCATATGGCGGGCTGGTGGTGTTCACGACGGCCTACGAGGATTACGCCATCCGTGCCTTCGAAGCGGGTGCGGCCGATTACCTGCTCAAACCCGTGCAGGATGCACGGCTCGAGCAGGCGGTGGCCCGCGTACAGGAGCGGCTCCGCGACGCGCCCGCGCCCGACCTGCGCGCGCTGATCGATGATCTGGAGGCGCGTCTGCGGCCGCAGGGCGATCGCCTGATCCGCTGGATCACCGCCAGCGTCGGCGACAGCGTGCGCATGATCGCCATTGACGACGTGTTGTTCTTCCAGGCGCAGGACAAGTACGTGCGCGTGGTCACCGCCGGCGACGAGGCGATCATCCGCATGCCGTTGAAGGAATTGCTTGGCGGGCTGGATCCCGATGTGTTCTGGCAGGTGCACCGCGGCGTGCTGGTGCGCGTGCAGGCGATCGATCGTGTGCGCAAGGACGAACTCGGCCGCCACCACCTCAGCGTCAGGGGCCGCGCCGATGTGCTGCCCGTCAGCGCGGCGTTCCAGCAGCGTTTCCGCGGGATGTAGCCGCCTCAGCCGAACAGGTCGTCGGCTTTCTTGAGTGCGCCTTCCAGTTCCAGCAGGAATTGCTTGGTGGGCAGTCCGCCACCGAACCCCGTGAGTGAGCCATCCGCGCCGATCACGCGATGGCAGGGCAACACGATCGGCAAGGGATTGCGGCCGTTTGCGGCACCCACCGCGCGCATGGCCGTGGGCTTGCCGACACGCTGCGCAAGTTGCGCATAACTGACGGTTTCGCCATAGCCGATGTTGGCCAGCGACATCCACACGCTGCGCTGGAACTCGGTGCCGCGTGGTGCCAGTGGTAGATCGAATGCCTGTCGCCCCGCCGAGAAATACTGGCCCAGCTGGCACGCCGCGAGATCGATCAGTGCATGATCGCCTTCCGTCCATCCCTGCCGGTCGGCCGGATGGCGATTCCGCGGGAACTCGATCGCATGCAGGCCCGCGTCCGTCGCGGCGATGGTGAGCGTGCCGACAGGACTGTCGAGATGGCGGAAGAGGATCATGGTGGTGGGATAGGCTCGCTTGGATGTAGGAGCGACGTGAGTCGCGACCGCATGAATGAAGATCCGTCGTCGTTTGGAGGATACAGGTCGCGACTCACGTCGCTCCTACAGAAACGGGAGCTTTCGACGAGGACATGCTGCCCTTCCACACATGGATCACCGCGTAGGCGCGCCAAGGGCGCCACGCTTCCGCACGCGCCGTCAGCGCCTTCGCGGTCATGCGAACGCCGTCGGCCGGCACCGCCTTCTGCAGCACCAGGTCTTCGGCGGGAAACGCATCGGGATGTCCGAGGGCCCGCATGGCCATGTAGTGCGCGGTCCACGGCCCGATGCCGGGCAAGGCGACCCAGCGCGAGGTGAAATCCTCCAGCGTCCGCTCACGCTGGAAGTCCACGCGACCGTCCAGCAGGGCGCGCGACAGTCCACGAACGGTGTCGGCGCGCGCACGGGTCAGGCCGATCTCCGTGAGATCGACATCGACCAGCCGGTCCGGTGTGGGGAACAGATGCGTCAGGCCATCGAAGCCCGAAGACAGCGGCGTGCCATGCCGCTGCGCCAGTCGCGCGGTCAGTGTGCGCGCCGCGGCCACGCTGACCTGCTGGCCGATCACTGCGCGCACGGCGATTTCGAAGCCGTCCCAGCCGCTGGGCAGACGCAGGCCGGGTCGTGCCTGCACCAGGGGGCGCAGGCGTGCATCGTTGCCGAGCGCCTGCGCGATGACATGCGGGTCGGCGTCCAGATCGAACATGCGGCGCAGCCGTTGCACGATGTCCAGCAATTGCATCGGTGCCACGCCATGCAATTCCAGCTTCAGGGCCTGGGTATCCGCATCCCAGGCGCTGACACGCAGCCAGCCCGGCGCGTCCGCTGTCCCGATCACGCGCCGATAGCTGGCCTCGTCCACGGCTTCCACGCCGGGTAGCGCACGTCCGCGCAGGAAGTCCAGCATGGCCGCGAAGTCGTAGGGAGGGCGATAACCCAGCCGCAACGTCACCACGTCGTGCGACGGCGGTGCATGGCGCTTGCGCAGGTCGCGCGGCGCCATGCGGTACTCCTCGCGGAATGCGCTGTTGAAACGGGTCAGACTGCCGAAGCCCGCTGCCAGCGCGACCTGCGTGATCGGCAACATGGTCTCGGTAAGCAGCTGTTTGGCGAACAGCAGGCGACGCGTTCCATGCACTTCCACCGGCGTGGCCCCGAGGCGATCGGTGAACAGTCGCCGCAGCTGGCGTTCGCCCAGGCCGACCTTGCCGGCCAACGCCGACAGGGGCGCGTCCGCCAGTGCGCCCTGTTCGATCAATGTCAGCGCGCGCGCGACGACATCGTCGCCGCGCCGCCAACTGCCATCGCCTGGCGCAAGCTCGGGACGGCAGCGCAGGCAGGGACGGAAGCCTGCCGCTTCCGCCGCTGCCGCATGGCGGTAGTACACGATGTTGGACGGCTTTGGCGCGGGTGCCGGGCATACCGGTCGGCAATAGATCCGCGTGCTGGTCACGGCCGTGAAGAACAGGCCATCGAAACGCGCATCGCGGCTCAGGCGCGCCTGTTCACAGACGCGCGGATCGGGCAGGGCGGTGGCATCGATGGCAGGCATGCGCGCAGGCTAGCACCGGCGCTGCACGCGGACTTGCCGTTTCCGGACATCAATGCTTCGTGGTCGCCCGCAGCACCAGCGCGGGCGTGAAGGTGTCCAGCGTGCCGTCGTTGGGCGCCGGCGGGATGCCCAGCAGATGGGCAAGCAACGGGTAAACGTCGACGTTGTCGAACGCGGGCAGTGCCGCGCCGGGAACGAAGTCGGGCCCCGACGCCACGAAGAACGCACGCATCTGCGGATCCTCCGGGGCGAAGCCATGTTCTCCCTTCACGGGTCGGCTGGGCAGCGGATGGCGGTGCAGTTGCAGGCGCCAGCCCGTGTCCGACTGGCAGAGGATCGGTGCGACGCGCGGGTTGCGCCCGTAGTGCCATGCGTCGGGCAGGTCTTCCCTGTTCCAGCAGCTGTAATGGTCGTGACGACCGACCAGGCGGCGCGCGACATCGGCTTCGAGTCCCGCATGCGGCGTGATGTGGGCGACGGGACCCAGCGACGACCACGAGAACATCGACTCCGGCAACACATCATCGAGATAGGCGGTGTCGGTGCTGCGTACATCGGCCATGCCATGGTCGGACAACACGATCAGGTTGGTCGAGTCGCGCAGCTTGCGCGCATCCAGGCCCTGCAGCAGCGCGGCCAGCGCAGTGTCGATCTGGCGCATCGCGTCGAGCGCTTCGGGCGAGAAGGTGCCTGTGGCATGCGCCGCCACGTCGTACTGCTCCAGGTACAGCGTGATGAAGCGCGGACGCTGGGCGGGGGGCAGGTCGAGCCAGGCCAGCACGCTGGCGACGCGCTGGTCCGGTGTCATCCTGCTGTCGAAAGGGCGCCAGTGATCGGGGCGTCCACCGGCGATCTCCGCTTCGGAGCCGGGCCAGAACATCGTCGCGGTCTTCAGGCCGGTGCGTTGCGCGGCGATCCAGATCGGTTCGCCGCCCCAGAATCGGCCGTCGCGTCCCGAGGCCTTCTTCGATTCGAACCGGCCGAGCGCGGGATCCTGCATGTCGTTGTGGACGATGCCGTGCCGGTCGGGTCGCAGGCCGGTCACCAGGGTGTAGTGGTTGGGGAACGTGAGCGTGGGGTAGGACGGGTTGACCCAGGCGGCGCGTGCGCCTTGCGCGAACAGCGCGTCCAGCGTCGGCATGCGTCCACTGCCGGGAACGTCGGCACGCAGGCCATCTATGGAGACGAGGATCACCGACGGCGCGGGAGCGGCGACAGGGTGATGGGAGGCGCATGCGCTCAACAGCAGCGCGAACGCGATCAGCAGGAACTTGGCGTGCAAGGGCATGGCGAGGCAGGGAATCCGCGACCGAGTATGGCATGGGGTGATGTCGGCCTCGCGTCAGGTTGACGTGTCGGCGAATGCGCCCGATGCTGAGGACGGCCCCCGGATGGTGAGACGACATGACGAAGACGAGATGCGCGTGCGTGCTGCTGGCGATGCTGGTTCCCGTGGCCGCGTCGGCCTATACGCTCGGGGATGCGAAGACGCCGGTTGCGCCGGATCAGCCGCGCACCAAGCCGCGCGTCCAGGTCATCATCAACGACGCCGAGCCCATCAAGCGGCAGCGGGCCGAACTGGTCTATTTCACCCAGCGCCCTGACGGTCCCGCGCAACGGGATGGATGTATGCGCCAGACCGGGTCACGCGTCACCCGCCCGGAGCGCCCGGACCAACGCTGCCCGAATGCATTGCCGGGTGATGTGTTCGTGCCCATGCGCTGAATCGCAGGGTGGCGTGGGTCGCGGAATGAGGCCGGCCTGAACACGGGGCAATACGCTGCGACGCCGTCGCGCCCGGCGCCGTACCTCGTACTCACCCCTGCGCCTGGAGCGCCCCATGAAATCCCCGATCATTGTCGCCTTCGCGGCCTGCCTGCTGGCGGTCAGTGCCCATGCCCAGTCGCCGGCCCCCGCCGCCTCGACCGCCGTCGAGCCCGTCATCGCCATTGATGCGAAGGCCGCACCCGCGCCGGTAGCCGAGCAGGCGCCTGCGTCCGACAAGCGGCCCCTGTCCGAAGCCAACTGCGTGCGCCAGACGGGCAGCCGGATCCGCCAGCGTGACGCCAAGACTGCGTGCAACGGCCAGCCCGGACGCTCGTACACGAAGGACGAACTGGACAGTACGGGGCACACCAACCTCGCAGACGCGCTTCGCGCGCTGGATCCTGCCGTCCGCTAAGCACCGGCGTTCCGTCTTGGCTCCCTTCCCTCGCACAAGAGGGAAGGAGTCGCGTCAGCAGTCATCCGAGCGCCCGGCCGCGTACCGCAGGCCGCGCACGAGCTGCGCGATGACATTCGGATCTTCGTAGACCTTCGCGTCGTGGCCCAGTCCGGTGTACCAGCTGCGGCCGCCGTCGAACGCATGGCACCACGCGATGGGATGGTCCTCGCCCATCGTCCCACCTTCGTATTCCCGCTCGTCCACCGTAGCGATGACGCGGACGTGCGCGCGCGGATTGGTGCGGTAGTTGTACAGCTCATCGGTGATGGGCCAGCGCGCGCCTGCGGGTTTGCCATCGTGCTCGCGCTGCACGTGCGTGGACTGCAGGCCGGGCGGGTGACCCTTGAAATACGCACCGACCAGGTCGCCGTACCAGGGCCACCCGTACTCCGTGTCCGCCGCCGCATGCACGCCGAAGAAGCCGCCGCCCTGGCGCACGAAGCGTTCCAGCGCGGCCTGTTGCGCGTCGTCCAGCACGTCGCCGGTGGTGCTGGCGAACACCACGGCGCGATAACGCGCCAGGTTCGCGGTGGTGAAGATCTGCGCATCTTCGGTGTGGTCGGCCACCATGCCTTCTTCGACGACCAGGCGCTGGAGTGTCGCCACGGCCACGGGAATCGCGTCGTGGCGGAATTTCGCCGTCTTCGTGAAGACGAGTATCCGATCCGGCGGGGTGGCGTGGGCGGGTGCCGCCACCAGCAGGCAGGCCGACAACATGGCGAACAAAGCGGGGCGCAGAGCGTTCATGGCTGGATTCTGCCATGCGGCCGTTCGCGCACTGCAGCATCGCCATGGCTCGCGCCGGGCGGGGCCTCCCGCCGATAATGGCCGCATACCTGCACCTGGAATGTCCCATGTCCGATCCCCGCCACGACCCGTCCCGCGTCATCCGCGCCCCGCGCGGTGCCACGCTCACCTGCAAGTCTTGGCTCAGCGAGGCGCCGTACCGCATGCTGCAGAACAATCTGGATGCGGAAGTCGCCGAAGACCCCACCTCGCTGGTGGTGTACGGCGGTATCGGCCGCGCCGCGCGCGACTGGGCCTGCTACGACGCCATCCTGAAGTCACTGCGCGAGCTGGACGACAACGAGACGCTGCTGGTGCAGTCCGGCAAACCGGTCGGCGTGTTCCCCACGCATCCCGATGCCCCGCGCGTGCTGATCGCCAACTCCAATCTGGTGCCGCACTGGGCCACGTGGGAACACTTCAACGAACTCGACAAGAAAGGCCTGATGATGTACGGCCAGATGACCGCCGGTTCGTGGATCTACATCGGCAGCCAGGGCATCGTGCAGGGCACGTACGAGACCTTCGTGGAAATGGGGCGCCAGCATTACGGCGGCAACCTGACGGGCAAATGGATTCTCACCGCCGGCCTCGGTGGCATGGGCGGCGCGCAGCCGCTGGCCGCGGCGCTGGCCGGTGCCAGTTCGCTCAACATCGAATGCCGCCAGTCCAGCATCGACATGCGACTGCGCACGCGCTATGTGGACGAACAGGCCACCGACCTCGACGACGCCCTCGCACGCATCGCGAAGTACACGGCGATGGGCGAGGCGAAGTCCATCGCGCTGCTCGGCAACGCGGCCGAGATCCTGCCGGAACTGGTCAAGCGCGGAGTGCGTCCGGATGCCGTCACAGACCAGACCAGCGCGCACGATCCGGTGCATGGCTATCTGCCGATCGGCTGGACGGTGGAGCAGTGGCTGGCCGAACAGAAGGCCGAACCCGAGCGCGTGCGCGATGCCGCCAAACAGGCCATGCGTGTGCACGTGGAGGCGATGCTGGCGTTCCAGCAGATGGGCGTGCCGACGTTCGACTACGGCAACAACATCCGCCAGATGGCCTTCGACCAGGGATTGAAGAACGCATTCGACTTCCCCGGCTTCGTGCCCGCCTACGTGCGTCCGCTGTTCTGTCGCGGCGTGGGCCCGTTCCGCTGGGTCGCGCTGAGCGGCGATCCGGAGGACATCTACAAGACCGACGCCAAGGTCAAGGAACTGATTCCCGACGACGCGCACCTGCATCGCTGGCTGGACATGGCGCGCGAGCGCATCAGTTTCCAGGGCCTGCCGGCGCGCATCTGCTGGGTCGGCCTGGGCCTGCGCCACAAGCTGGGCCTGGCCTTCAACGAGATGGTCCGCAACGGCGAGCTGAAGGCGCCGGTGGTGATCGGCCGCGATCACCTGGACAGCGGCAGCGTGGCCTCGCCGAACCGCGAGACCGAGGCGATGAAGGACGGCTCCGATGCCGTGTCCGACTGGCCGCTGCTCAACGCCATGTTGAACGTCGCCGGTGGCGCCACCTGGGTCTCGCTGCACCACGGCGGCGGCGTCGGCATGGGCTACTCGCAGCACTCCGGGGTGGTCATCGTCTGCGATGGCACCGAAGAAGCCGACAAGCGCATCGCGCGTGTCCTGTGGAACGACCCCGGCACTGGCGTCATGCGCCACGCCGATGCCGGCTACGACATCGCCGTGCAGTGCGCCAAGGAGCAGGGATTGAAGCTGCCGATGGTGTGAGCCTTCTCCGCCCAGCCCCGTAGCCCGGGTAGAGCCGAAGGCGAAACCCGGGGATGCGCGATCATCCAACTATCGCGATACGTCAACGTCCTCGACCCCGGTTTTCGCTTCGCTCCAACCGGGCTACGGGTCAGGAGGTGCCGACGGGTTCGCGCGGTATCCTGATATCACGGCGGGGCATCTGCCGACATCACGGATCGCGGCGGCGCGTCAGGCTGTCGGCATGGTCGACTACCGCCGACATCGTGTCCCGGGAGGGACGTTCTTTTTCACCCACACGCTGGCCGACCGGGCAGCCACTACGCTGGTCGATCACGTCGACGAACTGCGAAGCGCGATACATAGCGTGCGCAAGCGGCATCCTTTTTCTCTGCTCGCTATCGTCATCCTTCCCGATCACCTGCATGCCGTAATGCGATTGCCTGCCGGCGACGACCGCTATTCGATGCGCTGGCGGTTGATCAAGCGGGACTTCACCGTCCGTCTGCGCTGCAAGGGCGTCGTGTTCCCGTCGCGCGGCAAGGGCGAGTGCAGCCCGTGGGCAAGGCGCTTCTGGGAATCCACCCTCCGCGATGCGGACAGCCTGACGCGCCGCATCGATTACGTGCACTTCAATCCGGTCAAGCACGGATACGTCACGCGCGTGGCGGCGTGGCCGCATTCTTCCTTTCACGCGTTCGTGGCGCGCGGTGCACTGCCGGTCGACTGGGCAGGTGGCCGCGAAGGCGCGGCGGCGCCGAGTGGCGAGTAGGACGATCGCGCATCCCCGGGTTTCGCCTTTGGCTCTACCCGGGCTACGGGTGGTCGGGCGCGATGCGCGGGAAGACGTCGCCCGCGTAGCCCGGTTGGAGCGCAGCGAAAACCGGGGACGAGGAGGTTGACGCATCGCGATAGCCGGATGATCGCGCATCCCCGGGTTTCGCCGTTGGCTCTACCCGGGCTACGGTGGTCGGGCGCGATGCGCGGGAAGACGTCGCCCGCGTAGCCCGGTTAGAGCGCAGCGAAAACCGGGGACGAGGAGATTGACGTATCGCGATAGCGGGATGATCGCGCATCCCGGGTTTCGCCTT